>CAYHGC010000001.1:0-33516 GCA_964356075.1 uncultured archaeon
CGCCCAAGTAGAAGTGTCGACCCACATAGAATTGGACCGGCGTTGCAAGCGCAAACAATATCCATTCCCGATAGGGGATTTCCATGAAAAACATCCCAATCAACAATGCGGGAAAACTGAGCACGGCTCCCAAAATGAGTTGGTTTTTCAATTCCTCAATCTCATGCAATCGAATCTGGGACTCGCGTTCGGGTGATACATTCAAACTAGCAGAATATCCCCGCTTTTTAACTGCTTCAATTAGGTTTTCTTCTTTCGCCACTTTCTCATCGAACTCGACGCGTGCTTTTTGGGTCCCATAATTCACATTCGCTACTGAAACACCCGGAACTTTTTCCAAGGAACGCGAGATCAGCACGGCACAACTCGCGCAATGCATGCCATCAATCGCCAATTCCACTTTCTTCATACCAGTGCTCCAAATGCAATGGCCGACTTGGGTCCGAAAAAGATCAGAGTAACAATTACTGTCAACGCCAAAACACTAACGAGCGCCAATGGAAACAGCGCCAGTTCCTTTCGTTCATCATGAATAGGGCCAATTTCCTTAATCATGAAATAACTCATTCCTCCCAAAATAATGGTACAGACCGCGAAGAGAATGTAGAGGAAAAGAATCAAGTTATCGGTTACCATCATCACCGAGAGCATGGCTCCCATGGTTCCGGCCATCAATCCCGCCATAAGACCTTCTAAAATACCCATGATTCCCGTTTTTCGAACCGCATAGGCACTTGCACCCATTCCAACTGCCATTCCCGTAAGGGAACCCACAAACATTCCGTTCGTTGCACCGATTAATGCCCCACTCATGAAGCCGGAGATCATGCCAATAATCATTCCCGTCATCATGCCGTTGGTGCAGGTGAAATGGTGGCATAATTGTCGTACATGCAACAATGCCCCCACATTAATCGCAATTCCTACTGGAATTAACGCTAAAATGGGCCATAATTGAATGAACAGCGCGTTTTGAAGGAACCCGAAAAAATACATGGCACCCAGTATGACAAACAAAACCCCAAATAGAATAATCGTGCGAGTAAGTAATTCGTGCTCGGCTTGAAAGCCCGGATGATTTTGAATTATTTTTTGGATAGTATATGAAAAATGAGGACGTGTACTTTCTTCCTCGTTCAAATAGTTGTATTCGCGCAGTTTGTCCTTAATCGAACCCAAATCATTTTCCTGGCATGTAATCGTGAGGGTTTGCGCGTCGGGAGAAACGGAAACAAACGTGGCTTGATTAAATCGTTTCAAAAGACGACCAATGACTTTCGCACATGCATCACAGGAGACATTCCGAATGGGTAATTGCACCGTTTGAGTCATCGTTTTCTTTGCTCCATTTAACTAAAATTTAAGACAGCGAATATCCTTCTTTCTCCACGGCTTTCCTGATGGCAATCAGTTCATTTTCACTTTTCATATCGACTATGATTTCTCCTTTCCGATGATCGGCTGATATTACTTTTGTTCCATTTTCTTCAATAGCCTCTTTCAAGAGTATTTCACAACTATTGCAATGCATTCCATTTATTTTGAGCGTTTTTTTCATTGAACCACCTCGATTACTCCACGAAACATATTCATGGGACACCGATAGGAGAATTTTCCTACTTTCGTTGGAGTAAATTCAATGAGAGCTTCCCCCTGAGAAGGAGCCAATTTTCGCACTTTGAATTCATCGAAAATAACTTCTCGTCCACATCCTGCATACTCATCGGCGGAATAATGGATGCGAACGGGAACACCTACCTTTACTATCATGTGCGTTGGATCATAGACTCCATATTCTGTGGATTTGAGAAATAAGTCCTGTTTTCCATTTACTATAGGAGGTAATTTTAGGGACGTTTCATTCGTATTAATGGAAGAATCGACTATTTTTCCCGTTGGATTGGCCGCCGCCCCCACGAAGAAGAACATTCCGACTACGATCATTGCAACCAAAATACTGACGATGACAAGCTGATTCATTCGTTCACCCTGTTATTTCAAGGATTGAAACAATATATATAAAGTGATGAAACATTGTTTCAGAATCATGAAACAATGGGGCTTATCCGAGTTTTCGCTCCAAAAGAAACTGAGTATATGGTTTGCTTCGGTGGTCTTATTTTTGGGCTTTTTGGCCATCACCACCATTTCCTATTTTTCCCCAACTACCGAAGGAATTATTGGAATCTTTGTTCAATTTCATTTTGAGGCCATGGTTTTGATTGGATTAATAGGGGTTGGAATCGGAGGATTGAGTTTCTACCTTCTTTCACAGGAAATTAGAGAGAAAAACCAAACCGTGCGAAACCAATCCCAACTCCTTCTTTCGTTTCTGAATCCGCAGGAAAAAGAATGCGTGTTGTATTTAGCCAAAAACAATGGAGAAACCTACCAATCGGATTTATCCAAATTGCCCGGAATGACGCGACTCAAAGCCCATCGGATGGTTCAAAAGCTTTCGGATCGAAAAATTATTCAACTATCCAATCACGGAAAAGCCAATAAGATCGTGTTATCCGATGAGTGGAAAAATGGGCTAATTGAACAATGAAGAGCTATTTCTTTTTTTTCTAGTGAAAAGTTCCTTTGATAAATAGAGGGCAGTCCTTCAAACCACTATTTTATTAATTCTAGGATTTTAATCAGAATAAGGAGGCGAAAGTATGGATCACTTGAATATACGTGCGGCAACCATTGGAGGAGCTCTCGCAGCGGGAGGGTCTCATTTCATTTTTGGGATTATCGGAATGATCACCGGAACCACAATGAGTATGTATCGCTTGATGATGGGCGGCGCGATGATGAGTGGTGGAGATTTCGGTCTCAGCTGGATCATCATGAGTACGATCGTCTGGGCCATTATTGGCGGAGTCATTGGGTATTTGGTCGCATTCGGATATAATTGGGCAATGAAAAAATAAGAAATTGCCCATTTCCTTTTTTTTATTTACTGAAGTCATCAGCCAATCGATTAACTCTATTTGATCCCACTATTTTTGGATGATTTTATTTCCGGATGCATGGGGCAGGCATATGATTCACGCATAACTATTCACCAGATAGGAGATGCTTAAGAACATTCATTTTGGAGAAAGGGAAGGCAGCAGGCGGACGATAGGATTCATTTATTCAAAATAGTTCGTATCTATTTTACAAACAGCACACATTCGCCGCAAGAGTTTCCTGCACAAGTTACAGGCGCTTGATGGTAGCGGGTGTGGAACTCCTTGATGTGTTGAATGAGCTCACTCAATTCTTTTCCTTTTGATGTAAGATAGTAGGTTTCCTCTTTCTTTTCAATGAGCACCCCTTCTTCCATTTCTTTGAGACGTTGCGATAGTTGTTTGGGCGTAATTTTTATTTTTCGTGTGAGATGATTGAATCCCTCATATTTACCAAAATAAAATTCTTCCAGAATGGGAACAAAATCCTTTTTTCCCAGCAAGTGAAAAGTATGCAAAGGAGCACATTCAGTAGGAGGCATAGTATCTTTTTGGGTACTTTTCCTTTTTTAACTCCATTATTCATACCCTTGCATACGAAGAAGGTGTGGGATATATGACAAAAAAGAATGAACGCACAGATTGGAAAATTCTTTTAGGCGTCGGAGTCCTTCTCCTTATCGTGGGAATGGGATCCTATTTTCTCTTTCTTTCAAACCCAAGCAAAATCATTGAGATTCGGGACGATGCCCCCTGGTATTTTCCAGCCGTGTTGGAAATCGAACCCGGAACAACCGTAAAATGGACCACGAACCTTCCAGCAGTACATCCGGTTATGGCATTGGAAGGGCCGGAAGAGATTCATTCCGGACACTTCACGAAGGAATTTGTCCATACTTTTTCCAAGCCGGGCATTTACGTATACATTTGCCCCATCCATCCTTACATGAAAGGAGTCATTGGAGTGGGAATGAAAATTCCTCCTGAAAAAATTCCCATTTGGAATAATTGGCCACTCGAAGCCAAAAGTCCACCCGGAGAATTACCCCTTATTTCCGGTGAAGGAAAAATCTGGATGGACGCCCAATTTGAAAAGGTTCCTGGGAACAAAGAACCGGGCGCCATTTACGTGATCAATGCCGAAACATGGGAAATTGAAAAAATTATCACCGATTCGCGATTAAACAATCCTCATAATATCATTCCATTCGGAGACAAAATGCTTCAAACCAATTGGTTTGACCAATATTTGAGCGTGATTGATCAAGCAACCGGAAAAATAGTCAATCACGTTCTGGTGGGAGAGAGCCCTGCGCACGTGATGCCGGGAATGAATGGCGAAAAAATCTATGTGACATTACAAGGGGATGACGGGATTGCTATTTTGGATAAGCAGTTCAATCTCCTCGAAAAGGTTCGCGCGCCCAAAGGGCCTCACGGTCACATGATGAGTGGGGATGGGAAACGCATGGCCGTTGCATCAACCGAAAAAGCGGAAATCAGCGTCTGGGATCTGGAAACAAATAAAATTATTTTTAGCGCCCCGCTATATGTTGATGATTCTCACACCGTCATGGATGAAGAAGGAAAAGAACACACTCATACACTGCCTCTCATGGCCGGAATGACACTGGATGGAAAATTCGCATATGCAGCCACGAGTAATGAGGGAATATTCTACGTGTTTGACGTGGACAACAAAACGCTTGTAAAATCATTCGAAATCGGAAAAGGACCTATTCAAGTCGGATTAAGTCCGGATGGAAAATACGTGGTGGTTCCACTAACCTATGATGCCGCCGCTGCCATTATTTCGACTGAAACATGGGAGATAGTACAAAAAGTTCCTAATGTCGGATTGGGAGCACACGGGGTTGCATTTGGACCCCAAAAAGGAGGAGGATATTACGCCTATATCACCAATAAGTTCACGACCTGGGTCACGGTTATAAACATGGAAAATTTTCAAGTTGCAGGATACATCCCCCTCCCTCCTACTGCGTGGGGTGGACAAGGAATCGCGGTTGTACATGAAGGAGTGATGATGAATGACCAAAACCAATAACGGAGGTTCCTCGGCCACCAAATGGATCATCCCGATCCTCATCCTTCTTGGAATTGGAATCATCGGATATTCCTTGTTTGTCACATTCAACTCCGGGGCTTCCACCGAAGGAATCGTCACATGTCCTACCCCCGATACATGTTTTTGGAGCTCGCACTTTCATATTTATGCGCCTATTGAAATATGTGGAGAAGAATTCCCGTTACCGGTTGAACTCGGTTCCCTCCAAAAATCCCACACGCACGAAGAGAAAAACATTATTCACTGGCACGACAAACTTCCGTATGACAATGTCGCCAAAAAAATAATTGATACCACCGACCTTACACTCGGATCGTTTTATGATCAGGTTAACATTCCCTTCTCCTCTACTCAACTCGATGGAAAAACGAACGGGGACACGTGTTCGGATGGGACGGTTGGTACGTGGAAAATGCTCGTAAATGGAAAACCCAATACGGAGTATCGTAAATATGAAATGCACGATCGGGATGTCATATGGACGGTGTTTGATTCCCGCACGATGGATGAAGTGACGCAAGCATGGAGCCAAACGCCCATTCGTTTTCCCACTCTAGGAAACGGGTGAACCCATTCCCATGAAAAAAACCATCCTGCTTGGAATGTTCATTATCCTATTACCTGCTGTTTTCGCGCAACAGGATTATTCTAATTTTACTCCCCCCGAATTATCTATCCCTATCATCATTGGGTTGGGACTCATTGATTCCATTAACCCTTGTGTCATTGGCGTGCTGATTTTGCTCCTCACCATGCTTCTCAAATCGGGAAACAAAAAAGCCATTTTGATTAACGGACTAACCTATACGTTGGGTGTCTACCTTACGTATTTGATTGGGGGATTAACGCTCTTGAGCTTGTTTAACTCCGTGCGCGACATTGTGGTGATTTCCCAATTGTTCTATTTTGTGATTGGAGCATTTGTCATGATTGCAGGATTCCTTGAAGTCAAGGATTATTTTTGGTACGGACGATGGTTTTCGTTGGCGATTCCTCAACAACTCGTTAAACTGGTTGAAAAACAAGCCAAGGGTGCCCATGTCAGTCTTGCTGCGACATTCATGGCCGGAGCCATTCTCACTCTTGTTGAACTCCCCTGCACCGGTGCCCCCTATTTGGCCGTTCTCACCCTCATGTCGCAATCGGGGTATGGGTATGTGACGGGATTGCCATTGCTACTACTCTACAACCTTGTCTTTGTCCTTCCCCTCTTGGCATTGATTTACCTCGCTTACACTGGAATGGGCCTCAAAATGATGGAATCCTGGAGAAAAGAACACCGTGGAGTCATGCGCCTAGGAATAGGAATCGCACTCCTGTTGATTGGGATATGGATCCTCTCCACCGTTGCGGGGAATCTATTGATTTCGTTGATGGTGGGAACGATAATCGTTATTCTCCTTATGGCTTTTCTTCAAAAAACGGGAATGGTGAAATAACATGACCGTGGAACGCGTGGTAAAACGCAACGGATCCGTTGAACGTTTTCAATCCTACAAAATAGTCGAGGGGCTTGAGAAATCATACGCGCATGCGCGCGGACGAAAAAAATTAATTGAAAAAATATGGATGGAAGAAATTGCCCTTCGTGTTCACCGTGTGCGCCCGAAACAACTTTCATCCGACACGATCCGAAAGATCATTGTGGATGATCTCAACACACGAAAAATGAATGACATCGCAGACCATTACGACTTTTCTTTTTTACAAGAATCCCCATCTAAAATAAAAAAAGTATTGAAACGCAGTGGAAAAACCGAACTATTTTCCCCCAAAAAAATATTCAAATCCATCCGAAAAGCATTCTCTATGACGGGTATTACCAGCGAAAGAGAATGCGAGCGGGTCACGAAGATTATTATTCGACGCTTGGAAAAAATAGTTGGAAACAAACCGCTTCCTGTGGAAGCCATCCGTGAAGTGACGGAAGAAGCCCTAATGGAAACCGGCCACCATGCTGCGGCGCACCGATACATGCTACATCGTTACATGTAAAAAAACGGGAAATAAGTAGTATCTTTTTGGAAAGTTCCTTGTTTTTATGGAAGAAAAGTCATGCAACCCGTATATGGCCATTCCTCGCATGACCAAAATCTTTCTTCTTTCACTTACTGGATTTTTATTTGCAGGATTTTTGACCTATTCCAAACTTACCACGGGAACGTGTCCTCTCACGGAAGGATGCCCCTACTTGCTGGGATTGCCCGTCTGCGTGTATGGGCTGGTATTATTTGGAATCATTCTGGCCATGAGCATCCTTCATGATACCCAGCGGAACAACATGAGCCTATCCTGGATCCGCTGGGTTTCCCTTTTTGGAGTAGCGTTTTCAGGATACTATGCCGTGAATGAGCTCCTATTCCCGAGTTGTTTCATCGGCCCCTGCACGTACACACTACTTCTTCCGAGTTGTGTGTATGGTTTGGCTATGTATGCACTGATCGCATTTTGGGCTTGGAAAAAAGAAATGAAAATGACTGAATAAATGGGAAGATATGGTGGGATAGAAATTATTTTGGCCAAATGCAGGGATAATCAACGATTTTTTTCGAATGGCTCACGAAATAAGCGTGTTTTGATTACATCGTCTTTAGAAAGAAACTCAACATGGTAAAATCATAGATGCGTTTCAAGAAATTGGACGATTTGCCCTTGAACCTGATTGGGCAAACCATTGCCAAAATACCCGTGAAGAAATGCATCGAAATGTATGAGAAAGGCCGCCAATACGTCAAAAAATAATCGACGCATTCCTACTATTCTTCGGTTTTCACGAGATGATCTTTGAATAAGTATTTTTTGAGCATGTCTTCAACCTGCGAATCGTTCTTTCGAATCCATTCCAATAACATCGCCGCGTGTTCTTTTTCTTCTTTGGCATTATGTAAGAGGATTTTTTTCAATTCTTCATTTTTGGTAGCATCTGCGCGTTGGTTATACCAATCAATCGCTTCCAATTCTTCGCGCAGTGAGTCAATGGCGCGCTTCAAATCAATGGTTTTTTCTGTAAGCTGAGTTCGTTCTTCGTGCAACATCGTGTACCCCATGATCATCTCTCAAAAAAACAAGTTATAAGGGGACTGTTCGGATGGGCCCCCGATCCTTGTAAAGGGCCCTCATCGATGGCTTAAAACACTTTAGGGGAGTTCTATTGGTATGCACAAACCAATATTCGTATCCGGACCCCACGGCGGGGGAAAGAGTGCCCTCATTCAGCGGTTGATTCAGCGGGATAACCGACTCACGGAAAACGATCTGACGATTGATGTGGCCGAGGAGTTTCAACATCTCAAATTGCTTTCTAGTTTTGAAAAAACATTGCTGCGCATGCTCATCCGTGTCGTGCGGGTGCAGCGTGCCTATGAAATGGCCAGTAATGAGCCGGATCGAATTATTCTGACGGATCGTTCCGTCTATGATTCTCTTGCGTACGCCCACGTCTACCGCGAACTGGAGTGGGTGACGTCCGAGGAATACATGAAACTCCACGCGGTCAAGGAAAAAGTTCCATTGCACGCGCGAACTATTATTCTCAACCCACCCGTGGAAACTCTGCTTGAACGGCTGGAAAACCGGAAGAAAAATAAAGAACGCGTGGTTCGCGACGCATTGTTTAACGATGAAGACACGGTTGAATTTGTCACGCTTCTTCAGGAATCATTTACTGCCTTTGAAGATGACCCTAATGTCATTGTGGTGCGTAACAACGAAAAAGACGAAATAGAAAAAATACTCCAGTGGATTCACCACGCGCCCGTATTGTTGCGCTCGTAAAGGAATCCTAAAATCCGCCACCGGCCCCGCCGCCGCCACTCGAACCGCCGCCAAAGCCTCCGCCTCCAAATCCCCCACCCCCAAAGCCGCCTCCACCCCATCCTCCGATGAATGAACCGGAATGACTGGAGCCGTGGGAAACCATGGGAAATTTTCCAAAGAGAAGTAAGTAGGCATAAAACGCCGAAAGGGCCGTGAATCCAAAAAATCCATTAAACAAAAACGTCGTGAAGAATCCAACTAGAAACGTGATCCAGATTCCCATCATGATAAAGAAAAAGAAATGAGAAAACACATTTACTGCTTTTCCCGATCCTTTTATGGAAAGGGTTGCTTTGATGAGGGTGAGAATGAGTAATACCCCTGCGATGAGGACCATGGTAAATCCCAATCCGAACAATTCAAACGGACCTTCGAATAGCGGTTTTTCTTCGTAGCTCGCCTGGACGGATGGATCATTCAATACAAATCCTTCAATGTCATCCAACGCCGCGGAAATTCCGGAGAAATAATCCCCTTCTTTCAAATACGGAACTAACTTTCGTGTGCCGATTTGATACGCCCATGCATCCGGAAGCGTTCCTTCCAATCCATACCCAGTGTGAATGCGCCACTCTCTATCTTGCGCGGAAATGGTGATGAGTAATCCGTTGTTTTTTCCTTTTTGGCCTATTTTCCATTGCTCAAACACGGACTGCGTGTAGAGGAACATGTCTCCTCCTTCAAGCGAGGGAAAAATATACACCGCGATCTCCACCGACGTGGTTTGCTCGAGCGCCGCCAGCCGGGTTTCGAGGGATTGTTCCTGTTCGAGCGTGAGCATGTCCGCAGTATCAAGAACAAACCCTTGAGGGGTGGGAATGATTTGGGCGTGGACGCTCAGCGCGAATAAAATAATAAAAGAAAAAAAGAGGAGACGGCGCATAGGCGGATTCCGTTCTCCCGTTTAGTTGGTAAAATCACTCGGCACTTCCGGCGCGTTTTCCGATCCGGGTGCGGACTCAAAGTATTCCTTGGCTTTTTTTCCACCTAAGAAAAAGGTATTAGGAAAGACTTGAATGTACGTGTTGTATTCGCGCGCCGTGTCGTTGTATTTCTTTCGTTCAACGGAAATGCGGTTTTCAATTCCTTCGAGTTGAATTTGCAACGTTTGAAATTGTTCATTGGATTGTAAGGTGGGATAATTTTCAGCCACGAGCAACAATTTGGACAACGTGGATTCGAACTGATTCGCGGTTTCAATTTTATCATTCACATTGGTCTGCGTCTGCCATTGCGTGCGCAGCTCGCTTAATTGGGTAAGCGTTTCTTGTTCAAAGTTGGCCGCACCTTTCACGACATTCACCAATTGGGGGACCAAATCAAAGCGTTTCTGGTATTCCGTCTCGACGTTCGACCATTGCGCATCCACGTTTTGGTTGCGGGAAACCTCTCCGTTGTAAATGCCCATGACGAAGACGCCCATGAGAAGTAACACCACGACAATAATCCCCACCACGGGTAAAATACGATTTCCGTCCATACGTTCCATCACGCTCCATGAATGATACTTATTCTTTTCTCCCAAATCCCTAATAAACCCGTGCCGATTTTGGAGAAAAAATCAGCGCGCACCTGGTTTTCGTCGGACGCGCGGGCGAATATGAAAGGTGGCCGTCTCATATCCTCCTTTCATTCCGGGTTCTAATGAGAGTGAGAGTATATCGGAGAGGTGCGGCTTGCTTGCAATTAATCGCTGATACTTATGATGCCACTCCACGCTGGGCCTAGTCACGAGCTCTCGTCGTAGGAATGGAATCCGTTTCTTTTCCGCGTACCGGATAATGTCGAGCGTTAACTTCGCGTAGATGCGCGATCGCTGAATGGAGGGCTTGATCGCAGTATAGTGATCAATAATTCGGTTGTGCTTCTCCAGAACATTCATCACACCCACGGGCTTGTCATTGATGTAGGCGAGGATAAACAGCTCTCCATTTTCAATCTGATGACGCACTATCGACGGTTGAAGGAGTTCTCTCAAACCGGATCGCACTTGCTCCAAGTGAGGGTCGGGCGTGCTGAGGAGTTCTTCGGCGATCTCTCGCAGGTCATCGAGCAGTTTTTCGGAAACCGTTCCTTGATTTAACCATCGCAGCGTGACAAACTGAAATTTCGTCTCCATGCATCATTCATTGTTCTCTTCTTTTTAATCGTAGGATGGATTCCCAAAAGACTGCGTTTTTTTGAAGTAAAATAGGGGTTCATAATGCTTTCCACCCCCACTGGATGAATGGAAACGTTCAAACCCACTCAAACGAGACTCATTCTGGTCTGTTGCAACCAAAAGGACGTGAACGATTCCACGTTGTGCGGAAACCGGGAAGGGTTGGAGTTGCACGCGGAACTGAAAGCCTATGTTAAAAGTAAAAATCTTCAAATGAAAGTGCGCGTGGTCAAGAGCGGGTGTTTGGATTATTGTGGGCTCGGACCGGTAATTTCCATCGAACCCGAACACATTTGGTATAAGGGCGTGACGAAAGATGATTTGGCCCAAATCAAGAAAGATTGGATTGATCCTTTAGTTTTCGGACAGGATATTTGGTAGCTTCTCGGTGAAAACCGAACGGGGCATTACCGTGATGGGCAGCATGGGTGTGCGTTGAATCAAATCCGCTCGTTTGTGGGAAAGAAAACCAATTATTTTCACGTTGGGATATTCTTCCAGGATTTTTTGTAATCCTTCCAAACCAAACTCTTCCAAATCCACTAAAATGAGTGTTGGGTTTTTGATTTTGTAAATATCGGACTCAAACTGAACTTTTTTCTTCAGCACGTTAGCAATCCCATCGATTTTGGATTTGAAAAACAGGTCTTTGACAAGAACATGGATCATGAGAAAAACAACGACTGTGAGAAATTAAATAACATCCACGACTTTTCCGCGGCCGCGGTAGTGCGAGATGACTATGTTCATGTACAAATTGAGAATCCCCACGACCGCGGCACCGATGGTAAACAACGTGTCGGGAGAAATAATCTTGGGTAATCCCCACGAAAGAAAGGCCATCAACGCAATAATTCCTAAGAACTCGGAAAGCGCATACTTGCCAATATTCCACCCGTTTGAGTGCTCAAACATGTGAATGCGTCCACCATAGTAGGAGGCGCGTTCTTTCGGCGACATTCGCGAAGGCATAGGGTGTTCCATTCATTTTGAGGATATAAATCGCACGGATGGGCGAACCGAGCTCAGTAGGTTTTTAATGTCGTTTTCCAAGGGAATTCATTCTATGGAACCCGGATACGTTGATTTTCAAGTCCAAATGGGAAAATGGAATGAAACCAAGAAAGTTCCCGTCGCGAATGATTTTGCATCGGCCGGAGAAGCACTCTTGATTGCCCGCTCCACGAGTGGGGTGGATGAGCTCGTTGATCGTTCGGTGCATGAACTGATGAACCTTGCTCCCGTGGACGCGATGATTGCCGATGCGATGAAGTCAACGGATGCGGGAAAAGCATTTGTGATCTTAGCCAGCCGAAAGTTTACGCAAGCGATTGCCGAATCCATGTCGGCGAGAAAGTGGCAGCCGAAAGAAATGAAAGAAGTGCAGCAGTTTGTTCGCATCTATGCCACGCGGAAAATGCTCGCTCATTATGGATTCATTGTTAACTATGGAAAAGCCGCCGGTAAAGCGGTGAAAGGATAGACGAAGGGGGGTTGTTTATGGACGACGGATTTATCCAATTCATTGCCAACTACGAGGAATGGAAGTGCATCAAAAAATACCGTACCGTTCCAACGACCAACTCATTAACGTTCGCGGAGTTTCTCGCGTCGTATTCGATCACCCTCGATCAGCGCTTCGTCATGTATTTGCGCACATTCTTGGACATGAAATCCCTCGACACGATTTTGAGCAAAAGCCCCGGAAAGAGTGCCTCGGTGGGAGAGTTACTCGCGTTTCTTTCCAGTCCTCCCGTGGTTTCAACTATTCAGTCCATCGCAAAAAAAGAATCCAATCATGCAGGAGAACTCGAATCGATGTTGAAAGCGTATGCTGCGCGCAACGTGTTGCGCGAAAAAGGACTGATTGTGGAATATGCTCAAGTGGGTATTCCCGGACTCAAACGCCTGATTAACAAAAAACTCTGAGACCCAAAGCTTTATTTACAGCCAATCGTTCTAGGATTAGAGGTTGAATGTTTATGGCAACTCCTGGAAAAAAACATATTTTTACCCGAGAAGAAGCCGATCAACTACGTGCATTGTTTTATGATGGCGAATTTTTGTCCCGAGGGAAAAAAGGGCATGCGAAAGGAAGAAGGCTTACTCCTGGTAATACCATTCGCCGCCGACGAATGATGCGATAGTGACCTCGCCCATTTTATTCTCGGTATTTTTCATTGACGCATGACTCAACCCCCTTTTGCGTCGAATGAAACCATCGAACGGGAAATTCCCCCCAGCAAAAATACGGTTGCGTATTATACCATCAAAGCCGCTCCCTTGTTTGGTGTGTGGTTTGTGGGATTGATTGTGTTTCTGATTTACTCCTTCAAGCTCAAAGGAGGAAGCCCGCAAACATTGTTGTTTCAAGCGCTCGCGCTTTCTGTATTTGCCTATTTGATTGGGGTGATTGCCCGCTGGTTGTGGCGCGTGGACGTGTCCCAACGCGATGCGTGGATTACTAATTTAGGAATTTGGGTGCAAAACCCCAGCGGAATGAAATTCGTTCCCTATGCTCACATTTCCTCGCTTCGAAAAAAGAACGACTGGATGCAAAAATGGCTGCATCTGAACGAAATCGAAATCCAGTTTGTGACGGAAGGAAGGAGCAACAAAATTGCCCTCGTTGGGGTGGAAAACGCCGATGAAATAATGGTGCAGATCCAGGGACACCTACCTCCTTCTTCGGGAACACAGGTGTAGGGTTATAACAATTCCCTAACCCCATTATCTCTGTAGTGGGTTTGTGGTGTAGCCTGGTAGCATTGTACCTTTGGGAGGTACCGGCCTCGGTTCAAATCCGGGCGAACCCGCTCGCCGCTTCCGACCGGCATTTCTTTCGTGGCGGACGATCGTGCGAACGATTAAATATCTACGATCTGATACCATACTACTATTGTGAGGAGGATTTTTTTTATGAAAACAACATTCAAATTTACGACGGGAATAGGGGTCCTGGCACTTGTGCTGGTGGCCTTGCTTCCGTTCGTGAGCAGTACCATCTACAACGGTCTTTTTGCACCAATCACGGTGACGAATAACAACGATGCTAATTCTATCCAATACGACGTGAATCTCGTTGCGTACGGGGATGTGAATGGGTGTACGGACACCGATAACGGTGTCTATGGCGACATTAACGGAACCATCACGTGGAAAGATCCGCGCGACGTGAACATGACGACTCACGTGCAATCGGACTTCTGTGACTCCAACACGTCGGTTGTTGAAATGGCCTGTATTAGCCAAGTCAAAATCAACGGAGTGCAGTACCAGAACTACTTCATTGCGGTTCACGAGAACTGTAGCGAAATGGGTAAGACATTCTGTCAAACGACGGGCGGAATTGGTAAGTGCGTCTAATTTCGAGAGGGGGGGAAATAATTCCCCTTTTTCTTTTTTTTCAATTTTGTTCAACGAAGTGTTATATATCTCTAAGGGCGTTTTACCAATCGAGGAGGATTTGGAATGAATTTTTTGACTCATAAATGGAAAATTCTCGGAATATTGGCCGTATTGGCTCTGATTCCTGTAGCATATAGTACGATTTACCCCGGTGGAAACACTCCGGTGACGTTTACCAACACCGATCTCAATGGTCCGTATGTGGCTAATCTTATCGGGTATGGAGACCATAACACGCAATGTCTGGATTTTCCGGATAAAGGATTCAAACCTTTGATCCCAAGCTTCATGCAATGGGCCGATCCCACGGATGTCAACTTCCCGGGCGGACCACCGAACATCCACAACCAAGGAGATGCGTGCTTGGATGCCAACACCCTCTTAGAAGTAGGATGTATTGAACACTTCAAAGTCAACGGTGTCCAGCATTCGAAGTACGTCATTGGAGCCGCGTTCAACTGTAAGAACATCTCCCCCACGAGTACGTGTGTGATGAATTTCAACCAGTTAGGACGATGTACGTAAAATAGACATTTAGTTGAGGAGGGATTTTTCCCTCCTCTCTTTTTTTATTTTTTTAACAATTCTAATACTCGTAATTGAACTTTGGACAAGGGCTTTTTCTCCAGTTTTTTGGAATCAAACCACGAAAGAGTAGAAGGGGTTGAATTCGTGAGAGTGGCTTCAAACACGTGCACGTGCTGGGTGAAATGAGAATAGGAATGCTTTACCTCTCCCTTCCTCGTTCCTATTTTTATCCGAATCCCCATTTCTTCAAACTTTTTTTCAATGTCATAGGTTGAATCCGTTAGCGGGGAATATTCCACCATGGGGCACTCCCACATGCCGTTCAATAATGCCGTTTGGCGCTGAACAAAACCCAGTGAGTCCACTTGACGAATGGCCGCCATCGCAAAATGCTTCTGGGGTGCTTTCCCCTTTTTGGCTTTTACGGGGAATGAGGATTGTTTGGAATAGCGATACGCGAAGCATTCTTTTTGCAGCGGACACGTACTGCACAATGGATTATCAGGAACGCAGATCAACGCCCCCAATTCCATTAACCCTTGATTGAACGCCCGGGCCTTTCCTTGCGGAAGAACTTCGTTTAATTTTGCATTGATCTTTTCTCTCGTTTTGGGAAGAGATACATCCTCTGAAATTCCCCAAAAACGAGTGGTCACCCGCAAGACATTCCCATCCACCACGGGAACGTTTTCGTTGAATGCAATGCTCGCGACTGCAGAGGAAATGTAGGGACCGAAACCTTTCAACTTCTCCAATTCCTTTTGGGAATGCGGGAGCTCGCCTTTGTGTTTCTCCACGACCTGCTTCGCCGCATCGTGCAGATTGCGCGCGCGGGAATAATACCCTAACCCCTCCCAACTTTTCAACACCGTTTGAGGATCGGCATCCGCAAGGGCGTGCACATTGGGAAATTGTTTCAAAAAACGCGCATAATACGGCTGCATCTGATCAATGCGCGTTTGTTGCGCCATGATCTCCGATATCCACACGTGATACGGATCGTAAGCTTTCCGCCAAGGAAGCGGACGCTGGTTTTTCTGAAACCACTCCATGAGTTCTTGGGATGGAAAGTCCATACTATTCCTTTATCGTTGACATTTTTTAGGTATTGTATTCAATTAGTGATTTTGAAGCTTCTTTGGTAAATACCGGAGCACCTTTCGGTCTATTTCTAAATCTAATGAGGAACCAATGATGGGACGCCAATGAACGGATTCGGCTTCGTTTGATGTAATTTTTCCTGTCCATTCGGTTACTAGGAAATAATGAAGATTGAACTTCAATCCAGATGACTGATAAGGGAGTGTGACTAGAAAGTGGTATTGTATTGGTCGAACTGTTAGTTCTTCTTTTACTTCGCGCAATAGGGACTCTTCAATGGTTTCGCCTTTTTCGATGCCCCCTCCTGGAATAACAAATTTTCCTGGATCAACTTTTTTGCTCATCTTACGTTTTTCAATCAACATTTTATTGTTTTTTACCAGGAGAAAAGCAACACATTCGATGGCCTTTTCTACTGCACCGCTCACTCTTTCCTTTTTCATTTTTTTTCACGCGGCTTCATGTTGTGCAATTCCTCGTCTTGCACATACTCGAGGTTGGTCATCAAACAATGGTAGGCTTTTTCCAATTCTCGACCCAAGTACGCAAAATGCTCTTTGCGTAAATTCAACTCTGTTTTCGTGGCAATGGTATGATACACATCAATGGGTTTCTTTCCCATGACTTTGAGAATAACACTATTTTTTTCATTGCAAAAACCCGCTTCAATTTCGTTGGTTTCCCAATTGATTCGAATCAAAAAATAGCCTTTAGGATCTAAGACAAAGTGTTTGGTATCATCATACTCGGCTTTCATTTCCTGGGCATCTTTGGCTTGAATTTGATTTCCCACGAGCATATTTTTGGAATCAAGATCCATGACCACAAACGCGTTCACCGGACAGGAAGAAGCGGCATCCACGGCACGTTTAATCCGCTCCGGGCTTCCTGAAATATCCACTGAAAACAATCGTTCTCCGATCGGCTTTCCATTCAATAAAATAGCAGTGGCGCGCGCATGATCAAACCCAAAGGTTTGGGGGTCAGCTTTGTAACAGGGCTCGGAACCAATACACTTGGCCTCGTCAAACTCAATCCGAATACGCTTCATACCTTGATCCATATCAGCTAAACCCACGCAAAACGGCTTTTAATGCCGTCTCGTACAACGCTCGTTAAAAAGCCTTTTCCTCGCTCTTTTCTTTGCCGGACTATACTCCATATTACGTGGATTTTTCCATTGAAGGTGGGGCGAATCAAATAAAGTGTTCCCGCCTTAGCATAGTAGCTAATGCGTCCGGCTGTAGACCGGAAGATCCCCGGTGCAAGTCCGGGAGGCGGGACTATAACCATTAAATCAGTCCAGGAATATAGTATTCCAAAGGACATTTATCATTCAGCGGAAGGATTGAAGAGAGCCCTGGTGGCCCTTTCCGCGGTTACAGCCATTAGTGAAGGTGGTAGGGGAGAGATACAACGGTACGTGCGATATTCTCTTGCCCAAGGAATCAAACCCATTCGTGTTAGAAAAACAGTTTACATGTTGCGAGACATGTCTATCGTTCTAGGAAAACCATTTTCGGAATGCACTAGAGATGATATTGAAGGATTGATGGTTGAGATTGGCCAACGCGATTATGCGGAGTGGACAAAAGCCGATTATCGGATAATCCTTAAGCGGTTTTACAAATGGTTACTGGGTAACAATGAGGAATTTCCTATCCAGGTTAAATGGATTCGGTACCGAGAGCCAAAGAATACCATCTTACCAGAGGAACTACTAACCGAAGAGGAAGTTTTACGAGTAGTCGATAAAACAAAATTGATTCGGGATAAAGCATTCATCTATTTACTGTATGAAAGCGGAGCGCGAATCGGTGAAATACTTACACTTTCAATCAAACATGTCACTATTGGAAATCCAATATCATCCATTTTAGTAAGTGGGAAAACGGGTCAACGAAGAATTCTATTTGTAAAAAGCGCAAGATATCTGAGAGAATGGCTGAGCGAACATCCGTTTAGAGAACATCCCGAATCCTCTTTGTGGGTTCGTATGGACTCTGCTCGAGTAAGCGGGAAGTGGACAAATCCAGCAGAAAAGGAAATCACCTATACAAGTGTGAAGAAGCTTCTTGGGAAAGCGTTTTTGGAAGCCGGGATAAAGAAAAAACACCGATGTCACCTATTCCGCCATTCTAGAGCTACTTTTTTGGCTCAGCATCTAACCGAAGCGCAGTTGAAACAATTTTTTGGATGGACTCAATCTAGCGATATGGCCGGGAGGTATGTTCACCTAAGCGGGAGGGATTTAGACGGTGCAATTTTGAGAGTGTATTCATAATCGGTGGCGCTTCCGCTCAAATACCTTTTTTAACCAACAATTTTTCTCAATGTTATGGGGATCATCGATGTTCTGGTACTTGTCACGTTAGTCGCGCTCTTCTTTTTTGCGTCAGGAGCTATCGCTAGTCACTATTTTTCAAAATGGATTGATGCAAAAGCGACTGAAAAGTACAACCACTATCTACGTGCAAAAACAAAACAATCATTTTCCCATAATGGTTAGCAATTCGAGAAGGGTGTTTTCCGTTTTAGGAGAAATGATCCATGTGGTTAATGACATCTCACACTCTTTTTTTGTTAGTTTGATAATTCCTTCGTCTATTTTCGCTTCGATGTATTGAACGTCTTTGAAATGTTCCACTGGTTTGAATTTTACTCCTTCCTTCATTTTGAAAATTAATTTTGAATGAGTGTATTTTGTATTACGACCATTGGCATCCCCCATTTTTTCTTCACACTTTTCCAATTGGCCTTTAATGAGATTGCAGTTCGAGCGGGTCTCTTTGAGGAGTGTGTGGCAGGTATACTCTAAAGAAATTGTTTTTGCGAGGAGTGTGTCGGAATTCTTGAGGCGCTTTTTGTCGTCGTAATCTGGGTGAATGGTAGCCATTAGTCTAAATGGTATGTTGTCGATTTCAAAGTTGGCCTTGATCTCATTGAAATCGCTTCCATGCTCGATGCGGTACAATTCGCCCATTGCCCTTTTGATTTCAGCGACTGTCATCGGAGAACCGAGGTTGATTGCCGTTTGAAAAATGAATTTCCTTCTGTCATTGCGCTTTATGAAAACACGAATGGGTAAAATCACCCACTCGTAAATCCTTCCAAGGACTTTGTTAACCAAAAAATCAAGAACTGCTCCTACGAAGGGCAATACAATGTTTTGGAGGGCTGTCCATGCTAGTACAAGTTCTGCCCAAACCATAGGAATGCCTCATCGAAGGATGTTTTTAAACAGAAATGACGTACTACTCCCATGCAACCACGAAGGGTTATCGACGCTGCCAAGGAAGACGCTCTTGCTCAGACTTATGAGCGCCACCTTTTTACTCAAGCGAGCAATTCCTATCTCCTCATTCCATCAGAGCCGTCCATGGATATCATCGGGATTTTGGAAATAACCCTTTCGGCGTTCAATGTTGAAACTACAAGGAAGTTACCTTCCCATATCAAGATTCCGTCTGAGTTCAGCGTCGACGATAAGATTACTTTGACTCAGAGTGCCGGACGAACCGCGCGTCACGGGGAAAAATTTCTCGGTTGGTTTCGGATTGACGAATACGAGGTTCAAAGTGTGCAGTTTGATCTTTACGCTTTCCCCCGTACTCATCACGCATTTTTTACAGTTCAGCGCGTTGGCGAAGACAGTTATCTACATATTCTGGCTACGCAAGAAAGAGCAAACTCGTTAATTTCTAATTTGCGTCCACTTTTGGAAGCAGAAGGGATTGCGATGGCGCGTTGTGTGTTAGATGAAACACGCATTTACAAGGTTAAGGAGAAATTGGGGCTAAAGACCATTGAAGAAATTATTGATGGAGTTGTGCCAGGGGTCAAGTACCGTGCGACCGGTGATTTGGACAACCCTGACCATATTAAAATCACCAAAGAAGGAACGCGAAATAGTTTTGTTTTCCGATACGGTGCGTTGGACAAGAAAGAATTGGTTTTATTTCGCATTAGCACTAGCGGATTGACGCACTTTCGTAGTAAAGTTACACCAAAGTTCCACATTGATTTTATCACAAACCACTTGATCCCGTTGTTTGCATACGAGCATTTGCTCTCCACTATTATGCCAGCAAGAAAAATCGACGGAGTTTCACATGCCGTTCAAATTCCGCACTAAGGGCGGATTTTTATTTTACTCAAATCTATTGTCGCCTTGACTTTCGTCACTCTGCCCTCACGCTTCTTTTCCATCAAACCTTCTTTCTCAAGCATACTTACGTAGTCTGCGCATTTGTTATACGCAAGATTAGTACTTTTGCTTAATTCTGTGACTGATTTCGGCTCTTTTTGTGTTAGTTCCAGCATTCTAAAGCGGTTCCTATTGGCCATTATCCTCATTTTTTGAAATAGTGCTTCATGAGAAAGCGGAGTTCTGAACATACTCCATTTTTAGGGTAACGTTTATATGTCAATACAACACCAAATTTGGTGTAGTGTGAGGCGTTAAGATGGCAAAAAAAGATGATCAGAAAAAAGAAGTGAAGAAAGTTGGTTTTGGAAGCGTTCTCTCTCTTTTGGGTTACATTTTTGGTGCCTTGTTTGTTGTATGGGGAATAGTTGGTTTGTTCAAAAGTTTTATTGGGGGACTGTTGATTATTATTGGTGGTCTTTTACTTATTCCAAAGTTCAACACGTTTATTCGTGAAAAATATAAAATTGAATTGACTAATGGCCTTCGCATCGCCGGTTTCTTTATTCTTTTTGTAATTGGTGGATGGATAGTGGCATTGGCGCCATCCCATTCTAGTGGTTCATCAGTTGCAGATACTGCGGATAATTCAGGAACTCCACTTATTGTAATGAATATCAAAAGTGTTTTTCCAAGTCCTGATGATATTCCAACATCATTGAAAATTGGTGCTATCGGGGACTTACCCCCAAATGTGGATTATGTGCCACCATCGGATGCGAATTACGTGTTAGGAAAACACTCTGCAGGAGCAACGCAGACATATTACACTCCAACAGCGCTCGGTTTTGGTGGAGAAAAAATAACACTAGATGCTTACCTATTTGACAGCCCAGAAAGTGCCAGAGTTGGATATGATGCACTAATCAACGAAATAAAAGCCGGACGTGGATATAACGAAGAAAACTCAGGTTCAAAAAATTGTTTCGCATACTCCAATAACTCGGATCTTGTTATCCGTTGGGATGCAGCCTGCCTATGGGGTAATATCTACCTTAAAGTACGCGGTTACTCTGGAGGATATTCCTTTGATCCAGTGCATCCTAAAGAAATAATTGGGTTGGTGGACAAACAATTAGAAAAACTAGGTTAGGCTGGCAGTTTTCTATTGGGTTCTAACCGTTTTGCAAGCTCCTCGAACGTGAGTTTCTTTCCTTCTGACTTAACTTTTTGTCGATTATCGAGGGCATTAATCATTGCGTTGCATAGAAATCCAATGCAGTTAGCCTGTGTCGTGTTTATTCGATTCATGCGTACGTCGTTGATTGTTTGAGTGAGTAGTATAACAACGTCTTTCGGATTTTCTACAATAACTTCACTTTCAATGGGTTCAAGCATCTTCTTGCGACCGTTCTTTCCACCTAATATTTTGGCAGCAAGTCGTTTTTCAATAATTTCAGGTAGGCGCGAGTGCGCAAAACAAAACACATCATTGGATATTGTTTGCGCAACGCACTTTTTGCCATCCGGCTTTAGGAAACCGCACTCCATCCTACCACCACCCCCACAAGTAACACATATAACCGCCCTAACCGCGGTTAGTATCGCCATCCCCTTCCAATAAATCAAAATAGCCTTTTGATTCTATATAATGTTTTACCGTGTCGGGCGACATTCGATATTTCACGCGGTCTTTATCGCGTTCTTTACGAAAAGGAGCTCGGCTCAATCTTTTCCCAATCCATTTTCTTAAATCAATTCCTTCGTTGATGTCTCCTTTCACCCAGCCAAGGACTTCGTCCATTTTGTAATACCTTTCCTCCTTTACATTTTCCTTAATCCTCCGCCACAACGTCCGATCTGGGCTTTCTTCTTCTGTTATATCTCGTTGTTCAAATGTTTCATTAAGATAATCAGCTATTCCATTATGCACGTCCATCCCAACTAGCATAGCGATGGAAAGCAGTCCCTTTGTTGTCTCAAGGTTGCGGTTATTCAATCGGTCATTAGTGTAGTGGTCGTACAATGATTGGATTTGCTCCCAGTTTTGCATTGTTGCAACGTAGCAAGAGTCTCGCAGTTCTTGCCATTGTTGGTCAATTTTTGGGGTCATCCGTCCCTTCTCGGATGTTGATTTGAACAAACGAATTGGGATACAACGCGATAAGGTAATGGGTTCCAAACCTTCCGTATTGCTTATGATTTTAGGGCAGTACAAGTCAAAGGAATACGTTTTGTACCCGTCTTTGTATGTTTCTGTGCGTGATGTTTTTCCTCCTTTTTTGTACCCAATTTTTAGCATTAAATTAATGGCGCGCTGTTTCAAAAAATCCATACCGTCATAATCATCGATGAAAAAAGTTGATTGATTGTGATGCACAAGCCTGAACAAGGATGATTCGCTTGGGTTTGTTGCATTCTGGGAGTTAAAACAAACTTGCTCCATCAATCGCATGAATTTTGTTTTCCCAGATTCCATTTCTGAGTGGAAAAATAGGTATCCGTAGGCATCGAAAAGACAATGGCAGTATGTTCCAATGCTGTATACTGCAGCGAGATCAAGGATGCGCTCATCTGGAACGTCCATGTATCTTTCATACTGTTCTCTTATCGCATGGAATAACTCCAGAATGGTTATTTCAGGCACGCTACCCTCTAGGAAGTTGTCAATGGATGCGTTACTCCAAAAAGTACCTATCCGTTGGATTTGGTCCATCGTTCGTATTCCGCTATTACGTATTTCGTCCTCGCCTTTATCGACCCTGAAAAAATCGACCTTGTAACTTCGGTCGGAAAATATAAGGCAGTTTGTTTCACCACCCGGTAAATCGATTACTTTTCCGAAATAAAAGAGGCCATCGTGAACCCCTTGATTCAATTTCAATGAAGTTTTTTCCGGATGACCAAATAGTTCATTCTTATTCACCATATCATGTATTATCTCCTTTTACCCGACCATTGCTGGTTCGGACGGTTTGGATTCCCGCACCGTAACATTTGTGTTCAACCATGTTGCTTCAAATATGTTTTGGGTTCTCTATGGAAAGTTTTTTCAATACATATTTCATATATAACTTATAGGAAATATATCTGTCGCAAAAGTGGGATCACGTGTGTCTTCAAAACCAATTACACGGGAACAGTATATTGCAAAACTGGAAGAGGACGAAGGGAAAAAAATTGAGAAAATTAGTGCATTTGGAAATATCTTAAATCATTGTTCGAGATTCCGTGAAGAAAAAATTTCTACTCTCGATGAGTTTAGGCGTCTTTTTTGGTGTCCAAAGGGGCCGACTGGTCCTCATGATGAAATAGATAAACTTTCAAATAACACAAGAAATATTGGTGCTATACTTGAGAGTGCGCGGGAAGATTTGGACCAATGTCCAAAAGCATATTTTGAAGATAGAGAGCCTGTTGGGCCAAAAAGATGTTTTTTCTTGATAGAAGCGGGTGGTAGAAAAGAAATTTATAATGGAAATCACCGCGCGGGTGGAATTATCCGTAAAATTTTACAGGGAAGTGAGTTCAAAGAAATTACTTCCTATGTGGGAGTTATTGAATAGTATTTTTTTCTTTGTTTATCTCTGGAAAGGAACGCAATTTACGAAGTTCTGTGTTGAGGCTGGATTTTGGAAAATGTTTTCTTTCAAAGTTGCCTAGTTCACGAATGGCTGTCTTGTTGGTCTTCAAGGACTCTTCAAAAAACCATTTATTGAAAGAGATAATTTCTGAATGGTAGGTTGTTACCAGTTTTTTGATATTGATATCGTCGTTGCTATTTTTTAGATGCTCCTTCACTACTGGGTTTATTTTTTCGTCATTCAATAGTTGACTCCTTTTTATCCAAACGTCTTTTTGATAACTTTTTTCTCCACTAGAGGACCATGAAGAAAGTTGTCTTACAACCGTGTTTGCTCCCTCCCTGTGCATTATGAAATCCCAAATTTCTTGTAGCAATTGAACGTCGATATTTTCCATCATTTTATCAATTCTTTTGTTACACCCATCGTCAAAGTTACTGTTTCCAAAATGTTTTCTATATCGGTAGGTATATCCAACCAATGCACGGGCACTAAGACAATAGTTGTGGAAAAAGCGTTTTATTCTAAATCCATAGTTTGCTGAACGCCTTCCATCGAACGCCTTAATATCCCTTTCAAAATTGTTGATTTCTTTTACCAATTGCTTGTAATTTTCATGAGTAATATAGAACTCCGTTTTAATCATGTGGAGTTCTCTGAATATCTTGTACCCTTCGAGTTCCATTATTTTTCGACGCGCCTCTGTTAGAGCAAAGTTCATTTAGAAATAGTCTGCTGTTGGGTTTAATGGCCTAACTCAAAGGGCCCAAACCGCGGTAATGGCTCTTTCTGCGTTTTCTCCTGCTATACTTTTTATGAATTGGGGTTCTTATAGACTATATGGTGGTTTCGTGGTAAAGAAAAATATTCGGGCCATTTTTGACCTGCTGATTCAGCGTCGATTCTGGATACTTGGTGTTCTATTCTACGGATTTTTTTTGTGGTTGCTGACAACAATGTTATGGTCCATGAATACTCCATTGGCCGTCGTAGTATTAGCTGCTCTTGTTGGTCCTCCGCTTGTTGCAAAATTTATCTATGATCGTCCACTTGGCCCTATGCTTGAATTCCTTGGTAGAGGTGTGGAGACAGGAATGGTCCCAAGAGGGGAAGCACCGGATGCTAATCAGAAAAAGAGTCTAAAAATCATGTTCGACACGAATGTTTTCAATAAAATGGCTGATGGGTTGCTGGATATCGAGCAGCTGAGGCGCAGTACTCTTTATGGTTTTGAGTATTTTACAACGCATGTGCAAACGGATCAAATCGCAGCAACCCCTGATAATGAAAGCGAAAAACGAAAAAGAATGGTCTTATTTCAAACCGAAATTAAGCCAACGGTTTTACCCACAACGTCCTTCGTTCTTGGAGTTTCTCGACTGGGTTATGGTAACCTTAGTGATGGTAAGCTGCTTGACAAAATTCGGAGAGGAAATAAAAGCATCCGAAAAACAACGGACGCGCTCATTGCTGAAACGTGTATCAAAAATAAAATAACCCTTGTTACTGAAGATACTGAACTAATAAAGCGCATGAAAGAGGAAGGTGGGAAAGTCATCGGAATTCAGGAGCTAAAAGAATTCCTTAACTTCACTGTCCGTTGATTAATATCATACAGATAATGGTGTTATATAAAGTATGAAACATATTATTTTTTATTAGCCAAGTCCGGGAGGCGGGACTAATCCATTCACCTACTCAAGCTTCGCTTTCGTCCCGCCGGACGGATTAAATATCAAAGAACGGTTTGTATCCTATGAGTTCTGAAGATTGCCGTTCGTTAGACGATTTATGGAGAATAGTGAATGATACCCATACTCAGTTTTTTCCAGAAAATAAGTTAATGCCTATTGTAGGAAATGGCCGTATTGAGCGTCCGGACTATATGTTTGTTTTTATTAATCCAACGCACCGCAACATTAGCTCAAACCCTTTATGGAAAGGTCCTCGTTTTCCTTTCATTGGAACCAAGCCCGTCTGGAGAATTTTTAATCGCGCGGGATTATTTGACGATGAGCTGATGAAACAAATTGAGAGAGAGCCCAATTGGTCGTTGGAATTTACTGAAAAAGTAAGGTCTTTCTTGGATTCGAAATCGTTTTACTTTACTAATATTGTGAAATGGACAGGCGCCGACGCTACATTGCCAGATGCACAGAAAGTCAAGTTATTTCTGCCTATTTTGAGAAGGGAGATTGAGATAGTTCAGCCCAAAACCATTGTAACATTTGGGTTAATTCCATTTACATTTCTCACACAAGAAACAATCAGGCTACAGGATTATTATGATAAATTCGTTCAATCAAGCAAACTTGCAGCTTACCCATTGAAAGTAGGCAATCATCAAACCAGCGTGGTCCCGTGCTATTTCCCTGTGGGAAGAGGGGACCCTAAACGCGCAGTTGAAATGCTAAAGGCAATAAAATAATACTGAAAACGCGAGTTTAAGGTATATATTTATATGCGTTATATGTCTATATTAGTGTAGTTGGTGAAGTTTATGCAGGTCTTACACTATCCTACTCTCAAAACCGTTCTTTTAGTCGAAGAAATTCTCAAAGAGGCTAAAGAACCCCTTTCTCGTTACGAGTTACTAAAACGAGCAGGAAATAAAATTATGCGTCCCACATTAGATGTTATTCTTGATTACTTGGAAAAGCGCTTTATGGTTTTAGATACTCCTAAAGGAATTATTTGGGTATACGTTCCTAAAGACAAAATGAAGCGTTTGATGGATGCGAGCGTGGAAGTATGAAAGCACGCGTCCGATTGACCGGCCAAGCGCTGGAAGAATATGAACGACTTAAGAAACTCGTAACCGAAGAAGAATCTAAAGGAATTAAGAGTTCAGAGAATCAAACCCTGTGGCGTTCAATTAATGAAAAGATTGAATGGTTGAAAGAAGATCCCTTGCGTGGAGAAGTGGTTTCAAAGAAGGACATTCCGAAAGGCTTGGATGTTGACAATTTATTCAAAATTCGCTTGGCACAGTATTGGCGAATGCTTTTTACGATTCGCCGCCAAGAAATTGAAGTCATTTGCTTTGTTTTAGTTATTGAGTCGCATCCCGATTATGATAAACGGTTCAAGATAAAGAAAAGGTAAGATAATGCATCCTGTCAACATCACTAACTGCACTAACCTCAGCGAGTCCCATAAGGACGAGCCTTCGAATAAGAACCGGTTGCTAAGTCCGGGAGGCGGGACTCATCCTTATCCATGTCTCGTCTTTTGACTTTTTTTTATTGTGGCGAAAGCGCGTCCGAGTCATTATTAACATTTTCTCGACAAAATGATGCTATGGAGAATGAATCCCTATGACGAATGACTTGAAACCGATGCAGATTATTTTGAATTTGAATACGCGATTGTTTATCAATGCCCTCGAAGGAATTACGGAAGAGCATTGGAATGCACGCATGAGTGACCATAACAACCCACTCAAATGGATTGCGGCCCATGTGGTGAGTTCACGCTACCTGTTTCTGACTCTCCTCGGAAAGCCCGCTCAAAGTCCGTATCAGGAATTGTTTGCCAATCAGCGACCATATGACGCAAAGGATGTCTATCCTTCATTAGAGGAGGTCAAAAAAGAATGGGAAACGGTTTCCGCTTTGTTGAAGGTTGCCCTTGAATCTCCTTCTCCTGAAGCATTGGGAAAGAATCCTCCGTTTCCGCTTCCAATTGAGGATCAAACCAATTTTGGAGCCATTGCTTTTTTTGTCGAACATGAAAGCTATGAAATTGGACAGTTAGGATTTTTGAAAAAATACCACACGAAAGAAGCCATGAATTATTCGTAATTAGCAGACTCCCGGTACACCACCGGGAGTTCATTCTTTTCTCTATTCTAACTTTGCTTTCTCCAAGCGACACGATTTAATAAGCGCTTTTTGGTCGTGGTTAGTGATGAAAGAAGATAGTAAGACACTACAACGCGTCCGCAAAATGAGCTTTGCTGGAGTCTATCCGTATTACATTGCTAAAGCCGAAAAAAAAGGACGAACGAAAGAGGAAGTCGATGAAATCATCCGTTGGCTGACGGGGTATACGCAGAAAAAATTTGAAGCTCAACTGGAAAAACGAACCGACTTTGAAACATTCTTTGCAAAAGCGCCTAAGCTCAACCCATCGCGGAAATTAATCACTGGGGTAATTTGCGGTGATCGAATCGAAGAAATCAAAGATCCAATTATGCGCGAAGTTCGCTACTTAGATAAACTAATTGATGAGTTGGCAAAGGGCAGACCCATGGAAAAAATATTGCGGAAATAAACAATTTTCATTTACGTATTATTCAACCGGCCTTTGGTTTTCATGTTGTGCTCGTAATCCTTAATGTACTCCTTCACGCTATTCAATGCAATGGCTTTTCCCACAATATCAAGGGGTATTTCGTCCAGCGTTTTGAAACGCACACATCCCAATCCTTTATTGAGTTTTATTTTCTTTTTCTTGTATTCATTTTCGAACCATTCGCGTTTACGTTTATCCCAATACAGTCCCATCAAGTGTAATGAATAGTAATTTTTCTGTGCCGCAAGGGCAGCCGTGACGAGTGGTTTTTTGTTGTAGGTGGTGGGGTATGTTTTCAACGGAATTTCATAGGAAATCATTCCCCAGTTAATGGTCTCTTCATATCCTTTGGGAAGATTATCCAAAATTACTTTTCGAACGGCCCTCATCACTTTTGCTCGTTCGCGCGGAAGGGAAGCGAGGTATTCCTTGACGGTTTTAGCGGTGGTTTTAACCATGGTGATATTCCGTTTTGATTTTTGTTACACTCTCAACGAGCCGCGGAATGCGCGTGCGGCATAATACGAGTCTGCTCCGTTGTGGTAGAGGAATACGTGATCGTAGCGTCGATCCATGAAGATTGCTCCCTCGTGCTTTCGAATATCGGTGGGCGTTTTCACCCAGCTTGAGGTAGTGGTGTCAAACGTTCCTAGCTTCTGTAATTCTCGGTATTGTTCTTCGGTTAACAGTTCAATCCCCATGGACGCGGCCATGTTCATCGCGCTATCTTTGGGCGAGTGTTCTTTTCTCGCTTTCAAGGCTTCGTGATCGTAACAAATGCTTCGACGACCTTTGGGGCTCTCGGGTGAACAATCGTAGAAAATAAATTCACCCGTTTTTTTGTCGTAAGCAACTACGTCTGGTTCGCCGCCCGTGCGTTCCATTTCGCTGAGTGACCGCCATTTCTCCAGTTTCGCCTCCAACCGCGCTTGTACTTTCGACCATTCCATCCCTTTATGACGATCTTTGTGTTTTTCAAAGCGCGATTTCAAGACATGGAATAGTTGTTCTTGCTCCTTCATGGATAATTTCTTTTTGGATGGGGGCGATTGCGTGCTCATACATTGATTGTTTTTTCTGAGTTTATAAAATAGTTTAGGCACGGGAGTTATTTTTCTTTTCCGTAGTGAAGAAGTACCACTCCTTGCGAGAAGGTCTTCGTTTCGAGTAGCTTCAGCTTGATTTTCTTTTGTGCATCGGTAAAGAGGGGTTTTCCTTTTCCTAAGAGAATAGGATTTATCGTCAAATAGAATTCATCAATCAGATCTGCTTTCATCAGTTCCTGAATCACGCTTGGACTGCCATAAATTTGAATATTTTTCCCAGATTGATGTTTGATTTTCTCAATGTTTTGGACAAGATTGTCGCGAATGATGATTGTTTTTTCCAATCCTTCGTCTTTCATGGTTTTGGAGACGACTATTTTGGTTACGTTGTTATACCACGCAGAGTGTTCTTTATCATGCTTACTCGCATTGGGTTTGCTTCCGGCTGTGGGCCAGTAATTTTGCATCATCCCATACGTGGTGTGTCCGTACAACGCGGTATCAGCTTGTTCGGTGAGGGTGGTTCCCCAATCAAATAATTCTTGCGGCAAACTAATCCAATCCATTTCTCCATTGGGGCTCGCAACAAACCCATCCAGGGAAACGTGAACCAAGAATATTATTTTTCGCATAATTCTTCACTGCTCCGCTGCAAACGAACCGACCTTGATATCTCCTTCTCGCTTGTAATTGGCAATGATCACTCCGGATGGCGTGACTTCGCTATAAATGAGTTTGAACCCCGCCGGAATGGCTCCCGATCCAAACAATCGTTTTCCTTTTCCGAGTGTCAGGGGGAAAATCTTCAACCACATTTCATCAACTAAATCATTCTGGAGTAAGGTTTGGATAAAATCACCCGAACCATGGACTTGCAGTTCCAATCCGTCCGTCTGTTTCAGTTTTTTGACCTCTTGCGCGACATCGGTGCTCAATACGACGGTATTCTCCCAGGTTGGATTTTTCAGGGTGCGTGAGGCCACGTATTTGGTAGCTTTGTTGAACTGCTCCGCAGGAGGCTGTTTTTGATTCGGCCAATAACCGGCAAAAATATCATACGTTTTTCGCCCAAGAAGCAAATCAAATGGGTGACCCATCTGCTCGCCCATGACTCGGTTGGATGATTCATCCCAAAACGGAAAGCTCCATCCGCCGTATTTGAATCCATCGGATGTGTCTTCTTCGGGTCCACCCGGAGCCTGTACAACTCCATCCAGGGACATGAATTGTAGAACGATGAGCTTACGCATAGATGATTTCCTCCGATATTCTGAATGATAGTACTGGGTATTCCGCCCCATATAAGAGTTATTTTTTCAACGCCAGCACACCCGAATAATAGGCGCCCCACAGCCCAATATCGTCGCCCAAATGGGTGGGAGTAATAGCGGGCACTGGATGCGTGGTATACGGTTTGATTTCTTTCGCGGAAGGAATCATTTCAGAAAATTGAGAAAGTCCAACGCTGCCCATAATGATAATCTGTTCCACCGCGAATGCACTCAACATGGTCCCAATGCCATGGGCATTGGCCCTTCGTGCATTTGAAATGATCGAAGAAGCCAACGCGTTTCCTTTTTGAGCCAATGAAAAAACATCGGCCGTGGAAAGCGATTGATTCATTTCATTTTGGGCACGCGCTTGGATTCCGGCGCCCGAGGAGTAGGCAATCCAACATCCCACATGGCCTAACGCACATATTGGAGCGTTTGCGTCGGTGCTTACCACCATGTGACCAAATTCGCCCATGGTTCCCTCCAAAATGGTTTTATCCCACACGAGACCGGCACCAATGCCCGTGCTGAATGTCAAGAGGTAAAACGAATTCAGATTATTTCCTTGCCCTCGAAAATATTCGGCCTTTACCGCGAGCTTCATATCGTTTTCAAACCGCAATGGATTGGGGAAAAACTGAAAAAGAGGTTCGAGTGAAACCGCAGAAGCGATGTTGAGCGGAAACGAGCAAAGTAAGGTGCGATCCTGAATGGACCCCGGAAGGCCGATGACGGTGTAGTCGACTGTTGAGTTAGGGGACTGGTTTCGCAGTTCGGTTGAAAGTCCTTGAATCATCGAAAAGAGTTTTTCGGGTGAACCATTTACACTTGGAATGATTTTTTGGATGAGGATTTTTTCATCTTGAATGAGCGCGGCCCGGATGGAGGTTCCTCCCACGTCGAAGCATTCAATCAAGGGCATATAACATATTTGCATCCTGAATGATGTAAAAAGGTTTGTCTGACTCCGTCGACTTTTCCCTCGTGGATTAAATATTCAGACGCGTTAATCGGGTATGCGCACAGCAAGGCAGCACGACCACCACTGAAACGACAAGCACTACGAGAGATACTGGAACACCCAATGTCCCGGATGGAACAACTCTCGGAACCACGGGAACTGAAGTCGAAACGACACCTGCTCCAACGACAGGAAGTTCAATCGGAACGTTTGCCAGCGCCAGCCCGCCGAATGGATACAAAGCGGATTATACGACGATCATTACCGGTTCAAATGTCAATAGTAATACCGCATTGACGATGTATGGAAAATACCCCAACTTTCGAACGGACGTAGCAGTGAATGCCAATGGAACCACCATTAACACGCGCGCCTATTTCGAAGTGGGCGGCGATAAAACGTATACCTGTTCTGACTATGGCGGAACGTGGAGTTGCTCGGATAATACAGCCTACGAAGCCTATTCCTCTCCTGCAACCCAAGCATCTGATCCCGACTTCACATTTGAGGCGGACGGGACCATGGTTGTAGCCGGAGAAAATGGAACGTGCTTCAAGGGTCAACGTGTTTCAAAACCTGAACAGACATTCAAGTTCTGCTACACCACGGACGGAATCCTCGTGTATTCCGTTTCCAATAGTGGACAAGGATACACGAACGAGATGACTGCCACAAGCGTTGTGCGCGGAATTGATAATTCGGTATTCACGTTGCCGGCCTAAATTCAATATTTGAGGGAGGGGAGTATTCCCCCCTCTTTTCTATTTTTTAACGTGATCAGCAATTCATGTCCTAACCAGAGTACATCGACGTGTTTTCGAATGTGTTTGAATGTTTCACGCAAACGAATCGCGCCTTCAAATCCGGCATCGGCGTACCCATTCAATCCTACTTCCGTAAACGTTAAACCACTCGTCATCAAACATCCCTTTCGTGTTAAACGAGGAAGATATTGCGTGATGAGCGTGTCCAATCCCCTCATTTCGAGGAGTGCTAATTCTTTGAGTTGGAGACTCACATCTCTACTCACTTTCTTTCCCGCCGTTCGTTCGACTTCCGTACGAAATCTCAGCGCTTCTTTTCTCCCAGAAGGGGTTGCCCCAAATCCTCCCGATAATCCCAACACGGACTGGGCCAAAATGACATCGAACATTCTCCCTTCTCTCAATGGGGGTCGATGCAAATCTCCACTTAGTTTGGGAATTTTCCTCCTTTCTCCTTTGAAATAGGATTGAACATGCGGGGTTGCATGATAAAGCGGGTCCATCATCACGATATTTTTGGGGCTCACTCCTCGCCGGGACATCATTTCAATGGCTGCAAAACCATCGGCCGCGCCAATGTCCAACACTCGAGATGTGGGACTCAATCGGTCCAGAACTCTTCGTTCAATTTCAGGATGGTAAATAAATCGTTTCTCAAAAATGGGAATGGTTGCTTCGCGCGGTTGTACAGGAGTGGTTCGACGTGAACGAGAGGGACGGTTTCTCTTTCCTCGCGGAGTGGGTTTCATTCCCAAAGAAGCCAGGCGATATATATATAATTAAGCAAAAAAAGAAATGACGGGGAAGTTCCCCATCCTGTATTTTTACGTCTTCATTATTTTCTTTCCAACGGCGCGGTGCTTAACGCGTCCTTTTCCGCCTTTCGTTTTCTTTGCTCGCTTAACGGCGGCCGCCATTCGGGTTCCGCGTGTTTTTTTAGCCATTTTTGTTTTTCTCCTTTTTTTCTAGGATCCGCTCATGATTTATGAGGGGATTAGATGATGGATAATACTCCAATCTTCGTATAAAGTCGTCACTTTGAGAAATGAATCAGTGCAATATCTCACAATACTCCGTAATACATCGGCCTATAAACTCGAACCACCTTAGTTAGGCTATGGCTTATTTGTTTGTCTCGGGTTTCGTTCACTAAAATGGTTGAATTCATTACGCTTGGTCCCATTCTTTCCGTTGTATTGTTGGCGCTGCTGATTATCATCGCGCTTAAATTTGGAAAAAGTATTGTGTGGTTGGTTCTCAATAGCTTAATTGGGATGCTTTTTCTCATCGTCGTGAATTTTTTGCCGTTTATAAACATCACGATTAAAATTTGGTGCATTTTGATTATATTTTTTGAACAATAAAATTTTTGGCATAGAGAATAAAAAATTATTAAAAATAG
>CAYHGC010000002.1:0-32366 GCA_964356075.1 uncultured archaeon
GCTCAACAAGAACCGCGAATTATACGAAGCGCGTGATGTTCACGGAACACACTGGGGAAGACTTTGCTGCATTGAAACGCCGGACGGACCACAATGTGGATTAGTGAAAAACTTAGGATTATTCTCGGAAGTCACCAATGATGTGAATCCGGAACCAGTTGAGAAATTATTGAAAGGAATGGACGTCTATTTGAAGTAAAAACGGAGAACGGGAGGGAAACAACATGGTTGCACAAGAAGGAAAAATTTTCGTCAATGGAAAATTGATCGGATTCCATAAAGACATTCACAAATTAACCAAAGACTTGATTTCCAAGCGCCGCTCCGGAAAAATCGATCCCCAAATCAACATTGCACTACATGAAGATAATTTTGAATTGTATGTGAACACGGACTCCGGACGCGTCCAGCGACCCGTGGTGGTAGTAGAAGCCGGAAAGCCCCGCATCACGAAAGAAATACTGAAACAAGTCAAAGACGGCAAACTCACGTGGAACGATTTGGTGCACCAAGGATACGTTGAGTATTTGGACGCCGAAGAAGAAGAAAACGCCAACGTTGTGATGCGCGAAGAAGACATTGTCGCCAAAACCACACACATCGAAATCAATCCCATGGGGATTTTCTCCGTTATCTCGTCCATGATTCCATTTTTGGAACACAACATGGCCGGAAAGACCTTGCACGGAGCCAAAGTATTCAAACAAGCACTCGGACTGCCGTCCGTGAACTACAATTTACGCTCCGACACGGAATCGTACTTGCTCTATTATCCGCAGCGCGAACTCGTACGAACGAAAACCATTGACTTTTTGCACACGGACCAACGACCCATGATTCAGAACTTTGTGGTGGCGATTATGCCCTATATGGGATTCAACGTGTTGGATGCGGTTGTACTAAACAAAGGCGCCATTGACCGAGGACTCGGACGCGCCGCCTACTTTCGCAATTATGAATCGGAAGAAACCCGCTACCCCGGCGGACAAGTGGACAAATTTGAAATTCCCACCGAAGAAGCCGTTGGACACTTGGGGGAGGATCCCTACAAACGACTCGGAGCAGATGGATTTGGAAACATTGAAACCTATGTTTCGGACAAAGATGTCATCATCGGAAAGACCTCTCCTCCACGCTTCTTGGAAGAAATCACCGAGTTTGGTGTGATTCAAGAAAAGCGACGCGAAGCGTCATTGTTTCCCCGTAAAGGAAAAGGTGGACACATTGACCGCGTGGTTATTACCGAAGGCGGATCCGGTGCGCGTATTGCGAAAGTAAAAGTGCGCTCGAACATGATCCCGGAACCCGGCGACAAATACGCATCCAAGCACGGACAGAAAGGAGTCATTGGGGCCATTATCCAGGAAGAAGATATGCCGTTCACCGAATCGGGAATTAAACCCGATTTGATGTTGAACCCGCACGCCATTCCGACACGAATGACCATTGGACACATGCTCGAAATGCTTACCGGAAAAGGAGCAGCCTTGAGCGGAAAGCTCGTGGATGGTACTCCGTTCAACGAAGACCCGGTTGAAGACACGCGAAAGATTCTCCTGGCGAACGGATTCCGAGCCGATGGAAAGGAAGCGTTCTATGACGGACGCACCGGACGAAAAATTGAAGGAGAAATCTACGTGGGAGTCATTGCGTATCGTCGCTTATTCCACATGGTCTCACACAAATTGCAAGCTCGTTCACGCGGGCCGGTTCAGATTCTTACTCGACAACCTACGGAAGGTAAAGAGAAAGAAGGTGGATTGCGATTCGGAGAAATGGAAGGAGAAACACTCGTTGGTCACGGTGCCGCGATGCTTCTGCAAGAAAAATTCATTGACGATTCTGATAAAGTCACGGAATTGGTCTGTGAAAACTGTGGAGTTATTGCCGTGAACGATCAAATCCGAAAGAAACGATTCTGCCCGATGTGCGACAGCTCGAATGTGTACCCCGTCCAGATGAGTTACGGATTCAAATTACTGTTAGACGAACTGAAAGCACTGGGAATTTATCCCAAAATGCGATTAATGGACAAGGCATAAACGGAGGGATGAAACCATGTTGATGAAAAAAATCCAAAGCATCGAATTCGGAATATTGTCTCCGGAACAAGTCCGCCGAATGACGTCCATTGAAATTAAGTCCCCTGAAACGTACGACAAAGATGGTTACCCTATGGAAGGCGGACTCATGGATCCGCACTTAGGAGTGATTAATCCTTCTCTTCGCTGTAAAACCTGCGGACAGAAAATGAAACAATGCCCGGGACACTTCGGAAGCCTCGAATTAGTTCGACCGGTGGTTCATCCTAAGTTTGGAAATAAATTGGAAGAATTGTTACATGCGACGTGTAAAGAATGTGGGAAGATTGCGTTGAAAGAAGAAGCCGTTGCCGAGTTTCGAAAAGAAATTGAACGTATGGGAAAGGAAGAAGCCGTCAAATTATTGGTGAAGAAAGCCAAAACAAAACGCAAATGTCCTCACTGCGGAGCCGCTCGCGAAGAAATCTTGCTCGACAAGCCGACGAATTTCTACATCGACAAAGATCGCTTATATCCCTCGCAGATTCGCGAATGGGTGGAGAAAGTTTCGGAAGAAGACTTGAAAATGTTCGGATACGATTTGCAACGATTGCGCCCGGAATGGTTCATCATGACGGTGTTGCAGATTCCACCTATCACGATCCGACCGTCGATTACGCTCGAAAGCGGAATCAAGTCCGAAGATGACTTAACGCACAAATTAGTGGATGTTATTCGCATCAACTTACGATTAAAGGACAACATTGACGCGGGAGCGCCTCAGTTAATTATCGAAGACTTGTGGGATTTGTTGCAATACCACGTCACCACCTACTTCGACAATGACACCGCCGGAGTTCCGCCTGCGAAACATCGCTCTGGTCGCTCGTTGCGAACGCTGGTGCAGCGATTGAAAGGAAAGAAAGGGCGATTCCGCTACAACTTAACGGGAAAGCGCGTCAATTACGCCGCACGTTCCACCATCATCCCGGATCCCTATTTGTCGATTAACCAAGTGGGTGTTCCCGAACAAATCGCCAACACGTTAACCGTCCCTGAAATTGTAACGGAATGGAACATGGATGAAATGAAAAAGCTCATCAAGAAGGCCGACTTGGTCGTGTACATCACGAAGCCCAATGGACTGCGCAAACGCGTGGGCGAGCTCAACAAAAAGGAAGTAACCGACGAGTTAGAAGTTGGAAGCAAAGTTGAACGCGTCCTCCAAGACGGAGACATTGTGTTGTTCAACCGCCAGCCTTCTCTGCATCGTTTATCCATGCTCGCGCATGAAGTTAAAGTCGTACCTGGACGCGCTATCCGAATGAATCCGATGGTCTGTAAACCCTACAACGCGGACTTCGATGGAGACGAAATGAACTTACACGTCCCACAGACCCAAGAAGGAATGTCGGAAGCCCGCGAATTAATGTTCGTTGAAAATCAGGTTATCTCTCCCCGAAACGGACAGCCCGTTATTGGGGGACAGGAAGACGACATGACGGGATTGTTCATCTTGACGATGGATCAAACCGAATTCACGCGCGAAGAAGCCATGAGTATGCTCTACAAAATCGGCATCACCGAATTGCCCGAAGCCGATCGTGGAAAGAAATATTCGGGAAAACTCATTTACTCGCACGCACTCCCAACGGACTTGAACGCGGAATATTCCAACAACACCGCCAAATTGCTCCGACAGGCCAAGATCCCCCAAGAAGGAAACGAGGCCATGTACAAGGATGCCCATGTTAAGATTGTCAACGGGAAACTCATCGAAGGAATTGTCGATTCGGCCCCGGGTGTCATTGAAAACATCGTGCGAAACTATCCTGCGCACACGCTTGAACAATATTATTTCAAAATGGCCCGATTGACGCATGAGCTCATGACCATGAAGGGAATGACCATTTCGATTGACGAGTTCAACAATACTCCTGAATTGGACGAAACACGCAAGCAAGCCATTGAAGAAGAACACCGCGAGGGTGCCGAATTGGCCGCGAAGTTTTCGGAAGGAAAACTCGAAGCGATTCCCGGACGAACGGTTGAGGAATCATTCGAATTGCTCATGGTGCGCTTAGGTGTCAAGACCAAAGCTAAAGTCCAAGCACGCTTGGCAGAATACAAACTCCGCAAACTGTTTGAGTCTTCACGCCCTACCCTCGACACGATGCCGATCATTGTGTCCGGTGGACGCGGATCCATGTTGAACATTACCAATTTGTCCGGATTCTTCGGACAGATCAACGTACGTTCAGGACGCCCCAAGAAAGGATTCCAGAACCGACTCATCACGTCAAACGACAAGAATGACTTGCGCCCGGAGGCGGGAGGATTTGTGGCATCGAACTTCCTGACGGGAATGAATCCCAAGGAATACTTCATGCACTCTATGGGAGGCCGTCAAGGGGAAGTGGACACGGGTGTTGCAACAAAGGTCTCCGGATACCTGTATCGCCGACTCGCGAACTCGTTGAAGGACTTACACGTCGCGAACGACGAAACAGTCCGTTCTGCCAGCAAGGACATTGTTCAATTCCGCTACGGTGAAGATGGGGTCTTCCCCGCGCGAACCAATGGAGGCAATTTCGCCGACATGGATGAAATTATTCGCAACATGCAACGCAAAGGTAATAAGGAGAAGAAAAAATAGTAAGTTGAACGGGAGGGAACACGTATGGTGATAGAAAACGAAACACAAACAACCGAGAATTTTGACGCCACGCAGCACGCGGAAGCCATTGAATTCGAAGATCACGTCGCCAAATACGGAATTCCTCGGAAAGCCTACGAAGAAGCCCAACGCCTCTCTCTCGAAATGAACTTAACCGACGAACAATTCGAGCAACTCGCGGACGAATTGCGTAAACGCTATCAAAATGCCAAAGCCGAACCGGGCGAATCGGTGGGAATCATCGCGGCACAATCCTTAGGAGAACCGGGAACCCAATTGACGTTGCGAACCAAGCACTACGCCGGAGCGGCCGAAGTTTCCGTTGGGAGTGGAATTCAGCGTGTGGAAGAAATTGTGGACGGACGACAAAAAGCAAAATATCCCACGATGACCATTTATTTCTCCGAATCGGAACTGCGCACGGAAAAAGAAAAAGCCCGCACGTTTGCTGCGGCATTGGTTGATTTACGATTAAGTGACGTGATGAAAATCCAAGAACATTACTTGGACAAACACTTCGATTTGATCCCCAACATGTCCGAAATCCAAGACAAGGGATTGAACGCCGAAGAATTGCTCGGAAAAATGGCCGACAAACTCAAAATCAAACACTCAACGCTGAAAGAAGGCGGCTATCGCTTTTCGTTTGAGGACATGCCGTTGGTTAAGCTCCGAAAAACGCTGATCAAACTCTTACAGACGCGCTTACAAGGAATTCGAGGCATCGACAAAGCGATTGTTTTCGAAGAAAACGGAGAATTTATTGTCAAAACGTCGGGAAGCAACCTGAAATCCATTCTCAAAATGAAAGAAGTGGATTCGGTTCGCTCGACGACGAACGATGTTAAAGAAATTTCCAAGGTTTTGGGAATTGAAGCCGGACGCGCATCAATTGTATTCGAATTAGATAAAGTGTTGCGTGAAAATTCTATTAGTGTTGATTTGCGCCACATTTTATTGCTCAGTGACCTTATGTCCTTCGACGGAGAAATCCGAGGAATCGTACGCACAGGTATTACTCGAAAGAAATCGTCTCCCTTCGCCCGCGCATCTTTTGAAGAAACATCTAAGCACTTGCTCGACGCCGCATTCTACGGCGAGAAGGAAATGTTGCAAGGTGTTGTGGAAAACATCATCGTGGGGCAGCCGATCAAAGTCGGAACCGGTGTTGTAGACTTAGTGATGAAGCAACAATAAGCCGCCCGATTTCGTACGGGCACTCCGAGAAACGGGTACATCGCTTCGCGAGTACCCCTGGCTATTTTTTTATTCGTCTGAAATGCTATTCTTCTTTTTTCCAGCGAAACCCTTTTCGGGAAAAATACCCCACTCCTGAATGATGTCCCGTGCGATTTTGAGTTCGTTTATTCCATCGTGTGAAGTAAAGTGTCCCATGTTTTCTTCGATGAGAATGTTGGCATTTAATTTCTGGCGAAAAATATTACTTTCGGAAACGTAATCAACGTATGGGTCATCTGTTGAGAAAATAGCCCGCGTGTTCGTGGCGCGCGCAAATATTTTTTTCCAATTAATGGGGGTTTCCATCCAGGGTTTGGCAATCGCCCGCTCTTCGGGTGTTTCTTCCTCTTGATTTTTGAGTTTGGTCCAGGGCGCAATGAGTAATAATCCTCCAACAGTGGGATTTGCAGGAAGGGTTTCGATGTAGCGCAACACTGCTTGGCATCCGATGGAATGGCCTATCAAATATGTTTTTTCATTCGGAGTTGGAAGCGTTTCCTGGAGAGTAGAAACCCATGATTCTATTTTGGGATGATGCACATCCGGCATTTTAGGGATGAGCACGCGCACCCCTTCGGCTTCCAACTGGCGTTTCAACCAAGGATACCAATCTGCATCCGGGGAACCGGACCAGCGATGCGCGAGGAGGAGGGTGGTCATACACGTATTTGATTCGCGGAATGGCCTTTAATGCTGTCCCCCCACCTGCTTCTTTTTATGTCTTTTCCAGGGGTTCTTCGTTAGAAAGCGTTGAGAAGGGTTTTGATGAACCTTTTCTCAAAAGGTTCTGAGAAACACGGAGGTGTGGAGAATGGATCACGCAGAAGCAGGGAAAGAAATCCGCCGTGCGGTTGACACGGGAAAGGTATTGTTTGGGGGACGCGAGTCCACGTATGCCTTACGTCACGGCGAAGGGCAATTGTTGATTGTCACGCACAACGCGCCGCCACTGGTTTTAGACGATTTGAAACACACCGCTTACTTGTCCGAAATCCCCGTGTACGTGTTCAAAGGAACGGGCCTCGAATTGGGATCCGTGTGCGGAAAGCCCTATGTGATTAGCACCTTATTGGTTCTCGATGGGGGAAAGTCCAAAGTACAGGATTTAGCCACGCAAAAAGACGAAGGGAAAACCGTTGCGCCAAAAACGACGCGCGGACGGAAAAAGAAGGGAGTCTAGTTGACTTATTTATAAGCCTTCTGATGAGCAAAAATGGTAACCGGGTGAATGAATGGCGAAAGGAGAATTTGCAGCGCGACAGCTTGAAAACAAGCGAGCCAAGTGGCGGATGAAAGATCCCTACCACAAGCGACGCGTCTTAGGATTGCGCGAAAAACACGATCCGATGGAAGGAAGCCCGCAAGCAAAGGCGATCGTATTAGAAAAACGCGGAGTCACTCAAAAGCAACCCCACTCCGGAATCATGAAGTGTGTGCGGGTACAGCTTATCAAGAACGGAAAACAAGTCACCGCATTCTGTCCCCGCGACGGTGCCATTAAGTTTGTGGATGAACACGACGAAGTGATCATCGAAGGTATTGGAGGATCCCAGGGCGGACCGTACGGTTCACAGTGGGGAGTCAAGTACCGCGTGACGCATGTTAATGGACAATCGTTGGAAATGCTGCGCACGGGTCGAAAGGAGAAAGTTAAGCGATAAAATCATTGAGATGATACAATATGGAAATGAAACTCTTTGGAAAATGGGACACCAGCACGGTCGTGCTCAAGGACATGACGTTGCAACGCCAAGTTTCATTAGCACCCAAAATTGTCCCCCATTCGTTTGGTAAAGGAACCAAGCGCGCGTATCAAAAGGAAAAATTGAACGTCGTTGAACGATTAATCAACAAAGTCATGCGCTCCGGACAAGGACGACGTAAACTCTCTGGAAAATATATTCGCGGACGCGGAAGTTGTGGAAAGAAAGTCCAAGCCATGCGCATTGTAGAAGAAGCATTGGATATGGTTCACGTTCAAACAAAAGAAAACCCCGTGCAGGTTTTAGTACGCGCCATCGAAAACGCGGCCCCGCGCGAAGACGTTACACGATTGAAGAAAGGTGGAGTCGCCTACTCGCAAGCCGTGGATGTGGCTCCCTTGAAACGCGTCGATGAATCGGTCAAGAACATTGCGCTCGCCGGATTTTATGGAAGCTTCAACAACAACACTTCGGCAGCCGAAGCGTTGGCAAAAGAAATTATTCAAGCGGCGAAAGACGACTCCAACGCGATGTCGATTAAGCGCCGAAACGAAGTCGAACGAATCGCGCTCGCTTCGCGATAACCTTTTAGAAAAAGTTTAATCAAAAAGCTTCGCGATAACCTTTGCAAGCAAAGCTTAACCAAGCGGCTTCGTGATAATGCGCAGGATTTTCCCAGCTATGCGTGTACCTTTTTATTTTACAGAACGCTTAGCTCGGCATGCGACCTATTCGTTCTCATCGGGGACGGCCCTCCAATATGTTTTTGCGCCGATTCTTCATGCCATTGGAAAAGATTTCGCGTGAACAGTTGCTCGCCCGCAGCATGGCGGAGGGACTCGTCGACTTGCACCCAATCGAAAAAGGAGGAATGGCCACAGGCGTTGAATGGAGGCCCACGGCTAAGGGTGTACTCGTCCAATTGAGCAACCGCGGATATCCTGCGAAATGGGAACAGATGAAACATCGTGAACAAGCAGACGCCTATCATTTGATCGACCGTTATTTCAATCAGTGGAGGAGAGAAAACCGATCTCAGCGGCATGATCGTGAGCTGTGCTTAGATCAAATTCAGGCGGTTCAACGAAACATCGATATGCTTGAAGGCTTGCTGAAAGAAATGTCTCCCTCAACTCGGAGAAGTGTCCTCATTCGTCTCCGCACGCGCCTGCTTAACTACAGCAGCATCCTCCTGGGTGTAAACGAGCAATTTTCGTGAGTGAGTCGCACTCGCTTCGCGCGAACCCTCTTTCGATCGAAAAGGATGAGAACCTGCACTCGTCTGGATTCCGTTTAAAAACATTCTTCCGACCATTTTGCTCATAAACGGGGAACAAACACACATTCGAGGTTGATTTTACATGGGTCGAAAGGAAGACATGGCAAGTGCCGCACAGAAGCTGATGGGACAACAAGAAGACGTTCGAAACATCGGAATCGTTGCGCACATCGATCACGGTAAAACAACGCTCTCGGATAACCTCATTGCGGCCGCCGGACTCATCAACAAAGAACTCGCCGGAAAGCAACAGTTCATGGATTTTGAAGACCAGGAACAAGATCGTGGAATTACGATTAACGCAGCCAACATTTCACTCGTCCCGACGATTTTAGGCAAACAATATTTGATCAACATGATTGACACCCCTGGACACGTCGACTTTGGTGGAGAAGTTATCCGCGCCATGCGTGCGGTGGACGGAGTGGTATTGGTTGTGGATGCCGTTGAAGGTGTAATGCCTCAAACTGAAACGGTTATTCGCCAAGCCTTGCGCGAAAACGTTCGTCCTGTTTTATTCATCAACAAAGTGGATCGACTTATTAACGAATTACAGGTTGACGAATCCGAAATGCAAAAACGATTTGTGAAAACAATCACACACGTCAATCAACTCATTCAGAAAAACGCCCCGGAAGGAAAAGATCAAACTTGGCAAGTGAACCCGGGTAATGGAACGGTTACATTTGGAAGCGCGTACAATCACTGGGCCGTTTCAACCACGTCCATGAAACGTACGGGAATCAATTTCAAACAAGTTTATGATTTAATGAAAGCAGACAAGCAAAAAGAAATTGCCGAAAAGTCGCCGCTCGAAGACACCATGTTCGAAATGGTCGTGACGCATTTACCCAATCCGATTCAAGCACAAAAATACCGCTCTGCTGTGATTTGGTCGGGAGACAAAGAGTCCGAAGTCGGAATTTCCATGCTCGCGTGTGATCCCAAAGGACCGGTTGCCATGATGGTCACGGATGTGTCCGTTGATCCGCACGCCGGAGACATTGCCACGGGACGTGTGTATTCTGGAACGCTCCGCAAGGGAGTCAAAGTCAAATTAATTGGATTGCAGAAAGAAGCCACGATTAACCGTGTGGGTGTTTACATGGGTCCGGAATTTGTAGAAGTCGAATCCATTCCGGCAGGATCTATTGGAGCCATTGTGGGATTACGCGAAGCGTTCGCCGGGCAGACGGTTTCCGAATTGGATATGCGCGAATTTGAATCATTCAAAACAAACGTTGAACCGGTTATCACGGTCTCGATTGAAGCCAAGCAGACGAAAGATTTGCCTAAATTGATTGAAGTGATTCGCCAGTTAACCAAGGAAGATCCTAACTTGCGCGCGTCCATTAATCAAACCACGGGAGAACACTTGCTCTCTGGAATGGGAGAATTGCATTTGGAAATTAACCAATATCGTATTGAAAAAACCCACGGCGTGCCCATTACGGTTTCGCCGCCGATTGTGGTGTATCACGAAACCATCCAAATGGCCTCGCCGGAATTGGAAGGAAAGTCGCCGAACAAGCACAACAAATTGTTGATGATGGTCGAACCCATTGCGCCGGAAATTCAAGAAAAATTAATGGATGCGAAAGTGAAAGGAAAGGTCAAGCTCAAAGACAAAGAATGGATCGACAAGTTTCAACAAGCCGGAATTGGCATTGATGAATCCAAGAAAGTCTGGGCGATTGAAAACTATAATTTGCTCGTGGATGGAACGAAGGGAATTCAAGCCTTACACGAAATTCGCGAACTCGTTATTCAAGGATTCCAGGAAGCCATGCACGCAGGACCTTTAGCCAAAGAAGAAGTGCACGGAGTGAAAGTCACGTTATTGGATGCCAAGCTCCACGAGGATGCCATCCACCGCGGACCCTCGCAGATTATTCCCGTTATTTCGCGAACGATTTACGCCTGTATGCTTGCCGCGAAGGCCGTGTTGGAAGAGCCGAAGCAATTGCTTTCGATTACGACTCCGGAAGAATACATGGGAGCCGTCAGTAAAGAGTTGCAACAGCGACGCACGCAGATTACGGAAATCAAAAACGAAGGAGACGCGACCATCATTATTGGCCTCGCTCCCGTAAAGGAATTGATTGGATTTTCCCAAGCCATCCGCGGCGCGGCACAAGGACGTGTCATCTGGACGGCTGAATACCACGGATACGAGATACTCCCTCCTGAGTTGCAGAAGAAAACCGTTGAAGAAGTGCGGAAGCGAAAGGGAATGGATCCGGAAGTCAAGTACTATAGCTTCTTCTTAGAATAGCCGTTTTCGTCCGTCTGCACCGAAGTTTGGGAGATCATTCGATCTCCCGGCCGAACTCTGCAGGCTTTTATTTCCCAACTCTTATGCATCGGCATGGACATTCAAACGGGAGTGTTATTCGCATTCGCCGCGATGATTTGCTGGGGTGTGGGAGATTTTCTTATTCAACGCACCGTGCGCAAAATAGGAATCGTGGAAGGACTGGCCGTCATTGGAATTGTTGGAACTGTTGGACTCCTCCCGTTTGTTTGGAATGATTTGCAAATTATTTTTCAGCCCGAAAACGCATCGTTGCTCCTTGGGCTTGGAGTTGTCACATTCATTGCGGCCATGTTTAATCTTTACGCCTACAAAATAGGCAAACTTTCCGTTGTCGAATTCGTTTTGGAAATCGAACTTCCTGTGACGGTCATTTTGGGTATTGTTTTTTTTCCGCGAAATGCTTTCGATTGAACAACTGATCGTTGTCGGGATCGCGTTTGCGGGGATTGCACTCATTTCCCTCGAATCACTGTCGATTCGTAAGGAACACTTTCTGGAGAAAGGCGTTTTAGTCGCAGGAATGGCTGCACTGTTCATGGGAGTCTCTAGTTTTCTCACGGCTTCGGCCGCGCGAAGCATTTCTCCCCTGCTTTCCATTTGGGGGCCATGGACGGTATTCACCATTATCTCTCTTTTCTGGGTCTGTCATACTGGAAAACTACACGTTTTTTTCAAAAATGTGAAAAAACACCAAAAATTAGTCCTTGCAACGGGAGTTATCGACACAGCGGCCTGGGTCTTTTTCGCCCTCGCAACGAGTACGCAACTGCTAGCGATCAGCATGGCCATTACGGAAAGCTATCCGGCCGTGGCTCTTCTTTTGGGGATTCATTTCAACCATGAGCAGATGAAAGGACATCAATTGATTGGCGGTGCGCTTGCCTTAGCTGCCAGTGTGGTATTAGGATTCTGGTTGGTTTAATTTTTGGTTTCTTTTTCTTCCGATTTAATTTTTTTCAATAGCCCATTGTATCGCTCGTTCATTTGTTCCCATCCCTGCTTAACCCATTCTGTATCCGCACGATCTTGAGGGGTGTCTTTCCACGTCCCTCTCAGCGCGAGCAAACGTTTCACTTTTGCCTGAAAATTCTTTTTGTCCATATTCATTTAGTTGTTAAAACGTTTTAAGAAAAAAGGTGGGATACGATCGTTTGCCAACATAACTCTTTGGCGGGATGGTATCTGTATCGTTAAATATACCAAAAAGAGAGTAGTCCAAAAAGGGGGCTTTTGGATGGACAAGGAAAACGCATTGGTTGTTTTTCAGGATAAGCAGATTCGTCGGGTTTGGCATAATGAAGAATGGTATTTTTCGGTAGTGGATGTGATAGGGGCGTTAAGCGATAGTCCGACTCCTAACCAATATTGGGGTAAAGTGAAGGACAGAGAATTTATCGAACTTCAGTTATCCCCAATTTGGGTACAACTGAAATTGCCCTCGTCCGATGGAAAATCTTACATGACCGATTGTGCGAATACTAAAAATATGTTCCGTATAATCCAATCCATCCCTTCTCCCAAAGCGGAACCTTTCAAATTATGGTTGGCACAGCTCGGGCATGAACGGATTGAGGAAATTCAAAATCCAGAATTGGCTCAAGACCGCGTTAAGCATTATTACGAACTCAAAGGATACCCCAAAGAATGGATCGATAAACGATTGCGGGGAATTGCCATCCGTCAGGATTTAACCGATGAATGGAAACAGCGCGATGTTTCCGAAGGGAAAGAGTTTGGTATTCTCACGGATGAAATTAGCAAAGCCACGTTTGGGAAAACCACGCGTGAATACAAGGAATTCAAACGTCTTCAGAATCCCAAACAAAATCTGCGCGATCATATGACGGATTGGGAACTGATTCTCACGATGGTGGGAGAAAAAGCGACTACGGATATTACAACGGCGAAAGATTCGCGCGGATTGGAGGAATGCAAAGATTCTGCACAAGAAGGTGGAGAAATCGCGGGCAATACACGCAAAGCGCTTGAACAAAAAACAGGAAAAACGATTGTCTCAAAAACTAATTTTTTGCACTTGAAACCAAATTCAAAAAGGATTGAATAAAAATGAAACGGAAGAAATCCAAATCAGAAACTGAAGAAGAACGTGACTGGCGACTACTTGCGGAAGAATCTTTTTGCCATCTATATGAAAATGAGGACAAAGAGTGGGGTAAAGCATGGGATGAATTTGCTCAAAAAGAATTCAAGCTGAAATCTAAAACGAAAGATAGGAAACATAAAAAGAAGTTGAATATGGGCTAGTGTTTCCGCGTCGCGGGATGATTTGGACGCGGAACGTTTTTACGGGTGAAACTATTTTCTTCGTCGACTTTCGCGTCTAATGCGTTTGGAAATTGCGCGCATCTCTCGAGGAGTTTTTCCTCCCGTGCGTGTGGCGGGTCGATTGGGGCGTTCTCGATCTTCTCTATCGCGTTGTCTTCCTATTTTTTGGTGTGATCTTCGGCTTTTATCCACACGTCTCGCGGCCTTTCTATTTTCAGCTCTAAATGCTTCAATCTCCTCTGGGGAGGCGTATCCCTGAAGATAATAATCTGACCGAGGAGTTTCTACTCGTTCTCGGTCAAAAAATCCGCCGGGTCGACTTGAAACCCTCGGATGTTCTTTTCGGACCCTCTGTGATGTGTGTGCACGTTGTTGACCAACTTCAAACTCCGTTGGAACGTTGGGATGTAACCCTTTTCTTCCAAATAGAGCGCGGATTTCCTCTCTAATTTGTCGGGATCGCTTTCGCATTGCTCCCGCGGCTCGATTTTCGATGGCAAGCCGATGACCCATTCGATCATAGGCTTTTCCATTCCCTGCTGGTGACTGGCTGGCTGGTCTTCGTGTGCGCATTCCAGCAATATCGAAACTTAGTATTTATGCTTTGCCCAAATGAGCGAGAAAGGAGAGGCTTTCGTGTGTTCGCGCCCATCACCTATTTAAACGTTCCCCAGGGACTTTTGCTTTATACCGCGCCGGAAAGGGTGGCGTTTTCCCTTTAGTGCGACCCTTAGATAAGGGTCGATCGAACGACGGGTTGTAAACAACCCGTCAGTACGAGTCGGTGCAGCAAAACACCCACAAGGAATGATTGGAGGAAAAACACTATGGCCGAAAAGCCCCATATTAATTTGATTTTCATTGGTCACGTCGACCACGGTAAGTCCACCTTAGTTGGACGCTTCCTGTACGACTCAGGAGCCTTAGCCGAAAACGACTACCGCAAAATTAAGGAAGAAGCCGAGTCCCGCGGAAAAGGATCGTTTGCCTTTGCGTACGTCATGGACAATTTGAAAGAAGAACGCGAACGCGGAGTAACCATCGACGTTTCCTACAAGAAATTTGCCGGAAAGAGCAACAACTTCACTATTATTGATGCCCCCGGACACCGTGACTTTGTTAAGAACATGATCACCGGTACCTCGCAAGCCGATGCGGCCGTGTTGGTTATTTCCTGTAAAGACGGTCCCCAGATGCAGACCAAAGAACACGCCTTCCTTGCGAACGTGATGGGAATCAAACAATTAACCGTTGCCATCAACAAGATGGATGAAATGGAATACAAAGAAGAAGCCTACAACAAAGTCAAAGACGAAGCCACGAAGCTCGTCAAGATGGCTGGATTCAAGGATGAACAATTTACGGTCATCCCGGTTTCAGCATGGATGGGAGACAATGTCGCCAAGAAATCCGACAAGATGCCCTGGTATAAAGGACCCACCTTGCTCGAACGCTTGGATTCGTTGAAAGCCCCTTCATTGCCCACCGACAAGCCCTTGCGCTTGCCCATTCAGGACGTCTACACCATCAAGGGTGTAGGAACCGTGCCTGTTGGACGCGTCGAAACGGGAATCATTAAGCCCAACGATAAAATTATCGTGATGCCCTCGAAGGCCACCGGTGATGTCAAATCATTGGAAGCCCACCACGAACAACTCACGCAAGCATTGCCCGGTGACAACATCGGATTCAATGTGCGCGGACTGGAACGAAAAGATATCAACCGCGGAGACGTTATCGGACACCCCAATAACCCGCCCATGGTTGCCAAGGACTTCACGGCCCAAATTGTCGTGCTAAACCATCCGACCGCAATCCCAGTTGGATACACGCCGGTCTTCCACATGCACACCTCGCAGATGAGCTGTACATTGGCAGAATTGCAGAAGCGATTGGATCCGAAGACGGGTCAGTCGGCCGAAGACAATCCTAAATTCTTGAAGACCGGAGACGCTGCGATTGTGAAAATCATTCCGCAGAAGCCGTTGGTTGTTGAGGAATTCAAATTGTTTCCGTCGTTGGGACGATTTGCTGTCCGAGATATGGGACAAACCGTTGCAGCTGGAGTGGTCTTGAAGGTCACTCCGCGCGACTAAATAATGGAAACGATGGATGGAATGGGAGATTGATACTGTATGCAAAAAGCACGAATTAAACTCACGTCTCCGTCCTACGAAACCATTACGGACATTTGCGGAAAAATCGTGGATGTGGCAGACCGAACGGGTGTCAAACATACCGGAATCATTCCGTTGCCCACCAAAAAATTACACATCCCGACGCGAAAGTCTCCCTGTGGAGGCGGAACCGAAACGTACGAGCATTGGGAAATGCGCGTCCACAAACGAATGATTGACATTCAAGCGGACGAACGAACATTACGTCGAGTGATGCGTGTGGATATTCCCGAGAATGTGCACATCGAAATTGAACTCAAAGAAGGAAAATAAATTTTTCAAAAAAGTTTAATCAAAAACTATTTTCGTTATTTTCCAACTTCTCTTTTTTTTTATTTATTTTCCCATTCTTGCGCAGCGTCATTAATGATTCGTTCGATTCCACTCAAAAGGCGGAGCGCTTTTTCTTCCGGAATTTTATACGCATGTAATGTTTGGAGAATGATTCTTCGAGCGATGTCAATTTGTCCCTCACTGTGTGCCCTTTGGATGTTCAATTCGCGACTTGGTCCTGCGTTGACGAGAAATATTTGATGTCGCGTCCAACTGGCAATCTGATGTTGGACTCCGGTAGCAGATTCCGTTTCAAACGTTCGTGTTCGCTGCGAAGGCTTGCGGTTAGGTTCGAGTGCACGGGTAACCAGACGAAATGCCGCAGCAGTGGTGGTGTTCACATGTCTCGCCGCGCGCTCGATATTTTTTCTCGCGGTTAGAGGTGTTTCTCCTGGTTGCGTAATCGCGCGAAAGTTTCGGCTCCGCTCACCGCGCGTGCGGCGTTTGGCCGCGCGATATCCTCGATCCGTTGCGCGTTGTCCCCTGATCATTCCAGAAGAACGAATGCCCCGTATTTAATGATTGGGGCGATTTAGGGGATTGTTTTTGGCGTTTTTTTCGCCCTTCGTTCATCGCCTTCTTTTGTCTGTTTCTTAATTTTTTTTACGTTTATGACCGAACTTTGGGTTGTTTTCAAACGTTTTTCTTTTAAACGCTTGATGGCAAGAGATTGTCAATTCGAGGACTTTTGGAAAGCAATTTCCAGGAAGAATCGGGACACGAGGAGGTGTCTTTCAATATGGACATGCAAAAGATTGGATCTTGGGCATTCATTATTGGTGTCGTTATCGCCATCATTGCCGGGATTTTAGGATCAGCCGCATTGGGCGGAGTCGGACCGTGGATCCCTTTGATCTTTGTGATCTTAGGAATTTTGATCGGAGTCCTGAACGTCACGGATAAAGAAATTACGACCTTCTTGGTCGCCGTTATCGCACTTTTAGCTGCGGGCGGAGTAAATTGGGCATTGATCCCCTACGTCGGAGCCATGTTGGGCAGTATTTTTGCCTACATCTCCGCTTTGATGGCGCCTGCCGCCATTATTGTGGGAATTAAAGCCGTCTGGAATTTAGCCAGCAACAAATAACATTCCCAAAGAAGGAGGGTGGGAAACCACCCCCCTTTTTTCTCTTTTTTCGGTATCTGCCTTTTTTTGATGGAGTTTTCTCGTTAAAGTGTCTTTTTTTAAGTTCAATAGTACCCCTTTACTTCTATTACTAAACATAATTTCTCGGAGGGTTGAGAATGAAGGTTGGAAGCTTTTTAGTGGCCTTACTTATTGTGGGATTTTCCATGCACGGTGTTTTTGCGCAGGAAGTCTCAGTTGAAACAAATGACGGTGGAACATCGGACGCGATCAGCGCGAGCCCCGAATCCATCGATGTTCCTTCAGAGGAACCAATTAGCGATGAATCGGAAACGGTAGTCGTTGAACCCGTTCCCGATGCCCCCATTGTAGAGGGTGAAATCGGACCTGTTGAGGTTGAACCTATCGAACCGGTTCCGCCTGTTGATCCCCCGGTGATTGTAGTCGACCCCCCGGTTGACTCCCCGATTGAAGGACCTGTTCTCGAAGGGAATGAAATTCCTCCCGTCGAAAAATGCCCGCTTGAAATCGACGGAACGCAAACGGATTGCGATGACGAACCTGTTACTCCCATTCCGGGACCGAGCGTAGACACGGGAAAAGAAACCCCGGTTGATAAGTGCTCGATCCAATTGGATGGAACCGTTAATCCGGAGTGTGACGACAATAACGATGATCCCATCACGCCGATTCCAGGACCTTCGACCGGTACCGGAAAAGAAACTCCGGTTGAAAAATGCGGAATCCAAATCGATGGAACAGAAATTGATTGCGACGACGAAGACGACGATCCTATCACCCCGATCCCCGGTCCGATTGTGAGCGAAGGAAAGGATGTTCCGATCGACAAGTGCGCCGAAGCGGAAATTGTCATGAAAGCCTCACTCAAGGACTGCGATGAAACGCCGCCCGGTGATGATGATGACGGAGACAATGACGACACGACTCCGACGGACGACACGGGAGATGTGCCTTCCACCAACGCCAATCCTGAAGAGGAAACATCCGGCGGAGGAAGTTATTTCTTCAGCTCGTGGAATCAGCCCAGTGTCTTCAGCACGACCCCTGCGCCTACTCCTGCTCCTGCACCCGCAAGTGAAGGAACAGGATCCGGAAGCAATGGTGGAACCGTTGAAACGGCGCCTACGGTCGTGGAAGGAACGACTGCACTCGTTGCCGACACCACTCCTGAAGCTCCCGCGACGTCGACGGGATTAATTACTGGAGCCAACGCGCCCCTGCTCGGATTGCTCGCCCTCTTAGTGATTGGGGGAGCGCTCTACGTGCGATCGCGCAAAGTGTAGTTGAATCATTAAACGGGGAGTGAGGGAACGAATTCCCTCATTTCCCCTTTCTCTTTTTTCATTTCGACATTCGCTCGTTTTCTCAAAGGGAAGCGGTTTTTATTCTCAAACACGATTAATCCGCCTCGTATGACCAGCCCGGAAGACGTGGACGAAATAAATGAGTACCTCCAGGCTCGGAGAAAAAAGCAAGACTTGGGAGAGTTGCCCAAACCGGATAGTACGCCGGGATTTGTCAAGAAATTAAGCTCCGCTATTTTTGGTCCGCCTAAACTGCTGAAGGTTCCACTCAACAGTACACAAGCAACCAATGCAAGCCCGCAAGCACAGGATGCGGTGCGCAAACAATTGGCTGAAATCATGAGCGAAAAAGGACGTATACCTAACGTATCGCGACCCGGCTCATCCAATGGTTCACCGTCTCCTCAACCGGCTGCACGATCCCTTTCGACGATTCCATCGACTGCTACCATTGCATCGGCTCCCGTTTCTCGTTTTCCGCAAGGAGATGTTTGGAAAAACAGTGCAGCCAAACCTGCGCTTATTCCCCCATCATTTTCATCGAATGTGATCAAAGCAACCCCTGCATCTTCCTCAACGTCACCCATCAAAGTGTCAGCGTACATTCCTCCCACTTCTCGCGCGACGAGTGCAACTTCTTCTAAATCTGATTTTGCGATTCGCTCAATCATGGGAGGGGCATCCGCGTCATCACAATCTTCCTCTTCATCTTCTCCCACTCCAACCTATTCACGCGAAACCGCGCGATACATGCCGCCGTGGGTGGCACGCGAACAGAAAACAAATCCACTTGCACCGCGCGTCACGCCGCCGATGTCAATGCGTGAAAATGAAAATACGCGCGAGAGAGAAAATACAACTCCTCAAACATCATTCCGCGCACCGTTTACAAAACCATTTGCTCCTCTGATGCGAGAAACGATTGTTCCGTCCATCGCACGCGAAGATGCGCCGAATCCGGCGGAGAAAAATGATTCATCTCGTCATTCCTTTCAGTCGGGCGAAGTTACTCTGGATGATTCCATTTCATCGGAAGCGAAACGCAAACCAATTGGAGAACCATTTGCCACTCCTCCACCCTCCGCGCATCCGTCTCACGCCGCTCATTCGTCCGAAATGGACCGTGAGATGACGGAAGAAGAAGCCCTACAAAAACTCCCCTTTGAAGATGTCGAAGGATTGTCCGCAGACGACTTGGCGTATTTGGAACGAAAAGAAAAGGAACATCGCGCGGCACAAGAAAAGGAAGAATCCGACCATGTTTCTCCGGAAGCCTTGCGGGCCCAGCTGGACCGACAATCGCATCCTTCCGCCGCTACTGGCGGATCAGCTCCTCAAAATGCCCAAGATTCGGGAAATGACGAAAAGAAGAAGATTTTAGAGCGTTTACGACACATGATGGCGGCCGAGAATACCCCGAACGCCGATAATTAACTCATTAACGGGTAAAAGTAATAGATTTAAAGGGTTGGAGGGGGCTAATCCTATGTATGGTCGCATTTCGATATATTCTCCTGAGCCTCTTGATGGTTATCGCCTTGCCGTTGGCCCACGCGGCCGCGTCATGTAACGACCTCGACTTATCCCCTCTCGAAGTGACGCTCAAAGAGGACACGGATGGGAAGACCCTTTCGTTTGACTTTGAAAACAACGCTACCGACGATTTTGAAATCGACGACGTGAAGGTTTCGGAGTCCAGCCCCTACTTCAATTTGACCGTGAAACAAATCCCTGATTTTGTCGATGAAGACGATGAAGTCTCGATCAAAATAGAATATGAAACTGTGGATTTGAACGCGGATAAATTTGATTCGTTCAACATTCAAGTGAAAGGAGAATTTGACGACGGAACGGATTGTTCATTCTCGAACGTTTCATTCACGGTTGACGTGACGATTGAATCCACGGCCGACATGTGTGCATTAATCGAACCTACTTCTTCCGATGTTTCATTAGCCGAAAACTCTTCAATCTCGCACACCATTTCAGTAAGCAACCCCACGAATCAGGATTTCACCTTAACCGGATTTAATATTTTTGATGATTCATCCGCATTTAACGTGAAACTCGATCCGAGTTTTTCCAATTCCAACTTTGAAAAAACCATTCCAGCGAACACGACTCTCACCTACACGGTTGAAGTCAACTCGAACAACGTCGATGGCGATCAAACCGACACGGCGTTCGTTGAAATCCGAGGAGAATTTGAAGATCAGAACGATTGTTCATTCACGGACATTTCAACTGAGTTTGATGTGAGTGTGGAAGAGGCCGGAACCAACAACGTCGTGTGTTCCGAAATCACCACCAGCATTCCGTTGGTGGAAGTCAACGCCAACGAGCCGACGCAATATTCTATTACACTCACCAACAAAGGCGACCAATCCTTCACGGTGGACGAATACACGATTACGGATCAAAACTACCAAGTGGAATTCCAACCCTTGTTTACACCAGACCAAATTGAAAACGGTACAAGTGAAAACTTAACATTCAACGCCATTGGATACGCGAATCCCCAATCGTTTGACGGAAACGCATTCCTCAATCTGAAAGGACACTTCACCAACGGGGGAACGTGTTTCATCAACGCTAAGAAATTCAACTACCATTTTACGGGAACGCAGGGAGCCACCTGCGGAGAATTCTATTCCAGCTTAGCGAACGTGGACGTGTTGAAAGGAACGACCCAAGAAACGGTGTTGTTCAACAACCCCCTCTCCCAAGCTGCGACGATTACCTTATCCATGACCAATGGAAACGTCACCCCTAACAAAATTGTGATTCCCGCCGACTCGGCGAAATCATACACACTATATTTCTCGGACATCTCTCAAGACGGCATTTTATTGGTCAACACGATCATTCCAGGTTGTACCATTCCGCAGAAACAAACCACCATTTTGTTCTCGGGATTGGAAAACGCTCCGGTGCAGCTGAAGAATCCTCCGTTCTCCATCGTGGTCGGATTGTCGAACGAATTTGCATTGCACGTGGAAAATCAATCCGCATTTACGCAAGAAGCGATTATTACGATTATCACGAAGCCGGACAATCACTCGTTTTCAAAAACAATTTCCATTACGGGATTGGATGATCCTTTGATTTTCTTCCCCATGAGTCTCATCGCGGGAAAAGACGAAGCGATTGTTCAAGTCAAATCCGCGGGATACATTGTGTCGCACACGATTCACATTATCAATCCAGTCATTGTGGTTCCGCAGCCGGTTGAAAACCAAGGCGGGGTCATCACTACCATCACGGGATTCTTCCTCATCGGAAATGGATTTTGGTTGGGATTGCTGATCGTTTTACTTTTACTTGCGCTTTGGTTAGTGGCACAAAAGAATGAAAAAATTCAAGCGTTCATGATTCCGGTGAAACCGTCAACCAAATCCACGACGCTTGAAACAAAGTCCACTACAACCACTACGATTACCAAAACGCCCGCTCAGCCGGACTTAGAACTTCCTGAAGAACCCTGGATGAACCCTGCCAAGACGCTTGGGGAAGACTACCCTAAATAATCCGGGCGTATTGATCTATTCTGTGGTGTTTATCGCACCCTTCTTGACGGTTGCTTTATATACGTTTCTCGGGGAGAAATGGTGAGAATGAGGTAGACTGCTGACCCGAAAAGGTTTTGATGAACCTTCATCAGAAACAGTGTTTCTGATGCCAGCAAACCAATGGTTTGCTAGGTTCTGAAAAGGTTCAGTAAATGCCCCGAAAAGTCCTCTTTTTGGTGCAGTTCGGCCTTTTAGGAAAAGGCCGGCGAAAAATAAACTACCTCGTTTTTGAGCCAAAACCAGGGATGATACAAAAATGACCCGCGCACGCCACAACCCTCGTCGAGGAAGTACGGCGTATCGTCACCGCTCGCGCGCCGCGAAACAAACGCCGAGCTTTAACTCCTTTCCCGAAATGAAAGGACCTTCTAAACCCTTGAACTTTTACGGATACAAAGTGGGAATGATTCACGTCATTGCACAGTCTCTCCACCAGGGCGGACGACAAGACAAACAAGACATTCAAATCCCCACTACCGTTATCGAATGCCCGCCCATCCATGTATATGGAGTCCGAGCCTATACGAAAGACGCGTATGGTTTGAAAGTCATGGGCGAAGTCACGGTGGATAAACTCGAAAAGTCCGCCATGAAACGTGTGCCTTCATTCAAAAAGAAATCAACGCACAAAAAACATCCTCATTCTGAAAAAACAAATCAAACCAAAACAACCGCAACAAAGATTGAAGATTTTGAAGCGAAGAAAGAACAAATTCACGCGATTCGCTTATTGATTCACACCCACCCGGAGAAAACCGCGTTCGGTAAAAAGAAAGCCGAGATGGCCGAACTCGCATTATCGGGAACCGTAGAAGAACAATTAACGTTTGCCAAAACCAAACTCGGACAAAACTTATCCGTGAAAGAAGTGTTTAAAGAAAATCAAATCGTCGACACGAAAGCCGTCACACGCGGATTCGGATTCGGGGGAGTGATTGCGCGATACGGAGTCAAGACATTTCGACCCAAAGCAAAATACATTCGTGCGGTTGGATCCATTTCACCCTTGCGACCGGGAACGGTTCAATTTTCGGTTCCGCGACCCGGACAACTCGGATACCACAATCGTACCGAATTCAACAAAACGGTTTTGAAAGTAGAAACCGATGCCAAAAAGATTAATCCCAAAGCCGGATTCGAACATTACGGACCAGTGCAGAATGAATACGTATTGATCGCCGGAAGTGTCGGCGGACCCGTTAAACGATTAATCGGATTGCGCGAATGCATTCGACCGGATCAAACCAACCACTACAAAATCGGACCCGTTAAATTTGTCTCCACGACAGGAAGTGCATTATAATGCCTGCCATGTTCGGAACGGATGGAAAGAAAGTCAAGGACATCACTTTACCTCCGGTTTTTCACACGGCGTATGATCCTTCCTTGATCAAGCGCGCCGTGTTAGCGGTACAATCTACACGCGTTCAACCCTTCGGAAACAAACCCGGAGCCGGACGAGCGAACACCGCCGAATACATCGGTGTCCGCGGAAAACCCACGATGCACAAAACAATCAACGTGGGAAAGGCTCGCTTGCCCCGCTTGCGAAACCGACGCGGAATCTTATACGGAAAAGTGGCATCCATTCCCCAAGCCGTGGGCGGACCGCGTGCACACGCTCCTAAAGTGGAACAGCGCCAAGAAGAATACATCAACATCAAAGAACGAAAGAAAGCCATTGCATCTGCCATCGCCGCCACATTGAACCCGGTCCTCGTCAAAGCGCGCGGTCATCATTTCGATGAAAAAATGTTCCCGTTGATTGTGGACCATTCCTTTGAAAAAATGAAGAAGACGCAAGACGTGGTTAAAGCGTTGAACGCCCTCGGACTCGAACGTGACATGCTCAAAGCCAAAGAAGGAAAACGCACGCGCGCAGGAAAGAACAAAAATCGAGGAAAACCGTTCAAGCAAAAGAAATCCGTTTTGATTGTTACCGACGGAACCAAATCGGTTTACGCCGCGGCTCGAAACTTGCCCGGTGTTGAAATTGTGCAAGTGCAAAGCTTGAATGCTGAACACTTAGCTCCCGGAACCCACGCCGGAAGACTCACGGTATGGACGGAAGACGCTATTCACGTACTCGCCAAGCGAGGTGAGCAGTAATGGCTGAAAAAGCAATGGCTGCGAATGCGCAAGAAGCCCGAATGGAAGAAAAGGCGAAAGCAAAAGCCGCTGAAGTCAAGGTTGTCGACAAGAAAGAAGAGAAAGCTCCTGCCCGAAAAGGATTCTCGATGGAGCTTGCGGACTTTGGATATTTACAATACCCCTTGATGACAGAAAAAGCCATCAACTTAATCGAACGCGAAAACAAACTCTCCTTTATCGCCACCGAAAAGGCCACCAAAACCGACATTAAAAAATTGGTTGAGCGTGTATACAACGTGAAAGTGGACAAAGTCAATGTCGTGAATGACATGAAGGGACGAAAGAAAGTGACTGTTAAGCTCAACAAGAAATACAAAGCCGAAGAACTCGCGGCCAAGCTGGGAGTGATCTAGCATGGGTAAGCGATTAATCTCTCAGCGCCGCGGAAAAGGAACCAACCGCTTCGAGGCCTCGCAGAATGGGGTGGCTGACGTCAACTACGTTCCATACTCTCCTATTCAGCGCGAAGGCAAAATGATCGGACAAGTCATGGACATTGTCGACGATCCCACGAAAACCGCTGTTCTAGCACAGATTCAACTCGAGAACGGCGTGCGCACCTACACGTTTGCCGCCGAAGGACTGATGGTCGGACAGCGAATCGAAATGGGTAAAGAAGCCGCTTTTGAAATTGGAAACGTTTTACCCGTCAAATATATCCCGGAAGGAGCCCCCGTGTTCAACGTGGAAATCCGACCCGGTGACGGTGGAAAGCTCGTGCGCGGAAGCGGAGTATTCGGACTCGTTGTCACGAAAGAAGCCAATAACGTTTTGATCAAATTACCCTCAACTAAAACCATTCGCGTTCACCCGGATGCACGCGCCACCATTGGAAGCGTCTCCTGCGGAACACGTGTGGATAAACCCTTCATGAAAGCGGGAAAGAAACACCACGCCATGAAAGCGCACAAGAAACGACACTCCATTGTTCGCGGAGTTGCCATGAACCCGAACTCCCACCCGTTTGGGGGTTCACAGCACCATCCCGGAAAGTCCAAGTCGACTGCACGATCTGCACCAGCCGGACGAAAGGTTGGAGCCATTGCATCGAGTCGAACCGGACGGAGAAAGAAGTAACGGAGGTATGACGGATGGCCAAAGAATACACGTACATGGGAAAGACGCTCGCCCAACTGCAGCAAATGAGCACGGACGAGTTTGCTAAATTAACCACCTCCCGCACGCGACGCACCATTCAGCGCGGACTCGACAAGACGTTCTTAGCCAAAGTCATGGCCATCCACCAGGATGCCAAAACAGGAAAGTTCCCCGCGAAGCCGGTCAAAACGCACCTCCGCGACTTTGTGATTCTCCCCCAAATGGTGGGAATCAAATTTGCCGTATACAAAGGAAATACATTCGAGCAAGTGGAAATTCAACCCGAAATGATGGGACACGTGCTCGGAGAATACGTGTTGACACGCAAACGCGTCTCGCATGGAAAGGCCGGAATTGGATCCACGAAATCCAGCTCCGCGGTAACCGCGAAGTGATGTTGATATGACGAAAACCACGTACAACTACCAAGGGACATTCGACCCCACGCGCATGGCGCGCGCCTTTACAACGAATCAGATTGCATCCTGGAAATATGGATTGGAAATCGGACGCACCATCAAAGGAAAGTACGTTCACGACGCGGAAAAATTCTTACAAGATGTGATCGATCAAAAGCAACCCTTGCGCTTGCGCACGTATCATAAGAAAATCCCCCACCGACCAGGTCAAGCGGTATTAGGAACCAAATCCGGACGCTATCCGCAGAAGACCTGTAAATCCTGGTTGAATTTGTTAAACACCGTTCGCGCCAACGCGGATGTCAAAGGGCTTGACGTCAAGAAACTTCAGATTGTACACGCCATTGCCACGATGGGATTCTCCCGCATTCGCAATCAGGCACAAGGACGTATCTCCGGAAAGTCCCGCAAATCCAAATCCGCTCACATGGAAATTATTGTTCGCGAGGTGGGAGCATGATTGAGAAAACGTTTGTGAAACAATCGATCAAGAAAGTGCAACTCCACCAATACTTGAAGAGTCAACTCGACCGCGCCGGATTCACGGGATTTGACATGGTGAAAACGCCCATGGTTACACGAATTGTTGTACATGTTTCACGCCCCGGGCTCGCCATCGGAAAAGGCGGATCCAACATTCGCACCCTTACGGAAACGATTGCCAAAGTCTACGGTGTCGATAATCCTCAACTTGAGATCAAAGAAATCACCAACCCTGACTTGGACGCCAAATCCGTTGCGGACAAAATGAAATCCATGATCGAACGCGGATTCGCCTGGCGATCAGTCGCATTCCGAACGTTGCAAGATATTGAACGCGCGGGCGCGGTGGGAATGGAAGTTGTTCTTACCGGAAAACTCGCTGGAAAAGGCGGACGAAAGAAACAAGTCCGATTTGCCAAAGGATACATGAAAAAGGTTGGGGACCAAATCAAATTGGTTGACATGGCCAAAGTCACCACGTACCCGAAAGTCGGTGCGATTGGAGTTACAGTTCGAATCATCCATCCCGGAACATTCTTCCCGGACAAAGTGGATGTGCGCCAGACGTTGAAAGATCGAAAGACTGCCTCGGTTGTCGGAAACACCGCTGCCGTCGGAACCACCGTCATCAAAGCGGCTGAAGATACTCCCATTACGGTTACCGAAACCAAAGCGGAAAATACCGCCGACGTTCCGATCGAAGCCAAGGGAGGAGATGCCGTATGAATAAGAAACTCAACGATCTCCGAAAAATGGGTGGATCCGAACGAACCATTAAACTCACCGAGCTCAAAAACGAGCTTGCTCGCGAACGCGCGTTCAAATCAACGAACACGCGACCGGAGAGTCCGGGAAAAGCCCGCAATTTGCGCAAGCAAGTCGCGCGCATCCTGACGTTCAACCGCCAGGACGAGATGAGAAAAACCATAAAAGTCATTCCAATGAAATCAGTGAAAAAAAGCGAGGTGAAGCAGTAAGCATGGACAGTGTATGTGCAACGTGCGGGTTACCCAAGAACATTTGTGTTTGTGGGCAAATCGCGAAAGAAAACCAAAAGATTACCATCCGAACCGAACAACGACGATTTAGAAAATATATCACGATCGTTGAGGGATTAGAAGAGGGAATCGCCAAAGAGGTTGCTAAAACACTCAAAACGAAACTGGCGTGCGGTGGAACCATGGAAAATGGTCGAATCGAACTCCAGGGAAACCATCGCAAGAATGTCAAAAAAATACTGCTCGAAGAAGGATTCAAGGAGAATGCAATACATGATTAAAACCGCAAAATATGCCATTACCGGAGAACGACTCTCTATTCACGAACTCATCGGACTGAACGTTTTGGTGACGCAGTCGAAAGACGCCAACAAAAAAGGCATTGCGGGAACGATTGTGGACGAAACTCAGCGAACGTTTGTCATCGAAACAGCCAACGGAGAAAAAATCGTGCCCAAAAATGAAAGCGTATTCGCATTCGAATTGGGAACTGAAAATGTTACACTCAAAGGAAGCGATTTACTCTACACTTCTATTGAACGATTGAAGAACGGGGGAAAGATCCTGTATGCCTAAAACCAACACGACTGCATCCAAAGAACATAGCGCTAAAATGGGATTCCGCGTCCGCGGAAACGAATTTGTGGGACGCGTTGTTTCAGCGAAAACCCCGAAAACGGTTACGATTGAACGCGAAGCGGTTGTATATGTTCCTAAATTTGAACGATACAAAAAAGTCCGTTCCAAATTACACGCGCACAACCCCGAGTGGATCAACGCTAAAGAAAACGACATTGTTCGAATCGGCGAAACACGCAAAATTTCCAAAACCAAAGCATTTGTGGTTACTGAAATCGTGGGACATGGTAAAACGATGATTGTTCACGAAGAAATGACCGAAGGAATGCGCGCCAAGAAAGCCGCTGAAGCCAAGGAAGACCAGGAGGAAGTTCAATGAAAGCCATTAGCGCCTCACCTGTAAAGGGACTCACTCGCTTATCGCGCTGCTTCTGCGCCGACAACAGCGGAGCCAAAGAAGTCATGATTATTTCCGTCTTCCGACACACGTCAAGAAAACGAATGCAGCCCGCGGCTGGAATTGCCGATATGGTGAATGTGGTTGTGAAGACCGGAAAGCCTGCGATTCGCTCCAAAGTGGAACGCGCCGTCATTGTGCGCGTGCGCAAAGAATACAAGCGCCCGGACGGAACACGGGTCAAATTCGAAGATAATGCCGTCGTGCTTGTGGATGAAAAGGGATTGCCCAAAGCGTCCGAAGTGAAAGGCGTTATTGCCAAAGAAGTCGGAGAGCGATTTCCTAAAATTGCTGGAATCTCCGCCGGAATCGTGTAGGGATTGATGATCTATGAGTAATACCAAAACAATCAACCCGGGAAAAAACCGCCAGACGGTGTACAACGCGGATATTCGACAGAAACGCGTCCTCATGGCCGCTCATGTTGGAAAAGATATGCGCGCCAAGACGGGAATCCGCAGTCTCGCCGTGCGAGTCGGGGATACGGTGAAGATCATGCGCGGAGACTACAAAGGAAAGACGGGAAACATCAACCAAGTGGACCACACGCGAAACAAAGTGTTCATCCAAGGAATCATGCGCAAGAAAACGGACGGGAAAGAAGCGTTTATCGCCTTCCGACCGAGCAATTTGATGATTACGGGAATGGAATCCAAAGACAAAACGCGCATGAAGAAAATGACCGGTAAGAAAGAAGCCGACACGAAGACGGAAACAAAAACCATGAAAGCTGAAACGAAAACGGGGAAAAAGGAGTAACGATTATGGCACGAAAAGGACAGAATCGAAAACAAAAGCGCTTGTCTGTAGGCACGGTCCGACAGCTTCTGCGCAAAGACTACACGTGGACGATTCGCGCGAAACCCGGTACGCACAAGGGACTCACGAGTATTCCCTTAGGATTCGTTGTCCGCGACATGTTGAACTTAACAAAGACGGCCAAAGAAACCAAGCACATTCTCAACAAAGGAATGGTGCACGTGGATGGGATGGTTCGAAAGGAACATCAATTCCCCTTAGGATTATTCGATTCCGTTTCCATTCCTACAACCAAAAAGAACTATCGCTTGATGCTCGACACCAAAGGACGATTGAAGTTGCACGAAATTAGCGATGCACAACTGAAACAGAAGCCCGTGAAAGTCGTTCACAAGCGCATTGGCAAAGGAAAAGTGTTGACGATTCAAACCCATGATGGAAAAACGTTCCGCGGAGCGCAGAATGCGGTTCACGTCGATGATTCGGTCATGGTTCCCATGAAAGGAAACACGATCGAAGGGCACATGCCCCTTCAGAGCGGAAGCCGCGTGTACATCACCGGTGGAAAGCACGTAGGAGAAGTCGCTCAAATCGCGGGAATTGTAGAAGGAACCATGAAGCGAAACAAGCTCGTGAATCTTACCGAAGGTAAAGAAAAGTTTCAAACGACGATTCAGAATGTCATGGTCATCAACGATGACGTGGCCAACTGGATCAAAACCGCCCACGCCGGAGGAAAGACCGCATGACTACCGAAGCAATGCCCAACGCACATGCTGAAAAGAATACGGCCACGTCTGGCAAGCTCGACAACCCGATGCGCATCATTCGCATCGAGAAAGTCACGATCAACATGGGCGTTGGAGAAACGGGAGAAAATCTGAAGAAAGCCGGAGAAATTTTGAAGAAAATCACCGGCGTTAACCCGGTTCAAACCAAATGTAAAGTGAAAATCCCCACCTGGGGTATTCGCGAAGGATTGCCGATCGGAGTCAAGGTCACGTTGCGCAAGCAAAAGGCCATGGACTTCCTCAAGCTCTGCTTACAAGCCCGCGAAAATACGATTACGAAACGAAACTTCGACAAAAACGGAAATTTGGGATTCGGAATCAAAGAATACATTGACTTGCCGGGAACCAAGTACGATCCCAAGATGGGAATTCGAGGATTCGACGTGTTGGTTACACTTGAACGACCGGGATTCCGTATTAAACGAAGACGCTTGCGACCGGGTACCATCGGAAAGAAACACCGACTCACGCGCGATGACGCGATGACCTTTATTCACAAGAATTTTGGAACGAACATTGTGGAGAAGTTGCAAAACTAACGGGTGAACGGACATGATGAACGAAGCCAAAAAGAAAATGAAAGCCCAACAAAAAAAGCGACCCAAGACGGGACGCAATTCCTATTGCCTCAACTGCAAAAACAACAAGGGAATGGTGCACAAATACGGCATCAACTTGTGCAGACGATGCTTCAAAGAGTTTGCTCCCATGATGGGATTCAAAAAATATAGTTAAACGGAGGTGAAACACGCATGACACAAATCGACCCAATCGCAGACGCATTGACGAACATTCAGAACAGCGAAAACGCCTCCAAAAAGATTGTCACGATCATTCCGGGCAGTAAGCTTCTCGGACAAATCCTTCGCGTGATGAACGAAAAGGGATACGTGGGTAAAATCGAGGAAGTTTCCGATCGACACAAGAAGATGTACAAGGTTGAATTGGTGGGAAAAATCAACAAGGTTTCCGCCATTAAGCCCCGCTACGCCGTCAAACGAGACGACTTCGAACGCTACGAAAAACGATTCCTCCCGGCACGAGACATTGGGATGATGATCGTTTCCACGTCGCAAGGCGTCATGACGCACGGAGAAAGCAAGGAGAAAGCCATCGGAGGGCGCTTGCTAGCCTACATCTACTAAAAACCTAACCCAGGACGAATGATTATTATGGCCAAGAAAACAAGCGAAACGATTGCCGTTCCGGCCGGGATTTCCGTCAAGTACGAACACGGAAACCTCCACGTAGCCAAAGGCGGAAAGTTTGCTGAAAAGCACCTTTCCTCTCCCGACGTGAAAGTGGAAATTACCGGACAGGATGTTAAACTGACACCCAAGAACGAGCGCCGACTCACTTTTGCCACGCTCAACTCATTTGTGGCGCACGTCAACAACCTCGTTTTTGGAATGGAAAAAGGATACACGTACAAGCTTGCCATTGTGCATTCCCATTTCCCCATGAATGTCAAAGTGAAAGGAACCATGGTGGAAGTCGCCAACTATTTGGGAGAAAAAAACCCGCGCTTGTCTAAAATTGTAGGGAAAGAAACCAAAGTGGACATCAAAGGAAAAGACATCACGGTTACCGGAAACAACGTTGAAGATGTTTCCCAAACGGCCGCCAACATGGAAAAAGCCACACGCGACCCGAAGAAAGATCAACGCACATTCCAAGATGGTATTTACATTACCAGCAAAGGAGTGGATGCTTAATGGCTGACCAAAAAAAGGACCATAACACCATGGAACAAAAGCATCCGAACCCCGGACACGTGCCCGATCATCAGACGCACAACGTGAAAGAAATGAAAGAAGAGGCGAAAGACGCTAAGATTGAAATTGCGATGGAAAAGAAAGCGGAAGAAAAGAAAGCCGAACACGCGACGCCCGTGAAACAAGTTCACACGGAACACGTCGCGAAAGAAACCAACATCAACGACGAAAAGAGAGAAACGGCTGCAAAGAAAACCGAAGGCAAGATCAAAGCCAAGAAAGAAGACAAAGCAGCTACTAGTCCTACTCCGAACAAGCCCGCCAAAAAGAAAGGCGTGAAAGCAACATGGATCAAGAAAGAAAAGACCAAAAAAACCAAAGAATCCAAGAAGATCCAATCCACGTTAGAATCCAAATGGAAGCCCGTGTTCTGGGGACGATTCGGAAAGAAGAATCTCCGCTCGCGCAACAATCCAAAGTTTGACAAATGGCGCAAGCCTCGCGGAGAAGACATGCAGCAGAAGCGCGACGATGGTGCGGTGGTAGCCGTTGGTTACCGCGGACCTAAAGCCATCCGATTCATTCACCCTTCCGGATTCAAGGAAGTCATGGTTTACTCCAAGAAGGACTTGGATTTGATCAAGCCCACGCAAGCGGGACGATTTGCAGCCGGACTCGGACGACGAAAACGTATTGATCTCATCAAATATGCCAACGAAAAGAAAGTGTACATCCTGAACTGAGCGTGAAACGATATGAACCCCCGAAAACTCAAACGAATGGCGGCCGACATCTTGAATGTAGGCGAGACCAAAGTCTGGGTCGACCCGACGCAAATGGTAAAGGCAGCGGAAGCGATGACCCGAGACGATGTGCGCGGACTCATCGGACAGCGCATCATCA
>CAYHGC010000003.1:0-31196 GCA_964356075.1 uncultured archaeon
ATCACGAACATTGGAGGGTTTGAGTTTTTTTAGATGCACCACCTTTGACGGAATAGGAAGGTTTCGCTGGATCGGCCAGATGAATTCACGTTGCGTCAATAGATCATCTGTGCGACAATCGTTGACGATCAATGCAGAATGAATGAAGGTCATTTCGTTTTCCTCGTTTCATTTTTGGAAACCAAAACCGCTTGTTGGATGTGGCGCGTGCCCATCATGCCCTGCCATGTATCATTGAATTGTTGGATTTGAATTCGTTTTTGGAAGAGGGGAGCATTCGTGACGTAGGATTCAAACTCTCCGCCTTCACCGATAGGAGAAACCCCGTGCTTCTTTTCCAGAAGAAATAATTCATGCAACGCGCGTTCGTCCATTTTTCGACCGAGCCAGGATTTATCTAAACCCTGCGCGGCAACCGTGACTAAAACCACTTCAAACCCTTGAAGAATGAGTTCGTGCCAGTGTGAACGAACGTTGGTCTGCCATAATGGGTTAAAACAAAATAAATCCACAGTATGGGCGATGCGCTGAATGCGAGAAGCTTGATAAGTAGAATACACTGCACCGGTGACGATACCTTCGATTTTAGCCGATTTTTTGAGCTCTCCGAGGACGCGTTGTAAATCATCCAATTCTTTTTCTTTTTTACCCGCCGTTTGCACGATCACAAGAGGGATATTCATCGCTTCCGCTTGGAGTTTAGTCCATTCAATGTTGGGAGTATGATACATGAAGGAAGCGGTGTTTTTAGGCTGCATCGCGACGAGGCAAACCACTTCATGACCGGCCCGCTTGGCTAAATGAATCGCAAATGTAGAATCCTTTCCTCCCGAAAACAAAACAGCGAGGCGCATGTCATTACCGCACGAGCGTCGTGAACGCGGTACGTCCCCGACCTTTCTTTTTGGTGGCTTTCATCAAATGATCGGCTTGCTGACTCAAAAAAGTAAAAGATTTTTTTCCCGAATAGCGAGAATAACCCATAATACCTGCTGTAAAAGAGACGGGCTTCCATTTGGCCATTAATTGGTCTTTCTCTCGTTCCGAAAGTTTGGCATCTAAGAGTGAACGCACCTCTGCTTTGAAAAAACGAGAAGAAGTCTCACGCTCGAATTGGACACGAAAACCATCCAGTCGTCGTTTCAGCTGAGATGGTGATTCGAGGTGAAACATGTCAAACTCCTCGCCACCCATTCGACCGAATTCATCCCCTTTTCGCTTCAATAATTGACGATAACGCTCGGTCATGCGCTCTAAAACTAGATTACCAACCGCGTGGCCAAAATCTTTATTCACCTCTCCAAATTTATCCAAATCAACCCGAGCAACTGAAATGGGCTTCCCGACGTGTGAAGAAAGAACCTTCGCCACGTGCTCAGCAAACGCACGATCATTCATGGCCTCAGGCGTCATGTGATGACGAATGCGTTGACGGTCAGAAATCCAACGCATAGCGGCTGAAATGTGCTTAATTTCACGGTATTCTTCATTCAGCCGTTCACGCACCGGAACTGGCAAATCTTTCAATAGTTTTTGAAAAGAAGGATTTTGAAAGTTTTTGAACGCGATTCGTCGAGCCGCGATGGACGCGTTATTGGCATTGTTAAAAACGTGTGGATCGGTAACCGCTCCACGACCCAATCGCTTCGATCGAGCAAACGCGGCGTATTTTTTAGCCGCTTGAAACTCAGTAGAATTGAGAATACGAGCGGGAACTAACTGATTGCGAAGAACCTCCGCAATGGCGGAATGGGAAGGAGATCGACGAGCGGCAGACGTAATCGGACGTCGAATGGATGATCGAGGAGAGCGAGCCATAGGATATTCCCTCCGCATTCACCTATATAAATTCCAAACCGTTTTTGGGAGGATGAAACCCCTCGTGGTCGCATTCGGAGGAAACGCCCTCATTCGTGCGCACCAATTGGGGAATTTCAAAGAGCAACTGCGCAATGTTACGTTAGCGTGTAAGGAAGTCGCCGCGCTAGCCAAAGAAGGAACCCCCCTCGTAATCGTCCACGGAAATGGACCCCAGGTTGGGAATTTAGAACTCCAAATGCAAGCCGCCTCCCCGCGAGTTCCTACGATGCCGCTAGATGTGGAAGTTGGAATGACGCAGGGGCAAATTGGTCATTTGATTTATTTGGGAATAAAAAAATGGAATCAGCACGCGGAGATTAGCACGGTGATTACCCATGTGGAAGTAAATGCCAAGGATGCGGGATTCAATCATCCGAGCAAACCCATCGGGCCGTGGTATAAGACCGCCCAACATTTGAAACGAGAACACATCCCGTTCATACAGGATCCACGGAAAGGGTTCCGACGCGTCGTGGCGTCCCCTTATCCACAAAAAATCCTCGAAATGAAAACCATTGAAATATTGTTGGAGCAAAACCAAATTGTGATTGCCTGCGGGGGAGGAGGAATTCCGGTAGTGCGTAAAAATAACGCCTATGCGGGAGTGGAAGCCGTGATCGACAAGGATTTTGCCGCACAGCTGCTCGCAAACCAGTTGAAATCATCCGAATTGGTGATATTAACGAACGAATCCTACGCGTATTTGGACTTTGGAAGCAAAAAACAAAAGGCGTTAACGCATGTAAAAGTGAATGCTGTCCACGATTATGCGCGAAAGGGACACTTTGGAGAAGGGAGCATGCTGCCCAAAGTCCAAGCGTCCATCCGGTTCATTCAAAAAGGAGGAAAGGCAGCCTATATTGGAAAAACCGGCGAACTGACGCAGGTGTTAACCCATGAAACCGGAACCCGCATTACGAAATGAAATTACCCGCATTCTGCAAACGAAGGAGTTGAAACAACTCCGAGGAAAGGACTTTTTACGCAGCGAGGATGTGAACCTCCATCAATCGTACATGGTGTTTCATCTCGCCGAACGACTGAAAGAAATGCATTCTCGAAAAATGGAAATGCCTTCATTGTTACATCAAAAAAATATTGCGTTGTTGTTTGAGAAACCCTCCACTCGAACACGCGTGAGTTTTGACAATGGAATTGCCTTGTTGGGAGGACATTCCGTGTTTATCGACAAGCAAACCACCCAAATGGGACGTGGGGAAGACTGGCGCGATACGGCGATGACGCTTTCCCAGTATTGCGACGCGATCATGGCACGCGTTTTCCCTCATGCGGAAGTGGATGCGTTTGCCAAGTATGTGGATGTGCCTATCATTAATGGATTGACGGATGAAGATCATCCGTGTCAGATTTTATCGGATCTTTTTACCATCCGTGAACACTTTGGGGGATTAGAAGGATTGACATTGATGTATTGCGGGGTGTCCGACAACGTGACGGACTCCCTGATGGTGGGATGCGCGATGCTGGGCGTGAATATGTGGGTTGTTTCGCCCAACCAGTTTCCCGTTTCACCAAAATATTTGCGCACCGCCCATGCGCTCGCCAAGAAAACGGGCGCGGAAATCAAAGTCTTTCACGAAATCCCGGAAAAAAGCATGTTGAAACGGGTGAACATTGTGTATACCGACGAATGGGAGAGTATGCACATGCACCTGGACAAGAAAAAACTCAAACCGATCCTTTCTCCGCTGCAAGTCAACGAGAAGTTGCTCTCCCATTGCGCTAAAAACGCCATGATGATGCACTGCCTGCCCGCGCTGAAAGGAGAAGAAGTCTCTCCGACCGTCATGTATGGGAAAAAATCCCTTGTATGGGAGCAGGCCCGAAACCGGATGTATGTGCAAATGGCTCTCCTGAGTTGTATCATTCGATAAGGAAAATTTGGAAAGTTACACGGTCTCATTTTTATAGTCAAAATCGTTTCGATTCATCCCCAATACGAGGTGAAAGTACGAGTATGTTAGATTTTATTACGGGCGTTACGCGCGTGCACGATCGGACCGAAAAATTGGCCGATTCACATTCCGCTCACTCTTATTTTACAACCACCAAGCTCAAAAAAGTGCAGAAAATACAAAAAGTCTGCATTGACATGGCCATCGATATCGTGAAAGCAGGCGAAGGGGGATTATTTGTCATTGGGGAGACGAAAAACTATCATACGTTGTTCCCGGAATTTTTTGAAACCAACAACGTAACCATTTTCGACAAAGGAATGGACAAAGTCCTCGTTAAACTAGGACAAATTGATGGCGCGGTGATGATCGATTCCAAAGGAAGGGTTCGCGCGTACGGCGCCCACTTAACCCGGCAGATCCCCATGCCCGGAAATGGAACCCGACACGCGGCGGCGCGGGGAATTTCTCAACAGCCGGGTGTTACCGCCGTTTTGGCGTCGCAAGAACACAAAGTGGTTCGCATTTTTAGAAACGGAATACAGATGGTGGAAATCAACCCGTATACAAAAGGAGTGGATACGCACATGAACAAAATTGTCAATTTCATCAACAAACCCGAAGCTGCGATTGTCACCGGCGCGGCCGTTGGAAGCTCGGTGTTGGGTGTAGCGTTGTTACCGGGTGTAGTCGTATTTGCCGGCGGATATTTGATTGCGTCCAAGATATTTGGATTTACCAAAGAAGCGAAACGATAATTGGCGATTTGCTTCCTTAAAGGTTAAATAGTTCAAATAATCAAAATAAGCATGACACAATCAAAGGTGAAAAACCAGGGAAAAGGAGAGTCCACCCCTACATTTATTACTCGCAGAGTTCCGATCAAAAACTATCCAAAAATAAAAGATCCAACATACGCCCTTACTCATCTTTTAAAAAAACCGCTCAATCTCGACGCAGTAAAACTCTCTAACGAATCGCAGGAGTAAATATGCTCTTTTTGGATGCGAATGTCTTCTTGTATGCCATTCAGCGACATGAAAAGTACGGCGAAGCCTGCTCAACGATTCTTCAAGATATTCAGTCTGGCAAACTAAAGGCTAAATCCTCGATTCTTGTGTTGGCCGAAATGATAGGCGCACTTCAAAAAATAAATCGAGATCTTATCCAGCAAAAAGAAGAACCAATCAATATTCCGCATGCGTTTGATATCGTAATGAACTATCCAATTGATTGGCTAGATATTGATACTACCCTTATTCGAAATGCATTAAACTATACCAAAAATATCTTTGGAATGGACTGTATTCATCGATCAACGATGGATGCATATAAAATAAATCAAATCATTTCAGCCGATGCGGGCTTTGATAATGTTTATGGAATTCAGCGAATCGATCCATTGGAATACAAGAATAAATCATAGCTGCTGAATGGCACTTACTATTATGAAAATCACCGAATCACTTTATGCGAAAGACGCTGCTACTTGGCGAAAATGGCTCGAAAAGAATCATGAAAAAAAGAAAGAAATCTGGTTAATCTATTACAAAAAAGCATCCGGCAAACCACGCATTCCATATGTAGACGCCGTCAAAGAAGCGCTTTGTTTTGGATGGATTGATTCCACTGCAAAATCCATTGATGAGGAAAGCTATGCGCAGCGTTTTTCTCCGCGACGAAAAGGAAGCCCGATTTCTGCCCTCAACCTGGCGCACATTCGCAACTTATTCAACGAAGGAAAAATGACTCCCTCCGGATTGATTCATGTTGGAGGAGATGCTCATCTCTCAACGAAGCACGCGAGCAAGGCATTGAAGCAGGGAAAATTAGTCATTCCTAAATGGATAGAGAAACGCTTGAAAGAGAATCCAAAAGTATGGAAGAATTTTCAGAAGTTCCCCGCCGCCTACAAGAAGATCAGAATTGATTGGATTTCATTGACTTCCACCAAAAGACAGGACGTGCGCGAACAACGATTGAAATACTTCATCAAGAAAACCGAAAAGAATGAGAAGTACGGAATGTTAGAAAAAAGTTAAAAGAAATCTAGGGGTACTCGCGAAGCGATGTACCCGTTTACCGGCGCTCCCGATCGGAAGCGGGACGGGGGAGGAGAGATTTGAACTCTCGCCTGCACCTCCCGAAGGTGCAATCCTACCAGGCTAGACGACCCCCCCAACCTTTTGCTAGCGCAAAAGGTTGATCAAAATACGTTCGAGTGCCATGAATGGCACCCCAACTTCAACCTTTTACAAACGCAATCAAATGGGACTATATTCCAATAACTGGTCTCAAAGAACCCTTAAAAATGAGGCTTTCATTTACGAGAGAATGGACCCCTATAAACGAATAACACTCGTCCACGCCGCATTTGCCTTTGCAGTGGTATTGGCCGACCCGGTGTTTTCGTTGTTCCTCCTGGGCAAAGGATTCGATGCAGTAACCCTGTCCTTGCTTTTTTCGGCCTTCTCCTTATCGGCCATCCTCACGGCTCCGTTAATTGGAGGGATTTCCGACACGTGGGGGAGGAGACCGGTGATTTTGCTGGGGATTCTCTTCACGATGCTCGCGTATGTCCTCTACTATTGGGCCGTGGACCCGTTTACGCTGTTCCTAGGACGCATGCTCGAAGGAATCGGATATTCAGCCGTCGTGCTCGTATCGATCGCCAAGCTTGAAGACTTAGTTGCCCAACAAAAAAATGCCAATAAATCCAACGTCCACGCGCGCATTGGATCGAGTTTATCCGTGGGAAAACTCGGACACGTGTTGGGACCCTTAATCGGGGGGGTGATTGCCGCCTATTATGGATTGGGATCCCCGTTCCTCGCCGCCGTGGTAGGATTAGGAATCGTGGGAATGTGGTATTTTTTCCAGAAGCACAACTATCATCCGTTGCCTCCGTTTCGGAAACTCACGTGGAATCCTATTCCCTTGTGGAGAGAATATTTGAAAGTAAAACCCTTGAGGGGGTTGCTAGCGCTGGTGATGCCCCACCAATTTAGTATTGCAGTGGTGTTTGCGTTTCTTCCTCTTTTCTTGGTGGAACACATTCACTTGTCCATTGAACAAGTGGGAATCATTTTGTTCGTGAAAGAAATTCCTCAATTGATGCAACAGCTCGCGGGAAAATTAACCGACAAATGGGGGAGCAAAAAAGTCAGCATATTGGGAACCACGCTCTCCGGAATTGGAATGATCGGGTTTGCATTCGCGAGCACATTTGAAGTTGTTTTGATAACGGCATTCGTGTACGGACTGGGCGCTAGCATTTTAGGTATTGGAACGCTGGCCATGCTGTCCGGAATTGGAGAGAAGCAAAAGCGTGAAGCCACCTATTTGGGGACGCACGTTTCTATTTCCAAATGGGGAGCCTTCATTGCATTTATCGTTTCGGGAATTATTGTCGAAGCGGCCGGGATGCCATTCTTGTTTGCGTTGTCTGGCACCCTCCTGTTCATCGGAGTGATTGTCGGCGAAGAGAAGATGGGATTTCGATCCTTCCCCACCCCCAAGCCGAGAATGCTGGTCAATTTGCTTTTCCACCACAGATAGCACAGAGCTATGTAGAAGTTTTCGGGGAAGAAAACCTTTCATTTAAAATGGAGATTTCCAACTAAAGTATTCATGGGAAATGAAAACGATCACGCCCAACATGACGTAACGTGTGGGTTAGAAGTGCACCAGCAGCTCGACACCGGAAAATTATTCTCCCGCTGCCCGACGACGATGCGCGAGGACCAGCCGGATTTCACCTTCAATCGAAAAATACACGCCGTAGCAAGCGAGCTCGGAAAAATAGATCCAGCGGCCGCCGAAGCGGCGAGAAAAAAACAAACGTTTGTGTATCAAGGGTTTCACGAAAACACGAGCCTGGTGGAAGAAGACGAAGAACCCCCTCAACCCTTGGATGAGGATGCATTAGATGTGGCATTAGAAGTTTCCCTGCTTGGAAACGCCACGATTGTCGATCAAGCGATTGTGATGCGCAAAACGGTGGTGGATGGAAGCAACACCTCTGGGTTTCAGCGCACGATTCATTTATCGTTCGGTGGACACATCACATTATACGATGGAACCAAGATTGGATTGTTAGGATTAGCTGTAGAAGAAGATTCCGCTCGACCGGTGGAACGAAAAGACCACGAAGTCATTTACCGACTCGACCGGTTAGGATTTCCTCTGATTGAACTCTCGACGCAGCCGGATATTCACTCTCCGGAACAAGCCAAGCAGACCGCGATTAAACTCGGAGAGATCATGCGCATCACCGGAAAAGTCAAGCGCGGATTGGGAACCATTCGACAAGACATCAACATTTCCGTTCCCGGCGGAGCACGCGTCGAATTGAAGGGTGTGCAAGAATTGGATTTGATTGATGAGTATGTTCGCCGTGAAATGCAACGACAAAACGTGTTGCTTCAAATCAAAGCCGAGCTATTGAAAGAAGGATTGACCAAAGACAAAATCCTCAGCCATGCGGGAATGGACATCACCGGAGTCCTCAAAAAAAACACGGGAAAGATGATTCAAACGGCCATGCAAAAAGGACACGTGATTCACGCGATACGACTGCCCCACATGCACGGAAAAATGGGACGCGAGGTTCAACCCGGACGACGCATCGGGAGTGAAGTTTCATCGTATGTGAAAGCCCGCGCGGGATTGCAAGGACTGTTACACGGAGACGAACAACTGTCAAACTATGGGATTACCGATGCAGAAGTGCGACTCGTCCGCGGCCTTCTGAACGCGGCGCCGGAAGACGGGTTTGCGATGGTCATTGGAGAGGCGGTGAAAGCCGAGCATGCCATTGATGTGATCAAGCATCGCGTCGCGCAATTGTTAGACGGTGTTCCGGGAGAAACCCGCAATGCATTGGAAGGAGGAAACTCGGAATACTCTCGACCATTACCCGGAGCGGCACGCATGTATCCTGAAACGGACATTCCGGAGATTCCCATTACGAACGAGCGCTTGGAAAAACTCAAAAAAAATCTCCCCAAGTGGGCTGCAGAACGAAAAAAATATTACATTCAAAAAGGACTATCCGAAAAGCTCGCGGAAGAAATGAAACTCGATAACCGTGCTCGCTTTTTCGGGAGAATGATCGAAAAAGGATACGATCCCACCACGGCCGCGACGCTGCTGTTGTCCACCCTCAACATCGTGCGAAAAGAAAAACCCCGCGTCGATGAATTAAGCGATGAGCAATTGGAGAATTTGCTCGCCAACGAAAAAAATAAGCAAGTTTTGCGCGAACAGTTTCCCATCGTATTGAAGGCGTGGGCCGATCATCCTGCTTGGAATTTAGGCGATGTCATGCAAACCCTTCAAATTCAATCCGCGGGAGATGATGAAGTGGAGCGCGTCGTGAAACAGATTGTGGAGAAAAACGAACACTTGATTCTCGCCAAAGGAATGGGAGCACAGTCAGCGTTAATGGGGATGGCCATGCAGGCGTTGCGCGGAAAAGCACAGGGATATTTTATTGCCCAAGCGTTGGAAAAAGAATTGAAAAAACGAACGGGAAAATAAAATGCAGTTTCGGTAAACGAAAAAGAAAGTAATAATTATGTATTATTTTTATAGACAACTATCCCTTTATTTTTGATTCGCTCAAACTTGTTTTTTTCGAAAACAATCGACCGAATGATCGTTGACCATTCCGGCGGCTTGCATGAACGCATAACAAATGGTCGTTCCTACAAATGAAAATCCCCGCGCTTTGAGATCTTTACTCATGGCATCCGACTCCGAGGAACGCGAAGGGTAATCTTTCGCCGATTTTATTTTGTTGGTAATCGTTTTCCCATTGGTAAACGACCAAATGTATTCATCAAACGTGCCGAATTGGTGTTGTGTGTCCAAGAATGTGTGTGCATTTTGAATAGTTGCGCGTATTTTCGCCCGATTGCGAATGATTCCCGCGTCGTTCATTAATCGATTAAAATCCCGTTCTCCATATTTTGAAATTTTCGCCGCATCAAACCGATTAAATGCTTTTTCAAAGTTTTTTCGCTTGTTGATGATAGTGCTCCAACTCAATCCCGCTTGAAACGCATCTAAAATGAGAAACTCGAATAATTTTTTATCGTTGTGCAAGGGAACCCCCCACTCTTCATCGTGGTATTTTTGCATGAGCGGATTTTCTCCCACCCAGGGACAGCGCGTTTTCGCTTTCACGGGTTATTTCTCCATCATCGCGCGCATTTTATCCCAGTAATGGTCTTTCCATCCTTTTGCAATTTCGGATTCAAACTGCTTAGGAACTTCTTTCTGGGTGAAGATCAGCTTGCTTCCATTTTTTTGGGGAAAGATCTCAAATGTCACAATGGAATAATGTCCTTTCGGCCAGTCGGCGCCGCGCCAATTCTGCACAATCTTTTTTCCGGGAACTAATTCAATATTTTTTCCTTCAATCCATCCATCGTAGGCAGTGAATTTTCCGGTTTCACGACTTGATATTTTGGCTTCGCTTCCAGTGAACTCTGATTGCTGTTCCGAGTTCATGAGCATGTTGTACAATTCTAACGGAGAACAGGGGAACAAGACCATCTGATTGATCGTGCGATTCGTGTTGGCTTTTCGATATACTTTGGCTTTCTTTTTTTCCGGCATATTATTCTCCTCCATACGATACACTTTCATCCCACACTTTTTGAAACTCATCCGCGAACTTTTGATTTAATTCTAGGGAATGAATCACCAATTCATTCTCATTGTTTTCTCCGACTCCATTTCCGGTCCAATTCATCGAACCATTGATGAGGGTTTCTGCATCCACTACCGCAAATTTGTGGTGCATCAATTGAGGATTTGTGTCAATCTTCACGGCGATTCCTGCCGCAGCCAACTCTTGATGCTGGGAATACTGTCCCCCCGCTTGTTGCTTTTCCACGATCACGCGCACATCCACCCCACGTTGTTTGGCATCGATCAATGCCTTTGCGAGATTTTGATTCGTGAATGAATACATCGCCACCCATATTCGGGAGCTGGCTTGATTGATGACTGAAATAGGAAGCGACTCACATTGAGGCGAAGGGCAGAATGCGTGCTGAATTCCTGAAAAGGATGCCGACGTCGAAACCGGAGTGGAAAAGGAAGGAATGTAATATTGTCCCGCAAAAACCCCTATTCCAAACACGACGAGCACCAGACCACTCAAAACATGCGGGGAAAGCTTCATTTACAAAAACGGGCCGGGGAGCCTTTTAAGGCTATTCAGGCAAAGTTTCCTCTGCCCGTCAACGGTTAGCCCCGTCGTCTAGTGGTCAAGGATATCGGACTTTGAATCCGAGGACCGGCGTTCGAATCGCCGCGGGGCTATTCATTCAGTCCATACGTTCTCCATCATCGGCTGCCCAAGAGGGTGAGTTATAAGGGTTATGTGGGGCGTTATATAGGAAGTAACCCACTAATCCAAAAAAATCCCAGTAACGATATGCACTCTGCCGAAAACAAACATCCCACCATTACTTTTTCTCACGCCGTACAACAGGCAGTCAAGGAATTGGGATACACGCAATGGACGGCCATCCAAGAAGCCTCGATTCCACTTATTCTCGCCGGGAAGGACATTATCGGACAGGCCCACACCGGTAGTGGAAAAACGGCCGCGTTTGGATTGCCCATTATTGAAAAAATAAACCCGAATGGGAAAACCCAAGCGTTGATTTTAGTTCCAACACGTGAACTCGCCGAACAGGTCATGCAGGAAATGCGCAAATTTGCTAAACACAAGCGCATGAGCATTACCGCTGTGTACGGTGGTGCCTCGATGGGATTGCAAATCCAACACTTACGCCGCACCGACATTGTAGTGGGAACGCCGGGACGAATATTGGATCATTTAGAACGACGCACCTTCAACCCGTCGTTTGTTTCCACGCTGGTCTTGGACGAGGCCGATCGAATGCTCGACATGGGATTCATTCGCGACATGAAAAAGATTTTACAGCAAGTTCCCGTGCAACGACAGACGATGTTGTTTTCTGCCACCCTTTCCCCGGACATCACTTCCATCGCTCGCACGCACATGAAGCATCCCGAAATGGTAAAAACGCAGGCGTACGTGGACAAGGGAAAACTCACGCAGACGTATTACGATTTAGACAACCAATCCGATCAAAAATTCGCGATGCTGGTGCACATTCTCAAGAATGAAAATCCCAAACTCGCCATTATTTTCGCTGGCACACGACGCATGGTCGATAAAGTCGAACGCAATCTCACGCAAAACGGAATCAAAGCCGAAGCCATCCACGGGGGATTATCCCAGAATCAACGCAAACGCACCCTTGAATCATTCCACCACGGACACTTTCACGTGCTCGTAGCGAGCGATGTCGCGGCGCGCGGACTTGACATCAAGAACGTTTCTCATATTATCAATTACGATATTCCCCGCACGCCCTCGGAATACATCCACCGCTCCGGACGAACCGCTCGCGCGGGAGAAGAAGGAAAAATTATTTCACTGCTGGCGCCGCAAGACTATGATTATTTCCGCTCCATCGTGAAGGACGAATCCTTGAACATTACGGAAGTTCCGTTGCCTTCATTTGAACCCGTTGCTTTTGGAAATAAAAAAGGAAAACCCGAACGCGATGATACGACCCATGAACGACCCCACCGAAATCAGCAACACACTTCCAGCCGCGGACAGTCTAACTATGCCTCGCGCGGAGGATCCCATTATTCGCCTCGTTCAGAAACAGGTTCGCAATCCTTTTCATCCGGTTATTCGGGATCCCCACGCAATCGCGACCGACCTCGCGAATTTCCGCTGAATGAAAACTACTCCCGCCCCGCCGTTTCAGCCGAAGGACATTCCGGTCCCGGACGACGATTTTTTGATAAAAAAAACAGAAGTAGTGAAGGATCGCCCAACCGAAAACCCTTCAACAAAAAATGGGATGGGAAGAAACGAGACGATTTCCGCCCAGGAAGCGGTTTACAATTCAAAAATGGGAAGGCCAAATTCGAGAAGAAACAACACGACTTTCCCGTCGTTAAACATTTCGGATTAAAGCACGCCCCGAAGGATGATTAGAACAATTCTTTTTTTCGAGCACGCGACCATTGCTTGATTTCGTATTCACGTTTCATCGCGCTGCTTTTGGTTGATTTTTTTTCCACGTAAACTAATTTGACGGGTCTCCTTGTACGCGTGTATTTGCTGGCTTTCCCTGCGCGGTGCATCCTTAATCGTTTCTTCACATCGGTGGTGTAGCCACAGTATAGAGTTTTATCGCCACACTCCAGTAGATAAACGAAAAAGGGCATGACCGGACAAGGACCAGCAACTATTTATTCCATCATTTCAATCCTTGCCTGTGACTCCTAAACCATTAACTATTCTCATTACCGGAGCATCCAATGGGATTGGAAGAGAAACCGCTCTACTCTTTGCGCGAGAGGGACATCACCTCATTCTTACCTATCATCGCGACCGCAAAGCGGGAGAAAAAGCAGTTATTGAAATGATTGAATTAGGAGCGGCCAGCGTTCAACTTTTCAAGTTCGATCTAACCAAAAATAAGGATCTCAATCACGTTTCCAAGAACGCAGGAACGGTCGATTGGCTCATCAACAACGCAGGAGTGTTCATGCCCAACCTCTTGCACAAAAAAAGGGATTCTGAAATTGAAAGGGAACTCCGAACCAACTTGGAAGGAACCATCAAGTTTACGCGCAAGATGCTTCATCAGGTGAGAAAGGGAGTGTTGATCGTCTCATCCGTGGCGGGAATCGAGACCTACTCCAACATGGCCGTATACTGCGCAAGCAAATTTGGATTGTGTGGATTTACACACGGGATGGCACTTGATTATCCCAAAATAAAGTGGCACGCCATTCTGCCCGGATACACGGCCACCCGCATGACGGGATTCAATGGCACTCACCCCGCAAAGGTAGGAAAAGTGATCATTGATGCAGTCAAGGGAAAATTCAAAATCAATAATGGGAAAAACATTAACGCAGAAGAAATAATTGGAGAATAACCGCTCATTCACGCTGGGAAGCGAACGAGGATACATCTTCTGCCGAAACAAACACCCTTTCGTCCGTCGAGATGTGAACATTCATTCGTCGCGTAAAGTATTCATGGCGGAAAATCGAAAGTATGCATAATAATCCCGGCCAAAGGATGGGTGGGAGAGGTGGTCTCATGAATGGGTCCAATGAAAACAAATCCAAGAAAAATACTGATCCTCAAGCCGGGGGTCAGCCGAAGCCTGTCCAAAATACTGCACCGGACCCCGTGCCAGGGGTTCAGTGACATCCGCCTATAGTCGCATCGAAGTCGAAATAATGAATGATTCATCAACGTCATGAGGGGTCGCTCCCCTCTCTTCTTTTTTTTAGAAACCAACATCATTCGTCCAAGGCTTAAAAAACGCATCGGACACCCAATACATCATGACGATGATTCCGGGTTGGAAGTTTTTACGCGCCCACAAAAAGACCATTGCACTCGCGCTCTTTCTCGCGGCGATCAACCAGATATTCTCGCTCATGGACCCTCTTATCTTTCGGTTTGTGATTGATGATTATGCCACTAAAATAGGACAGCTGACCACCGACCAGTTTGTGCAAGGTGTGGGGTTGCTTTTACTCGGGTCGATGGGCGTGGCATTCGTTTCCCGCACGGCCAAAACGTTCCAAGAATACTATGTGAATGTCATCACACAGAAAGTAGGAACCGAAATGTATTCGCGTTCGGTGGAACACACGTTTTCCTTGCCCTACATGGTGTTTGAAGACCGTCGCTCGGGAGAAATCCTTCAGAAACTCCAAAAGGCCCGGACGGACATGCAAGGATTCATTGAGAGCATGATTGGGGTGTTGTTTTTCTCGGCCATTGGAATTATTTTCGTGGTTATATACGCATTCACGGTTCACTGGGCGGTAGCAGTGGCATTCTTGGTGATGATGCCTCTCATTGGGGGCATTACGTATGTTCTCAGCAAAAAAATAAAAGCCGCCCAAAAGAGCATTGTAATGGAAACCGCGGAACTTGCGGGAAGTACGACTGAAACCATTCGCAATGTAGAACTTGTCAAATCGATGGGGCTTGAACAACAAGAAATCAATCGCCTGAATGATGTGAATGTCAAAATTCTCGGGTTGGAACTCAAAAAAGTCCGACTCGTTCGCTTGTTGGCGTTTGTTCAGGGAACATTAATCAACGGCCTTCGAACCGCGCTGTTATTTTTGATGCTATGGCTGGTGTTCAATTCTGAAATGACGCTCGGATCATTATTCTCGCTTTTGTTTTACTCGTTTTTCATTTTCGGTCCCCTTTCCGAGCTTGCAACAGTCGCACAGCGCTACCAAGAAGCGAGTGCGAGTCTGAATGCGTTGGACGAAATTCTCTCCCTTCCTCCTGAACCGAAGCCTATGAAACCCAGTGCCATCCACACGATTGAAACGCTGGCATTTGAGGAGGTTTCATTCCATTATCAATCGAATCCCATTCCATCGGTAGAAAACGTGAATATTTCAATTGACGCAGGGAAAACAATCGCATTCGCCGGATCGAGCGGAAGTGGAAAGTCTACCTTGGTCAAATTACTCGTCGGATTGTACCGCCCCACCAAAGGGAAAATCACCGTGAATGGGGTGGATTTGAAAAAATTGGATTTAGAAGCGCTACGAAAACGCATCGGAATCGTTTCCCAGGAAACCCAATTATTTGCGGGAACGATTCGAGAAAACTTGTTGTTTGTCAATCCCCGCGCAACGGATGACGAATGCATGAACGCATTGCGCCAGGCGAACATTACTTCGATCGTGGAGCGTGGGGATAAAGGATTGGATTCCAAAATCGGCGAAGGCGGAATCAAACTCTCGGGGGGAGAAAAACAACGGTTGGCGATTGCCCGCGCATTGTTACGCAATCCCGAAATGATCATTTTCGACGAAGCAACCAGTGCACTCGATTCCGTCACGGAGAAATCGATTACGGAAACCATTAAGCAAATCAAATCCGAGCGACCGGAACTGATTTGCATTCTGATCGCGCACCGTTTGTCCACGTTAGGACATGCGGACGTGATTTACGTGCTCGAACACGGACGCGTGGTGGAAGAAGGAAACCACGCTCAATTGTTGCGCAAGAAAGGACTGTATTACGCATTCTGGAGACAGCAGAGTGGAAATGGGAACGATTAATAACTATCAACCGTTACTAAAAAATAATGCTCCACCAAACGAAATCACTCCCCCGTTGGAATCTGAACCAGCTTTATTCCTCTAAAAACGCGTTCGAAAAAGATATTCGATTACTCACGCAACGCGTGGATGCCTTTACGCACTATCGAAAAAAACTAGAATCTCCGTCACGCGCGCTCATTGAACAAATCCTCTATGAAATGGAGCAAACCACGCTCGTCGCACAGCGCATTCAAGCGTTTGCCCAACTCTCATTTGATCTCAACACGGCCGATACCAAGGCGAAAGCCCGCATGGCCCGCATCACCCAGCTCGGTGCGGAATTGGCCAACCAAGAATTGTTTTTTGGAATATGGTGGAAGGATTTGGAGGAGAAAAAAGCACGCAAACTATTACCCCGAAATAGGGATCATGCGTATTTTTTGAAAGAAGCCCGCAAACTGCGCAAACACATTCTGCTTGAAAACGAAGAAAAAATACTCAATATCAAAAACGTGAATGGAATTCATGCGATGGAACGAATCTACAGCCAAATCACGTCCGGGATGTCATTCTCCTGGAAAAGTGGAGGCAAAACCACGCGCGTGAGCGAGGAACCCTTGCGCAAACACATTTTGGGAGAGGACCCTCACATACGGAAAGCGGCGTATGATTCGCTCTGGAACGAATATGGAAAACAAAACGAATTATTGGGAGAAATCTACCGAAGCATTGTTTCCGACACCTGGAATGAGGAAATGGATTTACGAAAATACAAAAGCCCCCTTTCGGTGCGCAACATTGCGAATGATTTGTCAGATTCCACGGTTGAAACCTTTCTTGGCGTGTGTGAGGAAAACACGCGCGTGTTTCAGGACTATTTCGCATGGAAGGCGAAGGAACTCAACTATTCCAACTCGCGCTATCACATTTACGCACCCTTACCGCAGGTCAATCAAAAATGGAAATTTGAAGAGGGATATCAAATCGTTTTGAATACGTTCCATTCGTTTTCCCCTCGATTTGGAACCGAAGCCGCGCGCGTGCGGGATACTCACCGCATGGATGTGCCCGTGCGTCCGAACAAGCGAAATGGCGCGTATACGTTTGGAGTGGAACCCAAGGATCCCTGTTTTATCCTCTACAATTGGGCCGGAACCTACAATGATGTTTCCACGCTCGCTCACGAATTGGGACACGCGATTCACTTTCAGCTCGCACGCGACCATTCTGTTTTCGTGAATCACGCTCCGCTTGTGATTGCGGAAACCGCGTCTATCTTCTCTGAAATGATTCTCGCCGAACAATTAATGGAAGAGAAGCAAAGCGACGCGTTCACGCGCGCCGTTCTTTCGACTCAAATCCAGGACGCATTTGCTTCGATTCCTCGACAAGTGTATTTCACTCGATTTGAACAACAAGCATTTGATCTGATTCGAGCCGGGGCGACGATTCCGGAAGTGAATACCGCCTATTTCAACACCCTCCGAACCCAGTTCGGGAAAAAAATGGACATTCCGGAGAATGCGCGATATGAATGGGGGATGGTCGGCCACATGTTTGAGCACCCCTTCTACACCTACTCGTACGCATTTGGTCAGCTCCTCGTGTATGCGTTTTTCGAACGCTACCAAAAAGAAGGCGCATCGTTTGTGAAAGATTACACGCGATTCCTCTCCCATGGAGGGAGTGCGCCTACCGAAAAAATCCTGCACGAAATGGGATTCCATCCGGAGAAACGAAGAAGCTGGGAAAAAGGATTTAGAGTGATTGAAACGAAATTCAAAACTCTGAAAGGATTGAACGATTAAGTCACTCGTGCAATGCTCGGAATATTCCCTCCAAATAGGCGCTATTTTTATATGAACTTTTGAGAACTAGTGGTATATGGCCTCTCCCCGCGAGATCAAGCACATTCTCTACTTGCTCGACCAATTGCCGGGGATTACACGCCACTATTTACTGACTCCCATCGAACAAAAGTTTGTCCACGATCGAGAGAACGAAAACAACGTCGGGGTGCGCGAAGCGACGAAGCGAATGTTTTGCGTGTGTCTCGTTCATGATTCTTCATGGCGGGAGCCGACTCAAACGATTGTTCGAAAAGAAAACGGGGAAATCGTCTTTCCTCCCGTCGTATTTCCCGAAGTTCCTGCGAAAAATGTTGTTTCCTCCTCCCCCGGATTAGAAATTCACGAATGGTTAAAACAGCATGTCCGCGTCGAAGGGGACGAAGCCACGCTGCTCATTGGATTCGATCTCTGATCAACGAACGGTTGTCCGACGAATGTCACCCGTTCCTTTCCCCGTAAAGTGTCTTTATACACGTAAACACGCCCATTTCCCATATGCGAAACGCCTACAAATGCAATGCGTGCGGACTCATCTCCTACAACCCCGGGAGTCATCACGATCAACCCATGGTTCGGGTCGTGGTCGAGGATAACATCCCCATCAAAGCCACCGGTCCACCCGTGCCGTCCGCACCCGTGGCACCCGCTCCGATTGAATCTAAACCCGAAAAAAATGTGGATACGAATTCAAGCGATGAGGAGAATTGGAAATGAAACGAACGATCTTGGAAACAAAAAATAATGTCGGTCCCGACGATCCCGCGCCTCGACCGGAACCGGACCCTCATCACCCGGTTCCATCTCCTCCTCAACCCACGGATCCTGAACCCCAACCCATCCCGGTTACTCCGGATCCTTCCGATCCCGACAGTCCACCGACGCAATAAAAAAAAATCAAAAGTTTCGCATCGCGGATTTCGTCTCGGGTTTCACGCGCGCTAAGATTTTGAAATACGTCCGACCCATTTCGGGTTGATCAATTTCGGCATTCAAAATAGTGAACCGTTTCTCGACGGCTGCACGCAATTCCGCTTCGGTATAACGCGTGATCCATCGTTCGTGTCCCGGATAGCGATCATCTTCCTGCATCCCTTCGTTCGTTCCTTCCCACAATCGAGACGAAAGCCAGAGTACGCCGGTGGGTTTCAATAATTTCGACCAATTTTGCAACGTGAGTGCGAGACGCGATCGGGGAATGTGCGGAACGACGGCCGTGGCCCATACACCATCAAACGAATACGGGTACAAAAGAGGCGATTCCACATCCATCTTTCGGACGTTGAACCCTTGGCTCTGGCACCGCTCCAAAAAGGAATCCGACAAATCAATGCCAAGCGCATCGAGTCCTTTATCTCGAAACATCCCCAAATACGCGCCGGGACCACATCCGACGTCGAGGACTTTCGGCCCTTTGAGCTCATTCGAAAACCGATCCACGTCCGCCAGGGCAAACTGTTCCAGTTTTTGGGTAAACTTCTCCTCAAACTGACATGCATAGGCATCATACGCCCGCACGGTTTCTTTCTTGTAGGATTCCAACGCTATTCCCCCTTCTTTTACTCCTTACACAAATGAGAGATTAAAGCGTTTGCACCCACCAATAACTAGGTTGTCATTTCCCAAACGAGAGGGCGACGGATTCTACCCCGTTCAAATCAGGAGCGTTCATCATTTCCACGCGCAGCTTCTTGGCGTTAGGAAGACCAGAAAAGATTCCCGAAACCTGCGCTTTCACATCAATCAAATCCGTGATAGGGTGCTTTTTGCACCGCGCAAAATACATTTTCAACACCTCATTTCGGGAAGGAATATCCTTTCCTAAAACTTCCGAAAAAATGGCCGGATTGTTCCACGCCGCACGACCAATCATGACCAAATCACAATACCCATTTTCGATTTTTTCATTCACATCCGCGGCGGAATGAATATCCCCATTTCCCATCACGGGAATGGAGATCATGGATTTGATCTGTTTAATGTACTCCCAATCCGCTTTCCCCGTGTAGGCTTGCATTGCGGTTCGACCATGAATAGCAATTCCTTGTACTCCCGCGTTTTCAATTTTAGAAACGAATTCATGCAAGACCGGTTTGTCCCAACCAATTCGAAGCTTACATGTAACAGGTTTTTTTGAAACGGACACCGTGGCTTTGATTAATGAAACCATTTTGTCTGGATCTTTCAACAAATACGCGCCGCATCCTCCACCCGTGATTTTAGGGGACGGGCAGCCAAAATTAATATCGACTAAATCAAAATCTTTTTCAACGTATTCCACGGCCGTAATCAAATCCTTTTCACTCGGAGCAAACAATTGAACCCCGACTGGATGTTCGTCGGAAACGGTAGTAATACGATTGAATACTTTGTTGTTGCTCGCGATATGTTCCAAGTTTCGCGCGATGGCAATCGCGGAGGCGAATTCAGTGTAGGTTAAACCCGCTCCTAATTCTTTACAGAGTAAGCGAAACGGCAACGTGGAAACGCCCGACATGGGAGCCAATACGGCAGGGGATTTCAGTTTCAATCCCGCATAGGAATAGGAGACCATATTCATCTTTCTCGACGCAAGGGTTTAGAATAAACCCCTCAAATGGCAATGGAAAGCAAGACAATTCCCGTCAATTTGAGACCAATCGCAATCCATTGTTGGAGGGATAATTGTTCCTTGAACACAACGCGCGCATATAACGTAGAAGCAAGCGGAGCACAGGCCGCGAGCACTACGACCAAACTCACATCCGCGACGTGAATGCCCCAATTGTAGGCAAAAGATCCTACCGCGCCTAAAATTCCTGCGACCACAATCCACTTGCCTATTTTCATATCCACCGGAACCCATTTCTGGCGAGTAACAGTGAAATGAAATCCGGCAGCCAGCAATGTTGCGATTTCAACAAACAATGAAGTGAGAATGGGACCCACGATCGACACAGGGACTTTCAAGGCAAACGACCAGACGCCCCATCCAATTAAGGTGAACACTGCAAACAACACGCCCGCGTTCCATTCAATCTTCCCTGATTTTTTCCAATCCGAAAAACGAGCCGAGAGTAAAATCCCCCCGATAATAATGATGGCAATTCCGAGTGAGTGAATCCCTGATAATTGTTCCCCATACAAAAAGACCGACAAGAGAACCGTGATGAGGGGATACGAACTCGCAATAGGAACCACCACCCCCACTTTTCCCACGCTCAATCCTTGGTAAAAAAATTGCAGTGCAATATATCCAAAGGCACCGATCAGTAATGCTGGAATCAGCACTGCGGAATCATAATGATACGCAAAAAGCCCCGAAAGAACACCCACGAGAATACTGAGAACCAACACGGCGTTTCGCAAAATAACCGATTGAACCGCCCCCAGTTTTCGGGCAGGCGCTTGAATGACGGCCGCGCCAATACCTAGACTCACCATGGCCACGAGGCCAAAAATTATCCCCAAAAGCGGATCCGACATGCACGATGTAATGAAGGACTGTAAATAAAGCCCGCGCCGCGGATGGGCTTTAAAAGCATTCTTCGACCGATTTCTAATTAGGAAATCCGCACTGGTAGCTTAGCCTGGTAGAGCATCCGACTGATAATCGGAAGGTCGGAGGTTCAAATCCTCCCCGGTGCATTAAGAAATAGCTGGCGAAATTGAGGAAGCAATTATATAAAGTTGGAAACCAAAAGATTTCTATGAAGCAGAAAACAGTAACTATCTCTACAGCTGAATACCAGCGGCTAAAAAGATTAGAAAAAGTGGATTTCGACTTAATTCGTCAATTCAAAAACTCATTAGAAGACTTGAAACACGGGCGATTCAAGAAGTTGGCTTGATCAGTTCTTCGGCCAATTTTCTGTATTCAACGAATTGATCTTTAATATGGTCAATTGTTTCCTGCTGGTCTTTTTTTCCACTCGTTGCAACCAATAAAACCAATGTTAAATCATCATAGACAAGGAAGTATATTCTTCGCCCCTCAATTCTTTTTTCACGAAGAGATGGATAAATTAGCAGTTGTCCAACATGCGGGTCTTCTGCCAGTTTTGGAGGAAGTTTTTCCGCTGCTTCGCGATCTGATTTAGGCCATTTTGACAATTCTTCGTGATATGTTTCGGTCCCTATTACTTGAAACATGATCAATGTTTATTTTTTTACATTTAATTGTTCGTAGACCAAATCGCCAAAATAAATACATCACGTGCCCTTACAATGAATATTCAAACCCACCCCGACTCCAAAACCATAAGGATGGATGCATATCAATGGGATTAATTCCCGATCCGCGTAACACATTTCTCCAGCGTTCGGATATTCTTTCGCGGGAAAGGGATTGAGATTCGGCTTCTGAAATAACGCCTAATTTTACCGAACATTTTAGGATATGAGTATCGGGCGCAATGTCAATGAATTCTGCGTTTTTCAGAGGAACGTTGCCATATTCCTTCAAAATAAAACTCCAATAATGGAAAATTTTAGGTCCTGAAAGATAGGGGAATCCTTTCTTGTGATCGAGCTGAATCGTTTGTTGTAATTTCAAAAAATCATTTTCATTCGCGTGGATTAGTTGAGTGAACGATTCCCAGTTATCCAAAACCGTTTGCGAAATCGTTTTCCACGTTTGGATATGTTTGTTAGGTTGCAATGCGAGGCGATGCTTAAGGAGTGATTTTTGCAGTGTTTCGTTTGAAACTTCCGCGATTTTTGTTACATCGAATACGAAACGAGTTTCAGGATCTCGATATGTTTTGAGCGCGGTCTCCCAGAGTTTGTAGGAGTCACGCTGATAGTTCAGACTCATCGGTAGCGAAAAGTAGGCCAAACGCATTTCTTTTTCTTCATTTGAAAAACCAGGATTCGAATCCTCCGGCATGACGCAAGCACCCATTGCGCCATCTTGGTAAGCTGAAAGCAATGCCTTGCAATTTCTAAGTAGGGTTTCGCGATCCATCGATAGTAGATAGCTTGACCACCGTATTAAGTACTTTTGTCCACCACAGACCACTCACTTTTAATATCGTATGTCCGATATATTGTCGTGTATTACGACATAGGAGCTTAAACAATATGGATTTTCTCTATGGAAGCGAATTTCATCAAAAGTTCATTACGAATGTCGGACTCATTACGAGTGACGGGCCGAATGGTCCTAACATTATGGCCGCGGAGTGGACGTACTTAACGAGTTACTCTCCTGCGATTATTGTGGTTTCTATCGGCCCTTCAAAAGCCACCGCGGAAAATATTACGAAAACCAAAATCTTTGGTGTAAGTTTAACGGCCGAAAACCAAAATTGGATTGCGTCCCTCGCGGGCGGAAGCTCGGGACATCAAATCGACAAAGTGGCAGCACTGAAAGAGTTAGGCGTGAAATTTGAAAAAGGAAAAAAACTAGACGTGCAACTGGTGGAAGGATCCGCATTGCATGCAGAATGTAAACTCATTGAAATCGTCCAACATGGCGATCATCATTTATTTATCGGCGAAGTAGTGGCTGCATCGGTGACGGACAACAAACCCTTAGCCTATCATCAAAACAAATACTGGAAAATAGACACGCTTATCGAAAAGCCCAGCGACGAAAAACGCGCGCACATGAAGAAGATCGTGGAACAGAACGCTAAAGAAAAAAAGTAAACCACCCCTTTACTGCAAGTCAATCAAAAAGTGCAGCAATTGCTTCGGCCCTTTGATCGTCAACCCCCGCCAACCGTTTAACGTGGCAATTCCAGAGTTGAACCACATATCATCACAATACACAATGTGATCCTTCCGCGTGTGTAATCGCTTTTCCAGCGCCGCAAATACGCCAGGAAAGGGTTTCATCAATCCCGTTTCGCACGACAAAAAGACTTCATCAAACAACGCAAAGTGTTTCTGCGCACGATGATAGGAGGCTTGCGCAGAATGCATGTCCGAAAGAATAGCTAATTTCCATCCTCGTTTTTTCAACCGCTCCAGCTGTTCCAAAATCGCCGGGGCAATCTTGCCGCGCACTGCATACGACTTCATGTACCATTCTTGAAATTGCTTTTCGGTGAGACGCATGTCTAAGACTTCTTCATAGAATGATTTCGCGGAACGCTTTCCTAGTTGCGCGGGTTTGAGATTCAAAAACCAGCGAAAATAAATTCCAAGCATGGATTGATGCGTGCGTTTGGAGAGTTGGTGTAGAATCCATCGCTCGGAAGAAGGAATCAACACGCCGTGAACATCCAACACCAGCCAATACGGGTGTTGTTTTTTCTCCCCTTGCGGATAGATGCGGGAGCGACTGCGGCTATTCATCTTGGTTTTCATTCCCTGGACCGGGAAGATTGGGAATTAAATGGTTTCGGGTCAGTTGCGCAGAACCAATGACCTTTCCGTTTAACGTAACAGCCACCCATCCCTCCGAAAGGACGTTTTTCACACCCACTTTTTCTCGGTCTATTTTTTTCCGTGCGAAAAAGGAATCGAGTTGATGGGTGGAGAGTTCGACGCGATTTTGAGTGATGTGATCGTCCATCCAGGCAATGAATGTGCTCGTGGGAGCAAACGTGGAAACGTCGGTGAAGACTTGCAGTCCTAACGCAAACAAATTGGTCTTCGCATGCGCCAATGATGCGGCGCCGGAAGAAACCACGTGGGCGTTTCCCTGATGCGACATCCATTTCCAATCCTTCATGACACTCATGGAAATGCCATACCGGGAATGAAGGTACTGAGTAAAGCGCGCGGATTCAGAGGGGGAGCAGAATGGGATTTTCAGGACGAACCCCCCTTTTTGAGTTTGGCGATAAAGAAGGACTGCGTGTTGGTGTCCTGCGGGTATAATCGGTGAGTGTGTTCCATTCCGTCCGAAAACGTCCGGTTGCGAAACGAGGATAGCCCGGGTCGGGAAGGGAGGTTTCCAGGCAGAGTAAAGGGAACTAGGTGAAGGTCCTCCCGCTCGTGCAATAAGGAAGTAAGGACCCCCTCGCATTCTTCCGGGGCGAGGGTGCAGACCGAATAAACCATCTCCCCCCCTCGTTTGAGGAGGTCGGCCCCTTTGAGGAGGAGCTTTGCTTGGAGTTGGGCTTTATGGATCACATACTTCTCGGACCACGCCTTCAGAGTTTGAGGCTTCTTCCGAAGCAGCCCTTCGCCAGAGCAGGGAGCGTCTAAGAGAACCTTATCAAACTTCAAATCGGGAGGAAGGGTTAACGCATCCTGGAGGGCAATCCCGGCATTGCTTACTCCCGCGCGGCCGAGCATGTAGCGTAAAGCTTTGGCACGTTCCTTGTTGGGCTCGCACGCGAGCAAGGAGCCGTGGTTCTGCATCATTCCGGCTAACTGAATGGTTTTGTTTCCGGGGGCCGCCGCCATGTCCAATACCGCATCACCCGCGATCGGATGCAAGATTCGCGCTGGAATCTGCGAGGCCATTTCCTGCGGATGAAAAAAACCATTTTGAATCTCCCACCATCCGCCTAACAATGAGGGAACGTTTTGAAGAAAAAACGTCTCGGGAAGCGAATCCGGTTGCGTGAATGAAATATTTCGTTCATTCAATCGTTCGCGCGTCCATTCGGGCGTAGCCTTGAGTGGGTTCACATGAATCGTTTTCGGCCAGCGGGTTTTGGACACTTTTTCAAACGCGGCAAAATCCTCCGGATGAGGGAGGAGTTCCTGATACCGCGTCATCAAGCGCGGAGAAAACTTCGTCATACGTGAAACCAGTTCCCGTGTCTATAAAAAGAGCAAGTGATCCCTCCTTTTTTTGAAGAAAAAAAAATCCGTCACGAGACGAGTCATTCCTTCTTTTTTTGAGCGAGGAACCAATGGAAATCTCGCGCGGCGCGAAGCCTTAAAAGGTCAAGCCACTTAGTTCACGGACCGTTCGGGCAAACGGTTTTTTTAGATGCCTACTCCCCCCCTACGTATATCTCAGAGCAGGTGATTTCATGCAGGCCAACACACTCGTATCCAGCGTCCAGAAACGAGACGGAAACGTCGTTTCATTCAATCAAGATAAAATAACCCTTGCCGTAACCAAGGCCCTCCAATCCACCCAATCGGGGGACGAGACGATGGCCCTCAAGGTTTCCGACAAAGTCATGGAAAAACTCCAAACCGAAGCGCAAGGGAAACCCGAATACGTTCCCAGCGTGGAACACATCCAAGATTCAGTGGAAGAATCATTAATGGCCTTAGGATTTACTAAAGCCGCACGCTCCTACATTTTATACCGCGAAGAGCACGCCAAGATCCGCGACCAACAACGCAACATTTTGAATGGACGCACCACTAAATTGGACCTCACCATTAACTCGCTCAAAATATTGGCCAAACGCTATCTCCAAAAAGACGAAAATGGAAAAGTCGTGGAATTACCGGAAGAAATGTTCGACCGCGTCGCACGCGTCTTGTCGAACGTCGAAAAACAATACGGAAAAGATGCGACGTTTGTGGATACGCAGTATAAGCAATTTTACGAAATCATGGCCAACTCGGAATTTACTCCTGCTGGACGAACGTTAACCAACGCCGGCGCTCCTACACCGGTAGTCAGCAACTGTATTGTCTTACACCCCGGCGACTCGATGCAGGACATTTTTCAAACCCTCAAGGATGCGAGCATGCTCCAACAACTCGGATCGGGTTTAGGATTCCCCTGGCACTTGCTCCGCCCCGCGGGAACCAAAGCCAAGCGCTCCGGAGGCGTGGCCTCGGGACCCGTTTCCTTCCTTCGCGTCTACAACCAAGCCTTTGGAGTCATTAAGCAACAAGGACGACACGGCGCCAACATGGCTATCATGCGCGTCGACCACCCGGACATTTTAGAATTCGTTCACTGCAAACGCGTGGAAGGAGATATCAAAAACTTCAACATTTCGGTTGGGTTAACGGAAGAATTCATGGACAAAGTCATCGCGGACGATCCCAACCCGTATTTGTGCGAATTTAATGGAAAGAAAATGAAGCCCCAGCGCGTGAAGCGAGACCAATACGATTCGATCCAAGACATCCAGGAAGAAACCATCACGGCCAAAGAATTATTCACCGAAATCGTGGAATGTGCCTGGCACAATGGAGAACCCGGAATCGTATTCTTGGATGCGGTCAACAAAACCAACCCCGTTCCGGGATTGGGACGCATTGAGGCCTGTAATCCGTGCGGAGAACAATTCTTGCATGATGGAGACGTGTGCAATTTGGGCAGCATTAATCTTTCCAAGTTTGTCACGAATGGGAAAGTGGAATTTGAACGATTGAAAGAAGTCACCCGCCGCGCGGTGCGCATGCTGGATAACGTGGTGGACATCACCGAATATCCCGTTGATCGTGTCACGAAAGCCATGCAGGGCAACCGACGCGTGGGATTAGGCATTATGGGCTTCGGGGATTTGTTGTATCAAACGGGAATCGGCTACAACACGGAGGAAGGAATCGCCATGGCCGAAAAAGTCATGGACGTCATTCAACAAGCCGCCCACCAAACGAGTCAAGAAATAGCGGAAGAGAAAGGAAACTTCCCCAATTACGATTTGAGCGTGTACAAACCGCAAAAGGTTCCCATGCGCAACGCCGCCCTTACAACCGTGGCTCCCACGGGAACCATTTCCATGATGTATGACTGCAGCAGCGGAATCGAACCCGTGTTTGCATTATCCTACTACAAAGGACAAATCATCGGAAGCAATACATTATACTACACGAATCCAATCTTCGAGAATGCCTTGCGCGAACGCGGATTGTTTTCCGAAGAATTAATGAAGAAAGTCGCCGAGCACGGAAGCGTGGCGCATGTCGATGAAATTCCCGAGGACATGAAGAAGACGTTTGTCGTGGCGCACGATATTGCTCCCATTTGGCACGTTCGCATGCAAGCGGCCTTCCAACGACACGTGGACAACAGCATCAGCAAAACCATCAATTTCCCGCATGATGCATCCGTGGAAGAAGTGAAGCAAGCGTACATTTCTGCCTACCAAATGGGACTGAAAGGACTCACGGTTTACCGCGATGGTTCTCGACAGGTCGAAGTGTTAACGGTCCAGGATCCCACCAAAAAGAGTGTGACGGCCGAAAATAATTCAACCAATGCCCAAAACAAAGGAATGGCCACGCAGCAAGTGCATGAATGCCCCAACTGTAAGAAAGAATTGCGCATGCAAGAAGGATGCGCCCTCTGCGCGGATTGCGGGTATAGTTACTGCTCCTTGTGAGCAGGCTCACTCTTGTGGGAGCGGGAGAACATTTCGGTTAGCCCAATACAATAGGGGGATCAAACCGTTCTTCCGCATCCCCCACTTCTCTTTTTTATGATTGCAATTCTTTCATCATTTCTACTTCTTTTCTTGTCCGATGAACCACGCGAAAGCCAAACGTTTTGTAATAATTGATTCGACTCCTTCCATTGGTGTTGAGCAATAGACGTGGAAGGTGACGATTACGCGCGAGTCGCTCGGCTTCATCCAAGACGGGTAGGCCCACTCTAAACCCGCGCGTGCCCAGGCTACTCTTATGAAGCACCAAGTGTGTCGGAAGAATGGAATCTCGACTCACGGCTGAAATCAATATTCCATTACTCTGAACGGTCAACAGAGCCGAGGCAAAGTGAGAAAGGTTCATGCGCTTTAGATCCAAATGAAAAAGCCGAAAATAGAACGTGGTCGGGCGATCTACCATGGCACTTACTCCCGAAACAAACACCATATTTCGATCATTCACATAAATTCGCCTCCATTTGGGGATAGCTTCACTAACGTTGGGATATTCCGGTCGTGGTATCGCCGGATTCATTTCACGTAGACGCGATAGAAGTAACCCTTCTAGCTCGCTTCCAGCCGGTTGAACCGCACGCGCGGCCTTAATCGCTTTCACCCGACGAACAAGGGCAGCACGCGGACGTTTACGAGGCATGATCAATTCATCTCCTCGATGGGAATAATGAAACAGGCAATTGCATTTCGATCCACTCTTTGCTTTTTCCTCTTCGCGTAAAGCCCATCTTTTTCAGCATCTGAGCATGATCTGGGCGATTCACGCTGATAAAAATAACCGACATTCGCTCTTTTCGTGCGAGCTTAACGGATTCCTGAACAATGGGTTCAATCAGCTCAAATCGCTCAGGATCAAAATCTCGAAGAGTACTGATGGATAGAAATTCCCCTGCTCTAAAAATGAGCGAATACGCACCGGTCACTTGTTGCATCACGAATGTCTTGGGATTAAACCGGAGAATACGAAACAAACTTCCTGGAGTCTTCAACGGATGGTTTGTAATTTTGTTATTCGCAACCACCATCCATTCTCCTCGTTTGGTTCGAAATATTCGGCTCAGTGCAACGTGCGAATCTACGAGATCTTTCCACGGAGCCATCACGGGCGCGGGTTTACCGTGTTTGCGGATGGTATGCACCCATTCTTCCCATTCTGCTCGAGGGATATCACGCGTGAAAGAGGTTACTTTTTCTGATCGAGGAGTAGAACCCGCTCGCTTTCCTCGCGGGGCGGAAGGAAGACTCCCCCGTCGCTCGCTCTTCTTTCGCATACGCATGATCTACTAAATCCACCTTGAAATAAAAGGATGGTGAAATCAGGGACCAGAAAGATGCTGAAGAAGACGAAATAACGGACCTCGAATTCGACGAAAATAACGCGCGGTAAGCGGTCGTTGTTCGCCAGGTCGCGGAATAGCGTTCAATAAACGTAAATCTCGTTTCAAGGATGGTATTCGGTTCATTGCAATGATTTTCCGCATTAATGAAAAACGACTGGGATGACGCGCACAAACATATTCTTTGGCTCGGTGGAGGAATGTCCACATGCGTGAATCTCCCCGACCCAACCGTTCTGCGGACGCGCGATCAAACTGTTTCTCTAAATCCGTCCACGCTGTTTTTCGCTCGCGTCCTTTTTTTCCAAGCCGAGCAAAATAAGTTGGATTAATCACATTCCAAAAAGTCTCTTCTGCAAACTGGAGAAAATGATTCTCAATACGTGGAATGTCATGCTCAAACCCAAACACGGCATTTCGAACGTGCCGGTACTCATGGCCAGTTGGATTTCCATCATCGGTGGCAGCAGACCGATATCGACGCAATCGGCCAATGCGTTTGATCCCCATCCCGATGGTTTGCAGCGGACCGCCCGATCTGCGAGCGGTAAACTGATATTCATCCGAAATAGACGTGAGTCGTTTCCCACGATATGTTTTCTTCCGATTGAATCGAAGCAACCCTTTGGGTGAAACAACCCGGAAGCCTATTCGTTTGGCAATTCTAATCCCAAAACGGCGCATGGAGAGGGGACGCAGTAGTACCTTTAAAATCAGACCCAACCATCCATCTTTCTATGCTCAAGACCCACAACACGGGAGAAATACGCTCTGCGGATGCAGGCAAAACGGTCACCATCGCAGGATGGTTGGATACCTTTCGTTTAACCGGGAAGATCTCCTTTATTCTCTTACGCGACCGCACGGGAATCATTCAAGTGTTTGTCAACAAGGATTTAACAGCCGCCCATCAGCACGCGCTCAAACCCGAATCCGTAGTGTTGATCACGGGAAAGGTCAACAAACGTCCCGCGAATCAAGTCAAGACCGATATGGCGACGGGAGAAGTGGAAATCGAAGCGACGGATATTCAAATTCTATCGCAGGCTGAAACCCCTTTACCGATGGAACTCACCGCCGAAACCACCACTTCCATTGACAAACGATTGGATTACCGTTTCTTGGATGTACGCCGCGAGAATGTGAAAGACATCTTTTTGATTCGCAGTAAGATTTACGCCAAAACAAATGAATTTTTCGAGAAAGAAGGATTTGTCAATATTCAAACACCCAAGCTCACCGCAGCCGGTGTTGAATCGGGCGCGGAAGAGTTCAAAATGAATTATTTTGGAAAAACCGCTTCGCTAGCGCAAAGCCCGCAAATTTACAAACAAATGTTTGTCGTTTCGGGTTTAGAAAAAGTATATTGTATCGAACCCATTTTTCGCGCCGAAAAATCCCACACCACTCGCCACCTTACGGAATTCAACGGACTCGACTTCGAAATGGGATTCATCGAAAGCATTGACGATGTGATGAAAGTCGTGGAACAGTATTTTACGTTTTTACTCGGCGAAATCAAAACCGTGATGGAACCTGAATTATCGCGATTGAATGTAACCATTGACGTGCCGCATGAAATCCCCAAACTTTCTCTGCACGAAGCCCGCAACATTCTGAAAGAAAAAGGAAAAGTCATCCCCGAAGACGACGATTTGGATGCGGAAGGGGAAAAAATGATCGGTGCATACATCAAAGAAAAGTACAACTCCGATTTCGTGTTCATGCTCGACTACCCCTGGGCAAAACGACCGTTTTACCACATGCGACCCGCGGACGATCCAAAAGTCACATTGTCGTTTGACTTACTCTACAAAGGAGTCGAAA
>CAYHGC010000004.1:0-29987 GCA_964356075.1 uncultured archaeon
ATTCTCGCCGCATTGTTTGTGGGTTTTCAGGAAGGCGATCGAAATGCATCCGGAATGTACATGCTGATTCTCATCCCTCTTGCCCAAATCGCATTTTGGGTCGGAAAGATGTGGGTGGGCGCGTGAGAAAGAAGAGAAAAACGGGTGATGGGAATCGCCATAACCCTACACCAATGCGGCCGATCGGAAGCGGCCTTATAAACCCAAAATGGTTTCTTGGAAACGAAAGAGGAGTTTGTGTATGGCCCAAAAAAGTTCCCGTTCAGGGGTTTCCAGTCGAATGAACATGCCGGTTTCGGCCTCCATAGCTCACGAGCCCACTGTTCGGTTTGTGGAATTTGAACACCGGAATTGGAATGGATACACCCTCATCGAAGGATTCCCCGGCACCGGACTCGTGGGGACGATTACCGCCAAGTATTTGGTGGAGAATTTAGACTTCAAGGAAGTCGGACACTTACACTCGGATGTGTTCATGCCCATCATTCGCATTCATGACGGGGTGCCTATTTTTCCTTCGCGGATTTACGTGAACGATAAGTTCAAACTCGTGTGTTTAATTTCAGAGCAGGTTATTCCACGACCATTTATTCCCAAGGTCGCGCGAGCCGTGGTGGAATGGATTCTCGCCAATGGAATTGTGCGTGTCATTTCTTTAGCCGGCATTCAAACGGGGCAAAAAGTGGATATGAAAGTGTATGGAATCGCCGCGAATGTGCAGAGCAAAGACATGTTCAAGGGCTTGGATATTGAAATGATTCAAGACGGAATCACCACCGGAATAACCGCATTGATGCTGTTGCACTTGAAAGAGAGCAATGTGAAGGCCATTTCGATGTTAGGAAATGTAACGTTAGGAGCCGACTACAAAGCCGCGGCGGAACTTATCAAACGCTTAAACAAATTGTTGAAGCTCAACCTGAAAGTGGAACCCTTGTATGTTCAAGCCAAGAAAACCGAACAAGAAATCGTTTCGCAGATGAAGAAAGTGCAGGAAACGCAAGAACAGGAAGATGAAAGCACGCCCAATAGTGGGCCGAATTATTATGCGTGAGCTATGCGCGAAACTGTTTATGCAACTGGTTTCTTCTTTTCAATCGGCTAATTCTCAACAAACGCTTTTCGCGCCGAAGCCAGTTAGATCGAGAATCATCATCACCTAATTTTATCATTCGCTCGGTGGGCTGATGAATGCTGAACACTCGGCACATGCCTTTTATTTCCAGAAACATTTTGAGTCTTCGCCCCCACCCTTTTACACAATCATGATAGCCTCCATGTTCTCCATAGGCCAAAATCTTTACTGATGGAGAGAACTTAACATTCGAAAAATCAACTTGGGAGAAAAAAGTAGTTATAGAAGAACGGGCTGGACCTTTTAGAAAGCGCTCCCCCAATGAGTGTTTGGCAAATGCCAAAAAGCGATTTGTACTTTCAGTAAAAATACTTGCACCGGGATTGCAGATAATTAACACGCGATTTGGTTTACCAACTAGTTCTTCAAGTATAATTTTTGCATACACTTTTTCTTTTTGCTCCAAAATCCATTCTTGTTCGTTTTCATCCATTCGCACTCCTTGTAAGAACGGAAGGGCAATAATCACAATTTCTTCAGCTGCTATTTTTCCCATTTAGATTCATCTCTTTTCGCGCGAATTCATATACAATCCCGCGCAAATAATTCCGAGCAATAAAACCACGAGCAACAATCCGGTCATATTTTCGGGAAGCGATGGGATGTTGAATAGTCCTTCCCCTCCTTGGGCGGTATTAATATTGAACACGTTATCTGCGGCCTTTCCGGAGACGCTTCCATCGGGATTCGCTTGGAAGGCCACTCCCTGGTTTTTGAAATTGTCCGAGAGGGGAAGGAATTGGGCATTCTCGGCGTAATACAATCCTTTGTTGGGATCGTAATAGAATGATCCTCCTCGCCCGGAGGCGGAGCGAAGAACTTCGGACTGACCATCGTAGGTTAACACAGGCTTCCCGTTTTCATCCGAGAATTTGAGCGTGTGATTCTGTCCATCTGCCGTTTTGATGGTAATATTTCCGTCTCCATCCTGGGAAATGGCATCGATGGCTTGGTCATAGACTTCGCCGGTCTCTTTGTTTTCCACCTTGAAGAAGGGTTTACATTCTCCATCCACAAGCTTGGAATAAAGCGTAAATCGCTTCGTATCGGTTTCAAACGATTGGAAGGGACCATTTTTCTTCAGGCCCGCCGTGAGGTTGTCTCCTTTGAGTTTTGTGGCAGCGGTGGCTTGATCCGTAGACACACTCAAATCGATCGCGGGCTCTTCACACTGCGTGAGGGGATTGATGGTATTGGTTAAGTCTCCGAAGAAGTTTTTCACATCCTGATCCGAAACGATTGCCGCTGCGTGGTGGCGGAGCCAAATGAGAATTTCGCGGGTTTCGGGCTTGTAGACTAATGTTCCATGCTGCCAGGAACCGGACTGAAACAATCCCGCTTCCGTGTTAGCGGCACCCGTCACTAATACGCGTCGGTCGCCATACACATTAATGCTCGCGCCAATTCCTTGTGCGGATTGGGGGAGCTGTCCTCCCAACAGAATGCGGTTGTGTGCAAAGTCCACGGCGATGTTGGGATAGGCATTCGTAGCAATGGATTCCGTCAAACCGAATGCCTCCGACATATTGTTCGAATTCAAGGGCACACCGGACTGTTCAAAGACCGCCTGTTGAATACAATCCAATAATCGCGCGTCCTGTACAACCGCTTCTCCTCGAATGTTAACGGAGAACAATAACGAATTCGTATCCCCCAGCTCGAATCCATTTAAGCGTTGAGGAATTTCAATCGCGGGAATGGAGAGGTTCTTGTTGGAGAGACGAACGTGATCGGCTTCCGCGGCGTCAATGACGACTTGTCCATCGACCGTGAGGGTTCCATCCTCATTGCTGAGCGTGATCGTGTGTCCATCTTCGGTCGTGAGCACGGTCTTTCCGTCCGTACTGTAGGTAGTCGGTTCGATCAGCGAGTCCGGCCCCCCCCAAAAGTAGGTGATCTCCGCTGAGCGCATGAATCCAGAGGAAGAACCGGTGACCCGTAAATCCGCCACCGCCACACGCGACTTGGCTGCCTTGGCCACAAACTCATTGATTTTGGTGGTGGCTTCGTGCAATGCTTTATCAGTCAGTGATTGATTGTTGTGGTTTTGATCAATCCGCTCCGCGAATTGGCGAATGCCATCCAGTGCTTTTTCGGAAACGTTCTTTTCAAGATCGTTCGCCTTGGAAACGGGCTCCCCTCCTTTAGGATCGGGCGTGTCGGGAGGGATGTAAATCGACGCATAGTATCCTTCCTTGTCATCCGTGCACTCCCCCATTTTGTTCGCAAACGCCAGCTGATTAATCACGGTAACAATTCCCCCGCTCAGGCCGCCAAAGAGATAAGAAACGGATTCGATTCCACCCAGTAATCCGCCAATTTTCTCCGCACCAATGACACGCGAAACGCCGCCCAAAATGGGGATGGATCCAATGACCTGTTCGCACGTGTTTTCGTTTTTGCGCTCTTTGAGCAAATCAATGGGTTCGAGAGTAGTCCCATTCAATCGTCCTTCCACGTTGGCATGATGCGCAAAGGTGGTGAGGATTTGCCCCCCTTGATCTTTCGCGGCTTTGGTTTTGACATGCTCAATGTAAAACGTGCTCAAGGATTCCGGAGACAAATACCCAATGTTGAACGAATCGGGAGTAGGGGATTGAATCGTCGCTTGGCAGTTGGGACATGAGCTTGCTCCGAAGAGATACATGGCCACATTATCCGGTTCGCGCCTTCCTTGCGTGCCGTTGATCCAGTTCCATACCGTGCTCGACGTGTCGTTTTTCTCGGAGACATATCCGATGACCGCCGCAACGGGAAGAGAGGAAATGACGTTCTGGAAAATATCCCCGGTATCACTACCTTCATTCGCAAAAATATCCCAATATGCATCGTTGTAGAATTCTGAATCCTTCGGCTTGAATCGGACCTCCGACCATTCGTCGGGGAGTTGATACAGGGTCGCGTTGTCGAACACATTTCCTCCGCGCGTGAGGAGATAGTATCCGTACATTTTTCCGGTTTGTAAAAATCCATTTCCGGAAGAGGGAGTCCAAACTTTGGCGTATTCGGAGATCAAATCCTTTTGGAATTGGAACGAGCGGGACAAGAGGTTGGTGTAGGGTCCCCCGCCGTAGTTTTCAACCACCATGCGATCGTAGACCGTATCCACGTGACGCGAAACCGTACCAAGCTTTCCTGGAATGATGGCACTGGGCGATCCGGCCAATACGAGATCGGAATATGCATTCGGACTTAATCCTTCGGGAATTTCCACATAGTCGGCGGTAACTAAGGAAAGCGGAGATCCTTTCGCCGCGGTTTGAGCCGCTTCGATTTGGGCCAGGTTCTCTAAGTTGGCCAACACGGGGGCGCTGCCTGGAATCTCCACATAGGTGTCAGGAGGATAGGAGTTGGATTTGATCTTGGTGATATCCAGCGGCCCCACATTGCGTCGGGGTTGTAGCTCGAACACTTTGAGAGAACCATTCGCGTTTCGCGAAACATTGGTTACGGCTCGGAAGTCTCCGGTGTCGGTGAAACTCTTGTTGATGTTCGCAATGTATTTGTCGGGATCGTTTCCTAGACTGATATGTCGTCCAGTACTGGAATCGAGCAAATAGGTGGTAGACATTTTGGTATTGGCTTCTTTTCGCATGTAGTCAATCATATCGAGGGAGAACACGTCATCGTTATCCTTGAAAATTTTGATATATCCTCGAGCCGTTTCTCGTTTCAGGTTTCGACCTTCGGCTTCTAACGCTTTGTTTCCGAGTTTGAGACCTTCTGCGATTTTTTTCTCAGCGGACTCCAATTGCGTTCGGTACGCGCCGTCCATTCCTTTCACGTAATCCGTGTACTTTTTTACCTGTCCCCAATTGGCAAATACTTTCTCGCGCTTCGCGATATCCGTAAGCGAACCGAATGCCCCTTTTTCACTGAAGGCTTCCGTCATGACATTAGGATAGCCTCCCGAAGAAAGAATTTCTCGTTGTCCGAAACTTTTGGAGAAAAACTTAAAGGTGTCAGGAGTTTGCTCTTCGAATTCCTTTCGAACGTTAAGAAGGTACGCATCCCCTTTGATTCCTTTCACACTCGAAGCAAAAAAGTCACTTGGAGCATACGGAACCCCTTTCCCATTCTTGAGCGCAATACTTCCATCCTTCAAGACGTTCAGTTTGCCCAATTTGTCAATCATGCTTTGGCCGATCAAATTTTGTCGCGGACCGAGCTTGAGCATTTTTTTGAATTGCCCCCAGGCGGTGGGGCCGAATGTAGATAGTACCATTTGTCCGGAGAACCAGGAATTGAAATATTTGTCAAAAAGCGAATAGAGGGTAATCACACAATCCCCTTTGTCACAATTCGTGAGAATGCCCGCATCCCATTGATTGTCCACGCGAATGTGATTCATGGCATCAATTGTAGGGATTCGTTCGAGCCCTTCCACCGGAAACGTGTTCGCATCCGGCGCATTGATGAGTTGGTCTGTTTTGATCTGCGCGCTCAGAAACGCTTTTTCATCATCCGAAAATTCAGAGGTGTTGGATTCCAAATCTTTCGTCATTGCCTGGTAAATATCTTTTACGTTGCCTACAATTCCCGTGCCGGAATTACGTAGCTGCAAATTCGTTCCTTCGATCGCACATTGCTTATCGACGCACTTTGCTGCGCGTAGAGAATCGTACAATGAAATTCCAAACGCAAACGGTCCTTTTACTTTTTGATTCTGCAACGATGAAAGTTCGTTGGGTTGAATGATTTTATTCGGAACTTCTTTTTGAAACGCGGTCTCACTGTCTAACGGATTAGGAACGAGTAAAATATTGGAATCCGAAACTTTATCGCGATCCACATTGGGATTGGTTCCAGAGGAGAGTTCTTCAGCGTCGAGACCGGGAATCAATACCGTGTCACGCAACCGTTGTACTTCTTCTGGCGTTAAACTGGAAAGCCGACATACGCCTCCACCCCCCGGCAACGCTTGGAATGAAATCACAATATCCTGTTCCCCATCGGAAGGAGAATCCATCGAAGGAGTAGGAGTTACGGCAGGAGTTTCCATCCCGGGAATCGATTCGGTGGCAAGAAAAGAAGGAGGGGAAACGGGATCGTGAGGAACCGCGGCTGTCAGTGGAGAAAAGAGGAGCAATCCAAGGTAAAAAAGGGCAATTTTCTGCGCGTTCATCCCGCTACAAAAATCGAAAAGGCCTATTTAAGCGTGTGCACCAATTCAACGAAGAAGGGGGATCAAATGCCATAAAATGCAAGATAGACCAGACTTACTGGAATCCAAGGAAAGGCCGCGAGAAGCACCACCAGGAGAATCGCAGAAAGAAAACAAACGATCGCGAGGCGCGACCATATTCCCGGAATTTTTTTCTGGAAAAAATCGAACACACTCACGCCGAGGAATGCAAAGGGAAGCAAGAGCAGCGAAAAAATAACCCCCACGATGAACGACTTAATCAGCGCATTGATGAACAGACTCAACACGGAGGGTTGAGACGCCATGTAATCCGGATTGTTCACCGCATCCGCATCAATGGACGCCGGATCCGTGACGCTGGCTCCATTCAAAATGTTGAGTGTATGCACGGCTAAAAAGAAAATGAAAAATGAAACAAATAACGTGACTACGGCCGCTTGTATCCATTTGGTTTTGAGTTTTTTTTGAACAATATTGAAGACAAACGTCAGGATGACCGTAATAATCAAAATGGGAATGCCCAGTAGGACCCCCGCCCAAATGAGATCCAAAAACGTGTACAAAAGCGTCGAAACAGGATCCATAGCCGGTGAAAGACCGTTTAAGAATAAAAAAGAGCCCCTCCTAGGAAATCCGGTATGAGTGCATTTTCTCCGGTCTTCGATCTCGCGCTGGCATTACTCGTGGTAGTCGGCAGTCCATCGTTGGGATACATTTTGATTCGATTCGCGTTTCCGTTCACCTCGACGTGGTTGGGATGGAAACGCGCAGTGACCGCGGGAATCGTGGGAATCGGATGGAGTGTTTTACTCATTGTGATTGCATTGCCTGCCGTTCAAGGTGAAAAAATTTCTCCCGCATTGATTGGAGAATGGGCCTGGTGGGGGGGATTGGGAATAATGGGAGTAGCATTTCTTTCCCGCGGAGTTGTGCACATGAGCATGCGCGGATTAGCGCGACCCACATTCAGTGGAGCCGAGGCCCCGATGCACGAGAAAACAAACGTTTCATCCAAATCAAACCGTCCCGCGCAAAACGAATGGAGCGAAGAAAAAACTCCGGTGTACAAGCCTTCGCAGATTCGACCGAGCATGAACACCAATCCTAAAGAAGAAATGGACGAACCCATTTTGGAAAACGATGTGTTGGAGTTATTGAAAGAAGAAAAGCCGGAATCGAACAAAGGAACATCCTCCGAAAACGAAGAATCCAACCCTCAACTGGTTGAATTTGGTCGCGCGGAGAGCTTCGAGGACACCCTCGAGCAACTCAAAAGGGATTTAAAGGACTTTAACGAGAGCATGACTCAATCGCCCCATAAAAAAGGTGAAACCAACCATGAGTGAAGATCCGTCGAACGTCCCGCGTCGCCTGCGACGATTTTATCGAAATGGACAACCGATCCCTGGAGGAGACGAATCGGAATCGGAAAACAATCCCCCGCAGCCGGTGATGGATAAGTCTCCTGAAGATGAACCGTGGATGAACCCATCCAAGAATGTTCCTCGACGCATTCAGCGAAAAACAGGAAATGCCAATCAAGCGATGCGTTCTGCGCCACCATTGGCGGCTCCCCCGCGCGGAGTGTTTGAAAAAATAAATGAAAAAAGCCAAGCAGGCGTGCCGCATTTAGATAAAACATTAGGATTGGAGAAAAAAAGCGAAATTCATGAATCGTTGCTTCCATCTGGAGGCGCACGCGCGCTGCAAACCACGCCATCCAATGTAGATGTTCAAGCCGCGTTGAGCAAACTCAAAGAGCTTGCCACCAAAGACACGCAGAATGCATCCTCGTTTCATTTTACTCCCGTAGGCGGAACCCCGTCCGCGGTGGAACCGTCCAAACTCGACGAAAAATCCAACCTGCCCATTGCGGGCAATTCATTATTATCTCCGCGCGAACGCATGGAAATGCGCCGTCAGCGCGGAGGGGAACCCCCGGAAGGAAGCCCAAACGTAGTGAGCGGGAGACCGTCTTCTTCACAAGAAACCGAAGGGGGAATGAACCCTAACACCCCTGCCCACATTCGTCGCCGCATGGGACAGCGAACCGATCAAACGGGAAGCGACATGGGAGCAGACGAACCGGCGAGCAGTCCTGCGCCGAGCGGGGGAGAGGATGAGGATTTCAAATCATTGTTTAATGACGATAAAAAAAAGAAAAAGAAACCCGCATCCGAGGATGAAGATCTGGATCTCAGCGACGAGATGCCCATGTTTGAAGACGAAAAATAAAATGAATCGAATTCAAACAATCCCAGCTAAATCTTGTTCAACACAATCGAGCGTTTGCCATTCCGCATCCGGAATGGAGGTTGCCACCCACGTGGCAAGCGTGACCCCTGCGCGGATCGTTTCGGAGTCTACCGAAAGCAAAAAGGAGTTGTTGGTAAACTGAACCATGTTGATCAACGCCTGTGCTTGCGTCGCGGTTCCGACGCGCAAAAATAATTTTTGAACCGAATTATCGGTGATGAGGGGATCGCAGAAATACATCGAGTGGGCGCCGCGCGGACCGTTGGGGGTGGGGCAATTGTTGTAGGTAGGAGAAGTGGGATCATCCGAACACGCCACCGAGTTTTGGAATCGATCCGGGTCGTTAGGATCCCCTTCGAGTTTGAAATTGGTTCGCCAGAGGGCGAACAACACGTATTTTTGAGCGGTGTTAATGGCAAACAAATAATCATGCGTGTCCCCCACGGGCTTCATCACGGTGTACACGGACCGCGCGAGATTGCGTTTGGTGTTAAACGTCAGATTAGCATCATCCGCATAGTCCTCTTTGACAATTGCCATCAAGTAATCAATTTCTTGATCATAATCCGGATTTTGAGGATCAATAATTTGTCCCGAATCGCGGGGAACGGACTGATACATGATGGTTTTAAGGGCGGATGAAACGAACTCAAACGAATCGTTGCGCGTCACTTGATCCGAGACGCCTTTTCCATAACTCGAGGCAAACAAGAGAAGGAATCCCGTGAGACCGGAAATGATCACCAACAAAAATAATGCGTCGGTTACTGCCGCTTGGGCGTGATTATCTTTCCGCCGAGCGTGAAACTTGACCATTTATCCCACCTTCCAGGTGATCACCACAAGCGTCGCGGGAACCACGGCGAGAGGCGATTCAACAGCAACCGGAAAGGAGAGCACGATGAATTGACGATTATCGATAATGAGTGCCAAATCATCCGATGTAGGAGGAGACGGAAGACCGTGCGAGCATAAGAGAGGTTGACTTGTGCCGGGATTGGACAAATCCGCGAGAGGATACAAATGATCCGCGATCAGCGAGAGTTTATTGAGCTGATCCGAATTAGCCTGCTTGGCGATTTCCTCCCATTGATGGGAATCAATCACCCCTGCAAAATAATCCAGCCCGCGGACACGCAATCCTTTACAGGCGGATGCAAATTCGGAATACGTGGCGAGGTAACTGTCTCCCTTCAGCGCGTTTGCAATCACCAGCGAATCGCGATCCGCGGCAAACGTTTGAGAGCGGTGATTGTATTCGTTGAGCGTGTAGGTGAACGCCCCAAAAAACGTAATCAATCCCACGATGATGGGAATCAAACTGGGGATGTCATCCCCAATCGGACCGATGTATCCTCGAGAGTGGAGTTTGGGAGGGAAAAATTTTAGCATATGAATTGTTCTTCCTTCGGGAGAAAATCATTCACCTGTTCCTTGATGTAGCCTTTACCCGAGCAGTTTTGTCCTTGCGCGGTAATGGAACACGGGAAAATGTAGAGGGTAGGAAGGCCCGCTTTCACGCTCTTGACCGCATAAAAAGCATTGCGCGGAGGCACGTCCTGAGGATCCAATTCGAGAAAGGCGTTGGGATCATTTGATGGAAGGATTTGAAATCCATTTTCGTTGTCCTGATCGATAATGACAATTTTGGAATCGGTTGCTAACGACGAGGCGGCCAGAACCGACGTGGGGGTGCGAATGTCACTCACGGCAAAAATGAGACGCGAACCCGAGGGATCGGAGGTGGTGGAGATGAACATCCGGTAGTAGATGTTGTTTCCAAAGCTCGTGAATTTGGGAGGAATCGCAAACGGTTTGGAATCACACGTGGTGGGAGCCACCAACATCGAGTTGAGGGTCAATGCGTATTTGTCCATTTCCTGCTTGACCTCGTTCACCAAAAATATTTTCCCCACATTCAGCGAAAAAAAAGAAATAATGGAAAACAACGCCACCACCAGAATGAGCAGATTGATTTTGGAGAGCGTAAACTCAATCATGGAGAACCCGTTCCGTTTCCCCCGGGAAGGGATTTATTTCCTTGCAAGTACGCACACACAATGGGAACGCTCGCGGTCAAATTGGACACTTTCAACAGCGAATACGTGCCTTGCTGAACCGTAGTCGCGGTGAAATCCTGGAGATACCATCCTTCGTCCTGACGAAGGGGACATTGTCCCGATCCTTCGGCAGGAAATGCGGTGCTGGGAGAAATATCCACGCATTTGGTGACCGTGTTCTCACGTGATTTAAATTGAATCAGCGAACAAATGGATCGGGCCGAGGAACAATAACTGGAACACACATTGGGATCGGTGGAATCAATGAGACGCACGCACATCACATCGGTGGTTTGGGCCAGCGAAGAGAAGTTTTCACAATCGTTTATTTTCGCCGCACAATCTCCGAATGAAAAATTAAATTGAGCCGTTCCTTTTCCCGTGGCCACGTTTTGTAGATTCTGAGCCATCTTTTCGAGCTGGGCATTGATGGTGTTGGCGCAGGTTTGTTCGTGCAAGCGGTTGAGCGCTTGGTACCCGGCAAAGAGGACAAAACCCATGAGAATGACCGCAATCAGCAGTTCGAACGGGGCGGATTCCTGTCCATGCTGTGAAGAAGGAATGTAAATGAATCGTCGGGGCATAGGGGAGGTGAAACGATTTCGAGCATAAAAAGGGGGTGGAGAAAAACCGAAAATAATTGGTAGATTTTTAATGGTAAATGAGCGTAAAGATACTATGAAGACGAGAACACAGGCGATCGCGCAATCCGTTTCAAAACGAACGGGAAAGAAGAACGAAACGTTGTTGGATGAATTCAAGCGTGCATTTGAGGATGTGAAGCATGGTCGAATGCGTGAATGGAAATTCAACGATAAGTAATGTCGTTTGACTCGAGTTGTCTTCTTACATATTCTTTTAGTGCGGGGATATTTTTCTTGATCCAGTCGATGGCCGCTGATTGTTCTTTCTTGCTTGATAAGAGAATCAATAATACGACATGCCATTCGTCGTAGATAAGAAAGTACATGCGTCGTCCTTCAAACTTTTTTTCACGCAAGAAAAGAAACCCGAGCGGTTTACCCACCAATGGGTTTTGATGAATTTGCTCGACAAACCGGTTTATTCGTTCCTGATCAACAGTATTGAGTTCTTCAAGTTGATGATCAAACTCTTGAGTTGAAATAACCCGATAAACCATGCAGGCTGTCTCGGCGACGAATTGAAAAAGGTAGAGAAAATTTTCAGAGTATTCGGCGAAACGGTCCGCGCAGCATTAAAACCCGCGGGATATGAATGTACCGACCATGCCTTCGCCTTATTCCTACTCCTGGCCGTTTTCGTCCGGCCGCACCGAGAAACGGGTATCGAACTCATTCGATACCCCTAGATTTCAAACGGAGAAAATCTGATGCCTTCACCTTATTCGTATTCCTCCCTTTCGCTGTTTGAAAATTGTCCACAAGCGTACGCCCACCGCTACGTGTGGAAGACCAAAGTGCTGGATGAAGACACCAGCCTTGACTTATACATGACAACAGGCTCCGTAGTTCACACTGCCCTCGAATGGGCCCACCAGCAAGCATTGGACAAAAAAATAACCAACGTCGAACAAGCCATGGAACAATTACCCCTTATTTGGAAAACCGCGCTTGCTGAAAGCCCCCATCCCATTCCCGAGGAAAGTTTAGCCCCCTTTTTAGAAAAAAGCATGGCGAACATTAAATGGTATTTTTTGGAACTGTTCGAAAAAGAAAAAGGAGCCACCATTGCGGTCGAAAAAAAATTAATGTATCCCCTCAATCCGCGCGCGAAACAATGGTTGTTAGGATTCGTCGATCGGGTGTCGCAGCCGCACGAAACCAAAATCGTGATTCACGATTACAAAACCGGCTCGAGTAAAATGGGAACGAAAGCACTCTCCAAAGATTTCCAAGCGATGTTATACGGAGCCATGGCGGCGAATCACTACAAACCATTATCCGAAGTGGAATTGCAGTGGCATTATTTATCCCACGAAAAAACAACCACGATTACACTCGAACCGGAAGCCGCACGCGAAGCCATTTCCAAAGCACAACGTATCGCCAACAAATTGGAAGCCCATAAACAAGTGGGATTGTTTCCCACGAATGTAGGATGGCAGTGTGGACGATGCGAGTATGCCAGTGTATGTCCCGCGCAGAAAAAATAATACTAGATGATAATCGGTGGAAAAATCTGCGGGAAGAAGAGAAACAACACCAATAAGAGAAGCAATACGCCAATCCCTTCACCGAAATCGTTCCACAGAACGACCACCACTAATCCGAATGCAAAAAACCAGAGAATGGAAAGTTGCGCCGCCACAATGTAGGCGCCAGCGATGAGCCCCAGGACGAAAATGAGCATGATGAATGCTCCTACTTTTTGGACAAAAATTTTGGTGCCTTTCACGACACCGCGGAACCATTCCGCGACGCTACCCATAATCGAATCCTCACTAATTGTCCAGTTGAGTAATATATAAAGGACAATGCCGATCGTTTGAAATGAAGCCCCAAATGAAGCTAGGAAAACACTGCGTTCCATGCGAAGGAGAAATTCCTCCCATCAAAGGAGGCGAAGCCAAGAAGTGGATGTATATGGTTCCCGGATGGAAACTGGAACAGACCAAAAAAATTGCGCGGATGTTTACGTTCAAGGGTTTTATGCAAGCATTAAAGTTTGTAAATCAAGTGGGAAAAATTGCCGAAGCAGAAGGACATCATCCCGACATCGAAGTGCACTGGAACAAGGTCACCCTCACCCTTTGGACGCATGCCATTGGGGGACTTTCCACGAATGATTTCATCCTGGCACGGAAAATCAACACCCTCGTATAGCGGGTTTTATATCTCCTCTGCCCTCATTTTGAGTCTATGCTCGACATCCATTTCGTGCGCGAAAACAAAGATAGCGTGCGGGAAAACCTCACGAAGCGACAGAACCCGGAATACGTTCAACTGTTTGATGAGCTCGTTCAAGAGGATATGGAATATCGAAAAATATTGCAGGAAGCCGAAGGATTGCGCGCGAAGCGAAACCAACTCACGCAAGGAGTGGCGAAAGTCAAAGACAATCCGGTCGAGAAACAGAAACTCGTGGAAGAATCCAGAAAAGTCGGTCAGCAAATCACCGATGCGGAAAAAAAACAAACCGAATTGAAAGAACGCATTCGAGAACGACTCATGCGCTTGCCCAATTTGTTGGCCGATGACGTGCCGTTTGGAAAAGATGATACTCAAAACGTGGAAATCAAAAAATGGGGAACCCCCGTTGAGCGTGATTTTGAAGTAAAACACCACGGACAGATCGCCAAAGACGTGGACGGGGTGGAATTTGAGCGCGCGGTGAAAATGTCCGGCGCGGGGTTTTTCGCACTGAAAGGACCGCTGGTATTGCTCGAGCTGGCGTTGCAACGATACGCGCTCGACGCGCTCATGGTGGATGGGTTTGTTCCCATGCAGCCACCATTCATGTTGAACCGCGCCGCCTACGAAGGAGTGACCGATTTGGGCGATTTTGGCAACCAATTATACAAAATCGAAGGAGAAGATTTGCATTTGATTGCCACCAGCGAACATCCCTTAACGGCGCAATATATGAATGAAAATCTCCCCGGCACGCAACTGCCGATCCAGCTTGCGGGAATTTCTCCATGCTTTCGAAAAGAGATCGGAAAGCACGGATTGGATGAACGAGGATTTTTTCGCGTGCATCAGTTTAACAAAATTGAACAAGTGGTCATTTGCACACCCGAGGAAAGCAAAGCGTGGCATGAACGAATGGTGAAAAATACCGAAACCATGATGCTGGGGTTGGAAATTCCGTATCGCGTCGTGAACGTTTGTACAGGTGATTTAGGAATCGTCGCCGCCAAAAAATACGACATCGAAGGCTGGTCGCCGCGTGAGAAAAAATATTTTGAGTTAATGAGCTTGTCCAACTGCACCACCTACCAAGCGGTGCGATTGAACATCAAATATACGAATCCGGATGGGAGCAAAGCGTATGTGCACACGCTCAACGCGACGGGAATATCCACGGCCCGCATGCTCCGTGCCATCTTGGAAAACCATCAAACTAAGGAAGGAGGCATTCACATCCCGCACGTGCTGCTCCCGTACATGTACGGAATGACCGAGATTCGGAGGATTGATGGAAAGGAATGAGGATGTGCCGAGCAACACGTTTAAGATTGAACGATTAGTTGAAATTATCTCATGGCAAGCGAATTAACTAGGATTTTTTTCTTGAATGTAAATGAAAAAATAAAGACTTTTTTTTTACTTTTGGTCATCATTTTTTTATTTCTTATTCCGCAATTACTCTTTATTGAGCATGAATCCACTGTCAACGATGAAACGTTGTATGTATGGTATGTTAAAGAGATTCGTTCCGATCCCGTGACTCTTTTTTCTCGCGAAATTTGGCAATTTCATCCACCATTTTTTTCAGCGATAGCCAGTACATTATTTTGGGCGGACCCACTTGTGAGTGTCCGATTGGTTAGCATAATTCTTGCCGTAATCGCCATTTTACTTACTTTTTACTTGGGGTCCCGTCTATTTTCCCCATTTGTTGGATTATTTTCAGCAGGATTACTCGCGTCCAATGTGTTATTCATCAGCACGGCTCATCATGGCTTGCTGGATTCCACTATGATGGTTACAGCACTGGCAATAGGCGTTGGAATGTTTCATTTGCCCAAAAAAGAAGGATGGGGATTGATTATCATTGGAACGCTGCTCGCGCTTTTGAGTAAACGAAGTGGGTTTCTTATTTTTGGATTGGCAGGAGTGCTTCTTTTTATATATTATTTTTTTGAAAACAAAAAAAAGATCACCCAAAAAATGATCATGGGAGGAGTATTGTTCGGCGCTATTTTGGGTGTTTGGCTATTTTTTTTGAGGCTTTTCGATCATGACATAGTAACGTTTTATGATTATTCAAAAGGATTTGGAACGATTGCTATTCAAAGTATACGGATTATCAGCAAGAGTATTCCCTTGTATTATTTTCCCTTTTTTTTATTGGGTCTTTTTTACATGAGAAATGAAAAAATGAAATTGATTTCAATTATCGTATGGATTGGCGTTTTTGTCGGTTTGATTTTTTTTCCCGCATTCGATCCAAGATACTGGTTGCCCGTTTATCCAGTTATTTTTTGGATCATGGCCGTTGGAGTTGAAAAAGTGAGTGTGTTGAATCCACTTTTACGAAAGGGATTACCTCTGTTTTGTCTAGGATTAATCCTCCCGGGTTTGGTGTATGGGATCTACATCGTTTCTCACTCATATGGGGGAATCGGATATTCTGATACGGGAAAATGGATCGGTGAAAATGCCTCTACTGCAGTCGTTTATGATGGGCTGAAAAGAGAAATTCGTTATTATAGCGGAATTGAACTAGACGAATGGGGAGGGGGAATTAGGTATTACCCGCCCACCCCTGAGGAGTTCGTCGCTCAGATCCGATCCGAAAAGCGGCCTATTTTTGCCATTGTAGGAGTGACCTATAATTTTTTTGGTCCTTTTTATCAAACGGACGCGTTTCTACTTCAACAGGGATTTGAAAAAGTTCATTCTGTTTATCGCATCCTCGATGGAAAAGAAACGGAAGTGATTAGAGTTTATCAGTATGGGAATCAAAATAGAAAAAGTTGAGAGATATCCGCTTCTTCATTTCGGGAGCTCGAACAAGTGAATGGTTGGTTTTTCTTGAAGCATCCGCCAATACACAAGACCTGCCATGATGGTAAAAGGAAGCATCAAATAATTGAAGCTAAAAAATTTGGTAAAAAAGAGAAAAACAATGGAGGCAATGGTTGAATAGACCAGAGCACGCGAGAACGAATACGATTTTTTTCGGACAAAAAAGAAAAGAATGACCCCGTACCCTAGGATCATCGTGAGAGTAGGTATCCATTCAAATGATGGAGGAATGATTTTGAGGGAGGTGAGCAGTGGGAATAATCCTGCAGTGTCAAGCCAAATGTAAAGGGTATCTTTCCCTGCGCCAAGATAGATGAGAAGCGTATCATCGATGAATGAGTGGGCATCCCATGCAAGAAAAGGAATCGTCAAAAGAAGGAAACTGGCGGCTGCGCCTGGAAAGAAAGTATTCTTTTTTTGGTGAAGAAAATAGAGAAGAAGAAAAGGAAGGAGAAGAAGGAAATAGAGCTTGGTTAGGAAGAGGAGTCCCATGAAAAATCCGGAAAAAAAGTACTTTTTATGCAGCAAAAAAAAGATGAAGAGTAGCATGAAAAGAAGAGATAGTATATCCGCGACATGACCGAGGATAACCGATGACCAAATAAAAGGGTTCAAAAAAGTAAGAACAAGGGCCATTTCCTTGAGAAGCGGATCCTTGACTGTGAGGACAAGGAGAACCAAGATGAGAAGGAATAAAATAACGGAAATCCAGTAAAATGAAATGGAAGGAAAAAAAATGAAAAAGGGAACAGTAACAAGGAATGCTGCTGGAGTGTAAGGGTAGTGGGAGAATAAGAGGTATGTTTCCTGTCCTTTTTTGATCCACCCGGGTGCATTATATTGAGCGGTTTTTTCAAGAATAGTTCCGTGAAAATCAGCGGAGTACGGATTCGTTCCCCTTGTCAATTCAATAGCAGCCGCTTTCATGGATACAACCACGTCACTGAATTTTTCATCCTGATTTTGAATAGCAACCGTGAGGAGAACACCCCATGAGAGAAAGAAGAGAGACATTATGAGAATGAATAAACGTAATGATGGATGCCGATTGAAATAAAGGAGGAAAAGGTAGACTCCGATGAGGGGTAATGCAATCGTTTTGAAAAAAGCAGGAACGATGTTCCACCAGAAAAAAGAAAGAAAGAGAAAAGAACCAAATAAGAGAGAACGGACATCGCTCACAAAATCACCAGAATCAAACAGGATGCAATAGAGTGTACGGTGTAATCGTAGATTAAATGGCTTCCCATCCCGTCCTGTAGAAACGAAAAACCATCAGCATTAAAAAAAGAAGAAAGATGAAAAAGAGGAATGCGTTCAAAAAAGAAACCCGCCCAAACCAAAAAAACCAACATAACGAAAGTTACGAAATCGGAAGCCGAAGCCGTGTTGCGTTCCGCGGGAATGCAAGTAAGCGAGTATGCGCGATACGTGGATCGGAGAGGAATGGTGCGCTTCGTTGCACGGAAAGCGGGCGAGTTTGGCGTCAAAAATGCGGGATGGCGAGAAATTTCCCGCGCGGAAGCGGAGCGGATTCAACATGCGAATGCAGAAATGGGTCGCGGCTACATGAAGCCCAAAATGAAAAAGTATTTTTGAGTGGGTTTATTTTTTCTCTAATTGTTCTAGCTCGTGAAGAAGGCTGGCGCGCTCGAGCTCGAGAAAAAGGGCAAACGCGTGTGGATTTTTCGCGGCGAGTGCTAATTCCGCTTTCCCCCTATTTTCACGGCTCATCCCAACTAGTTTTTGCACGGGCGGGGTATGAGAATCCCCGAGTAGTTTTAGGCGAATGCGAATAATTTCTTTCCATGCTGACACATTGTTAAAGTTGGGTTGGATTTCGCGATGTTCTCGTAGAAATACTAAGAATTCATAGGGTGATTTTCTCCGTCGCGCCCACATACGTTGGAATGCGATAATAGGGGTTTTCAGCGCAAATCCAGTTGTCCGCACCCCTGATTTGATCGCGTTCCCTGCTTTTTTGATACCGGAGACGATTTGTTTAGGTTTGCGAGACATTATGCGCAGAACGAATAGATTCTATAAAAATGTGTACGACCGGAACGAGTGTAAGTTTATATTTCTCCGGCATCGCCTACTCTTCATAGGGGGCGTGATGAATGATTTCTCCGCTGGGATATTATAAAGATACACTGAATGATTTTTTCTCCCGAACCACGTGGGTGGCGGGAGTGGTCACATTAATTTTATTGCTTGGAATGGTAGGCCTCCAAGCCGGAAAGGGACCCATCGGGGGAATTGAAACACCTCCCTTGGAAGGATACGCTCCCGCTTTTCAGACCGCCCCGTTTGGGTCGGCGGATTCGAGTACGGTGATGTATTGTCACTTTAACAATAATACGACCTGCCTCAAATTTGGGGGAACGATTACCCCCCTCAAAACCAATTACACGGTCTCGAACCCCGGCGTTTTCAATTCGAAATCCGCCAACATTTTGGGATCAGGAACCATGGGAATATATCCTACGAATAATTTTACCATGCAAGTGGGAACCGTTGAGGCGTGGGTCAACCCTTCTTCTTCAGCCACGCGCAAACAATATTTGTTTTCCGCCGATGGGGGAAAATCATTGAATGGAGACAAGTACAATGATTACGTGTTTGGCGAAACCGGATTCGACCCGGTGCCCAACACCTCGAAAATTTTCTTTGGAACAGGAAGCGGGCTCAATACCGCGAGTCCGTTGACATTCCCTTCTTTTGTGGTTCGCGGAATTGTTACGGGAGATGTGGATGGAGATCAACAAGCGGATATGCTCGTCAATAACAACGGCGCCAATGAAGTGTGGATCTTTGACGGTCCCTTTTCTGCCGGACAAACATTAATTGAACCCGATGCCGCGCACCGATTATCCGTGCCTTCCCCTCAAGGAAGCGCATTGGCCGACTTTGATGGAGATGGGGATTTGGATGTGATGATTGCATCTTACGCGGGAACAGCTCCATTGTATGGATTTGAAAATGATGGGACTGGAAACTTTACCCCCATGATATTCAATTTTTTCGGATGGACCGCACCCTATGAAGGAATTGACGTCGCGGACTTCGATCATGACGGAATCCTGGATGTAGTGGGAGGAAGTTTCACCACCAGCCCCACGCAACCGAGCTTGATGTTCAAAGGACTCATGGATGGATCCGGGAATTATACATTGAGCATTGCGGATCCCGCGTTTTATCAGGTTTTAGACACCGGAATATTAGGGGTTAAAGCCGCGGACTTGGATAACGATGGCTGGGCCGATATTGCACTGGCAAACCTAGTCACCGACCAAGTGATTGTGTGGTATAATGACAAGACGGGACATTTTCCCAACAATGCCACCTATCGCAAACCGTTTTCGGTTCCCGATCCGTTCACATTATCTATTGCCGACATCGATAATGATGGATACGTGGACGTGGGAGTGGCGCAGTACAAGCCCAATGGAGTATCGGACAACACCACCTCCCGCTTCCTTCGCGGACCCGCATTCAATTTGACCAAGACGTATCCGGTGAACAATGCCGTCTCGTTGAGCGTAGGAGATATGGATGGCGATGGATTGAATGACGTAGGATATCATTCCAGTACCGGAACCAACTGTCCGGTGCATTTTTTGAATGTCCATGGGAACATCAAGAGCACGCTCAATATTACGTGCCAGGCGACCTACAACAGTGTCAACGGTCCCGGATCCGCGGTGTTTGCATCCAATGAAGGAACATCCCCCTATGGTCCGAATGCCAACCAGTACAATGACATGGAGATCTATTTCGACAACGCGGATGGAAAGGTTCACTTCGTCGTGTGGGACACGCACGGAAAGAAATACGATGTATCCAGTCTGTTCACGCGAAATGGAACCATGCAGAAATGGCAGGCAGAATGGGACTTTGCCGCCGGAACCATGCGACTCATCCTCGGCAACCCTGCCGCGGGTGGATCGGATAATTTGGTGACGTTCCCGCAACCCATCGTGTTCGAGAACGCCCCTGCCGTGTATCAAATTGGAACCGGACAAGATAATCGGTATTCCATGATGGGACGAATCGATGAGCTGCGCATCTCCAACATCAAGCGCGGCGTTTGAATAAAATAAAAGAACATTCATGGTTCGGGTGAACAACAATAAATTCGCCCGAACTTTTTTTTTATTTTTTGACTTGCGCTAAAAATTCCTTCAAATGGGGAACGAGTTTCATTTTTTTGGCCTTGGCGAGCGAAACCCATTCATGTTCGGAATGATGAACGGAAAGTTTAACGTTTTTGGATAAAACGGGAACCCGATACATGATCCGCACCGCGTGGAATTTTTTTCGATTTCGTTTCACGGGAAAAATACCCATTTCAATGAGCGTGGGTTTGGAAATGGAAAGGCCGGTTTCGTCTTTGACTTTGCGCTTCGCCGTTTGCTCGGGGGATTCTCCCAATTTCATGTGTCCGCCCGGGAGCTGCCATTTGTTGGGCTCCCAATCCACAATTTCATGGCGACGAAGAAGGAGAATTTTTCCTGCAGGGTTCTGAAGGAGCACCCATACATACACCGCGGTTTCATTGGACATAATGCCCTATTTCAGTCTGGATATTAATAAATGAATCGACAATCATTGGGAAAAAAAGGTTATTTTCCTGTAGAGAATAATCGACGCCTGGGTAACGATTGAATGCGCTTGTTCTCTCGGCGCATTTGTACGCGTCGCTCCGCTAACTCTGGAAACTTCGTGAATAATTCCACTCGGGTGGGGAGGTGGTATCCATTCTTTCGTTTGGTCGCGGACATGCTTGCAATGTAATTTCCTATTTTTACTCCCGTATTATAGTCAACGATCCCCGTTTTGACGTATTTGTCCCAAATTCTAAAAAATAATTCAACGCTCGCCAATTTTGCGCGCATCAAATCGCCTTCCGGGTAAAGCTTCCGGTTTAAGACCGAGGTTTCGTCTTCAGACATGGATGGAGAATAGAGCTGGAGGATAAAAAGACTATACAATCAAACCCGTCCCATTCACGTTTACGCATAGAGGAGGTCTAAACTACCTGCTTATTTTCCTAGAGTAAACGATTCCACGCTTTTCCAGTGTCCATCGGATTGTTTTTCCATGAAATCGACGTTCGACAAACGAAATGAAACGGGAGTCGGTTCTGGAGAGGTATTGAAATCCATTTTGGCTTGTTCATAGTTGGATTGCGTGAGATCGCGATAGGCGAGCGTGACGTGCGGATGGTATCCGCGGATGAGATAACCGGTGGGTGAAAATTTCCCCAACACGGTTTCTTGAATTTCATGATGAAGGTGGTTCAGCGCAGATGTGACATCGACCGAATACGCAATCACATATGGGTTTTCGAACGGAGTATCTTCCGTTTTCACCAACCATCGTTTTCCAAGCGATAAGGAAATGGGTTGAATGCGAGAACAGGCGTCGCGCATTTGCACACATACAGAATCGAACGTGTCATCGGGAATCGATACGCGTTGGGCAATCGTAATGTGAGGAGGCCAATCCATCGCGCGCATTGAACTATACCGTGAGGAAACGGTTTGTTGTTCAGTCCGAATGCGGGAAAATAACGGCTCGGGAAGAATAGAATTGGTAGCAATGTCGCGCATAATGAGTATCAGCAAGCAAAGTATTTAACCTTTCAAACCATATGGTTCGAATGCACGCACGATCAACCGTCATTTTGCTCCTTTTTGTAATCGCGGTGAGCGGCGTCCATGCTCAATCCGACACGGTCCAGATGGGCAACGAGTGGGCGGTGGCCGTGAAGACGCTTTTTGACAGTGAAGGAAATTTGGTTGACATTCAAAAGTATGATGATTCCTTCCTTCAAATGTCCAACAATTTTCAGGAATTACCCTGGCCGGTTAAATCCATTTTCAATAACCAGCGGACCCAAATTGAAATGGAGTTTACCCCTTCGCAAACCATACGATTTGGATTAATTATTCAGGATGAGAAAATTAAATCATTTACATTGGGATCCCTTCCCGATGCAACCGTATTAATCTCACTCGACACTGCCACCTTTGAGGCGGCAGGAAGAAGTCAAGGTGGATTTGCGGGAGGAATCCCTCAGGCCATCAAAGAAGGGAAAATCAACGTAAAATCCCCTGATTTTATCCACGGAATCATGATTGGAATATACAAACTGTTTATTTGAATGCGCACATTCTTGGACAAATTAAACATAAAGTCAAAACGTTTTTTTTTCTTTTGGAATAAGAATATCGTTCCTATTGCATTAGTTTTTCCAGAGCGGTCGGTAAATATGAACGACGCGCAACTGGTCAGGTCGTCCGTGCAGGTCCACAAAATGTCCCATTTCATGCAAGGGCAATGGTTTCCCATCCTCATAGGTGGTTTTGGTTCGCGGTTGATAGACAAAATAGGTGGATGGGGAGCTCATATCGATATTCCCGCTTCTGTCGATCAATTTGAGCTCGAGAAAATCCAACGGTTGTACAAGCTGGTTCCATTTCCCCCCCGAATGCGGGAACAACCATACGGAGGAGAAACGGTTCCAATCCTCCGGAATACGGGATTTATCCACACCCCTGCTCATGTTCCCATATAATAGGGCGGTATACTCACGATTTTTTTTATTCTTGAGCGAAAAATAATTTTCTTTGGGTTTGGAAACAATTGGAGGGGCTGATTGGGGTTTGATTTCGGGGGATTTTTTGATATTCTCCTTTATCACCGGACCTTCCACCGATTTCTCACGAGAAGGAACGCGAGGACGAATGAAAGGAACCGATTCGTGTTTAGTCGGGCGATACAAGGAATGGATCGTAGCCAGTCCTGCACCCGCGAGACCCATGGCAACCCCTGCTTTGATCCAGCGCGACCAGCGACGATTTTTTCCGGGCATATTGCGACGAAACAAATAGGACAATAAAAACAAGATGGAAAAAATTCTTAGAAAAAGAAAAACTATTTTCCAGGATGTCTTTTCTTGTATTCACGCCATTTTCGTTCTTCGATTTGACGTTCTTCTTCGTCAATTTCGTGCAGAATTTCTTCCGTTGGTCGGGAGAAGGTATGTTTTCCAAAGGATTCTTTGACTGGGTTTGGTATTTGTTTTTTTAAGGTCATTTCACAAACTCCACGTTTTCCATTCCCTCAAATTCTTTATCACCGGTCAGGAATTTGACACCAAAGCGTTTCGCAACCATATATCCAATTACATCGGGGATAGAGAGTTTTTTGTTTTTCATCCGGAGATTCATGGCAGGGATGATGTCTTCAACCAAGACTGGAACTTGATTCTTAGAATAATGAACGGTGAGCTCATCGGCGAGCTGTTTATTGTCTCGTTTAAATGCCCAATTGAATTCGGCCAAATTAAAAATGGTCAAAATTCCATCAACTTCTTCGTAGGGTTTGTAGGCAGGATCGCCCGCATTAAATTTAGCTAATGCATATGTGTCGAGAAAATACGCAACGTCAGTCATTCCATCCCTCGCGATCACTTTCTTTGAGTAATTCATCCACTGGACGATTGGTTTTGAGCACCCCAAACGTTCCTTTTAGAGGCTTCGATTTGGGCAAAATAAGAATACGGATTTTATCTCCGGCTTTATAGTTGGCTTTCTTGAGTTTTTCCTTATCAAGCGTAGCACCCATGGAGCCGCCCCACTCCCGAATGGTGGTTTCAATCTCAATCATATAGTTATACTTAGTATAACTTCTTTAAAAGAAGATCTTGAATTGGACATAACGCCAAGAGTCTGGAAAAAATACCACCGTTCCGCGCACTGCAAATACACACAATCTTGGACAATGCAATAAATTATTAGAAAAAGAAAAACTATTTTTTATGCGGGTTGTGTGACAACCAACGAATTATTTTTTTAGCGAAAAATTGAGCTGCCGCCGTTCGAAACTGATTACGTCTTTCGAAACTTTTTTCGCTTTCTTCTTTCCAATCGGGACCAACAGGGGCCTCGTGTTTGTAACTCATAACATCAGGAAATCGTCTTTCAAGTTCATGCTTTTCCTTCTTCGATAGGGAGAAGAATTGGGTTATTTCGTCTTTCCTCAATCCTCCACCTGCACCCCGCCATTCTGAGATTGACTTTACTTTGTTAGTTGGTCTTCCAAGAACGATTCCTACCATTGTAGGAGGCTGATTTTGTCTTATTGATTCATCTGCGGCATATATCATGTTAGAAGTTAATTGCTTGATGAGTTGACGATAGGCATATGTCCGTCCTTTTGTAAGAATATCTCGAAGAAGGGGTTTGTGCGGAATAGGAAGCCAGTTGTATCCCTTGTCACGAAGACCCTCTTTTAGGATAGATGGAAAATGAACCGAAATTGTTCCATGCAATGCGAAAACGTTTGCTTTTTGCTTCCGAAAAATTTTATGCACTCCCCACGCAGCTCGCGCGCGAAGTAATAATCGTTTGATATACCCCATTCCAGATAGATAGTTGACGCACTTATAAAATCAATCAAAAAATCTCTCAATAGTTTTTGGGAAAAAAGTCTTTGAAAAAGAAAAATTATCTTTTCTTTCGTTTTTTAGTTTTCTTAGTGGATTCCATGAGCCAATTCAAGTAGGAATCATTCACCCCTACCGGCCAGTCCAAAATACAAGGAACTGCATAGGAGTGTTTTTTGGACAGTTCTTTTTTGGCCTTAACAGCTAAGGATTTTGTCGTCTTTAGTAATAAAACAACCTCAGAAGACTGAGTAATCGCACCCTTCCACCAATACATGGACTGTGCTGGCAGCATCACCGAACAACCCACTAATCGCATCTCCAGGAGATGCTTGGATACCGATCGTGCTTGCTCATAGTTTTCAAACGTAGAATAAATCAAAACAGAAGAAGCCATGTCAGGTAGTCATTTTTTGGAGTTTATAGGATTGTGCAAAACCCCCATTGACTTATACACAACCAGCAATTCATTTTGCCACCTTTGAAAAATAGTTTTTCTCTCAGAGGTATTTTCCCCCCCCATTCAACTCTCTATTTTCTTAAAATTTCCCGAGGGAATTTTGCAACCTAATTACTATTATCCTGCATATTAGTGGCATTAATGGGGATAAAATGACTAAAACTCCCTAAAGGCGACGTAAAGTGGCAAATTCACTTGAACATTACGCTAGCCAGTGGCGGAGTCGCGGGAGTTTCAAAAAAGAGAAAAGGGCGAATAACATCTTTTGCAAACTGTGTTGGATTAAAGGAATGCAGGATAAGGGCAGAATTTGGATTTTATTCCGAAATACAAAAATCGGAACAAAATTCAGAAAACGGTTAATGATATTATGTAGTGAACCTCGGAGGTTTTTGATATGACGCAATTCGATCCCAAACAAACAGATAATTATTCCCGCAAATACGGCCCCGCGGCCAAAAATAAAAAACAATCCCGGTTGCCCGTGGGTGCAACCTTTCATTTCAGGAGCCCGGAACCCAAACAGAACCACGGGCCGCAACCCGAACAAATAGGCGCAGGACCTAGCCCCAAGAGTCAATTGGACCTACTCATTGGACTCGGAGTCATTGAACCCACCCCACAACGATAAATCAAAAATTCGACACAGTTAATGGGCTGGCCACGGGAGTCGGCCGCCCTTTTTTTCTTTTTTAGCCTATTTTTAGTACGGGCGAGCAGCCCTAAGACTAAATCAGCTCAAATAAAACTATTTTTGAAAAAGAAAAAATCTCTTTTCAACAAAATGAAAAGAAATTCATAGTTGTGTAGAAGCAAGATGGGCCATTATATTCCCATGCGCGATTATTCAAAAATGCCCATTCGCAATATTCCAAAATTCCGTGTCCACGTCACCCATTCGTTCCTCAATTTAAAGCAGCGGCTCATGCACGAAAAACATATGTCCTCGCACACCCGTTTTCGAGTTGAAAATGTACGCAAGGAGGAAATTACCCAAACCATTGCCCTAAACGTCGCCCTCCACTCGCTTAAGTTGCGCGACGCCCAAAAAATCAGAGAGATAAAAGAAGCGTATTGGGATTTGGCCCACACCATGACCGATGCCCAGGAAGCCAAAGCATTGGATCAACTCCAAAAGGCCATGACCCCCGAGCAAATGAAACAATTTCGCGATGAAATCATTGCAGCGCGGAAAATAATTCATGAATGTTGGAAAGAAAATTGAAAAGAGTAAAATTGGTGAAAAAAAGAGAGTTGTCCAAGAATGTGCGCATTTTTAGGCTATTATCGAATTCGTCCTCTCCTAAAATTTTTCTTGAACTGTTGCTTGCGCAACCACGCAGGACTGCGCACGGGTTTTTTGATTCCAGTAGAAGGGGTTACGGTAGGATCAGGATTATTTTCAGCTGCTGGTTTTGGTTTCATTTTCGGTTGTTCGGTAGGTCGTTCAACAATAGGCAGCACCGATAATTGTTTTGACCGTTCAATCATCTCTCGAATAACCCGTTGCAATTCAGCCTGGTTGATTCGCATGGGATGTTTTGGTTTAGATGCAGGAGTATTGGATTGTTTTCGTCGAGGAGGAGGCATTCACATCACACGTTATGTTTTTTTCTGCGAGGCCACCCACATGACAATAATCACAAGACCCACGACCATCCAGACGGCCCAATCGAGAGGAAACGTAATGTTTTCCGCCGAAGGGGCGCCGAGGGTTAATATCGGCAAGAATCCCACGGCCCCTAAGTTAGGAACCGTAAGGAGCATCGTGAACACGAACAACACCACCCCACTCGTCACCAAAATATGTTCTTCCGGAAAATAATCCGAGAGGCTTTTTCTCTTCTTGAGGGGTTGTTCTCCTACCGCCGGAATGTAATCGTCTCTCATACGTTGAATGGATTCGAAAATGAGTTAATAAATCAATTCGTCGCGTTTTTTTTTAAAAAAAATCCCGTTCACACGCTGGAAATAGGTAGCGAAGAAGAATGGTTTTCTTTGGAGGATTGACACAGTCCCGAAACGTGCGCTAACAACCGCACTTGCTCTCGAATCGTTCGTTGGAGTTTCACCGGATCGTTTTCGCTCAACGCGGCTTGCATTCGTTGTTTGATCACCCTTCTTCGTGTCAGCAAGCGCACGCGATCCTGTGGATCGGTGATGACGGTCGCGTCCAAAAAATAAGACTGAATTCTCCGCTCCCCTTCGGCAAAAATATCATGCCATGAAACGATCGGGGGTGTTTCATCAGACATGTGGGACAGGTCCTCGTGGGAATTATCGATTCTGCACCGTCAAATCGAGCGTGCGGGAAAATGTTTGAATGATATCATGAATCCCTTTGGCGTTTTTGGGTAATTCGTGCACGCGCAAATCGATCGGGATACTTTCCGCATCCGTGGCGGCTTTGGCGAAAATATCATAGTATACCACTTTACTCTGTCCCGGCAACAAACTCCCCACTTGTCGTCGGTCGTTCACTTTGGCTCCGGCGCGTTCTAAGGCTAAGGGGCTTCCTACGGATAACTCAATCGAGTAGGCGCGTTCCTCTTTTCCATCGTTTCGCAAGTCGAGCGTCAGTTGCACGGGTTCTCGGCGCGTTAAAACCAGACGATACGGGTAAAATGTTGTTTTGATGTACACCATGGTTGCTCAAATCCCCCTATTTTGTAAGTAATCGAACGTCTAAGAGACGCGATTGAAATATTTAAGCCTGCGGCGTTTTTAGAGCAAACCACCCCCGTTTATTAACTCCAAGAATATCTTTCCCTCACTAAAACTCTCTTCCCGAGGAAATGTTTATGTCGAAACCCACTGTTCGTTTGCCTGAAGCCGAATTAGTTCGACGAACATTCATTGTGAAAGAAGTAGATTTGCCTCCACAGGTACGGATGACCAAGCGCAGTCTGCTGCGCTGGTTTGCCCTCGCATCCGGGTGGATCTCCGAACAAGAGTCCCGTCAAACCATTTTGGATGTGTTGGATGCCTTATTCTATTTCCACATCTCCCGCAGAGCCTCCCCTACTACTCAAGAAATTATGTCCTATGTGAAAGAAAAAACAGGTGAGGAAATTTCCGAAAAGTTATTACGTTATCATTTGAAACGATTAACCGATTCGCACTTTTTAATCCGCGACAAGCAACACTACAAGTTTAATCCCGCGCCGAATGGGGAACCAACCGATGTTATTGCGTCCTACAATCATTGGATTTCTCAATCGGTCATTCGCTCGACGCAAAACATTGAAACCGCATTGACGGATTTGTCCAAGACGTATTTGTGATTCAATTCGTTTTTACAAACGCCAAATCGTCCAAATAAATCATTCCAATAGTCCCGGACTGTATATCTGAAAATTGGGAGAGTGCAATCACGGCCGATTCAGATGTTCCATCCGTGTATTGGATGTTCAGTTTATTTCCAGAAATGGAATACGTTCCGCTTTTGGTGTTTCCTCCTGCTGCACCGGACGTGGTGGTTTGTTCGTCGTAGTAATTTCCATAAATATCCTGATTCGTTCCGGTTCCATATTCATCTTTCTGCACATCGGTTGAGGAAAATGTTCCTGCCCCTTCACGCACAACGGATCCATCGGCTGAAAACGTGTAATAGGTTTTGCTCGTGGAAGTAGAATTATAACTGTCCCCATACGCGGAAGGATACCCGTACTGGCTCACGTTGTAGTTATAGTATTTTCCACTCAACGCGAGTCCGGTCAACGGATAATCCACGCGCGTATAGGCGACCCCATCCTCGCTGAACGAAGCGGGACCATTGGTTCCGTCGCTTGTTATTTCAAACGTTTTGGTGGTAACAACGGGGGTTCCATCATACTGAACGTAATAATAGGTGAGTTGGTTTCCATTGAGTTGATACGTTCGCTTCCCTGGAGTTAATCCATTCGCAAGCGGCTGCCCATCCCATCCCCCAAATTTGGAATTCCCTTGCGCGTCAAATAGGGCCCATCCTGCATTGGCACTCACAAATGCCCCCACAATGGTAGTAGAAGAAGGAAAAGCAGGTCCAGCTGCTGCGAGCGCTTGAGAGGAATCCAAAGACGCTCCCGTGTTGGTCGTTCCCCCATACCCATCTCCACCCGCCTCTGTTCCATAATCCCCAAATCCATATTCCGAATCATCCGATCCATATCCATATTCGTCGTATGCTCCATCCGTTTGCGCGCCGCTATTTTGAGCGTTGGGATTGGTTGGTGGATAACTGTGCGGGGCGAAAACTTGCTTGTATTTTTGACCGTTCAGCGTAATCGTCTCCGTATCGGTCATGACGAATGAGTATTTGGTTTCTTCTCCTGTCAAAGAAAAAATGGTTAAATTGGGATTGCCTCCCACCTCCAAATAATAAATGGCGTACGTGTCGGAGTACGATGGATCCAAAACGTGGGCATAAATTCCTCCGGAGTACGGATATTCTTGATACGTTGCGGGCTTTTCAAAACTCACCCAATCCGGAAAACTAAAAACGACCCATTCAGGAGTCGTTCCCATTCCGTCGCGTTGAAACACACCCTGAATGTAGGCTCCATCATACGCAGGAGCCACCTTCAAATTACTTCCGGCGGCTGTTCCCGTATTTTGGTTCCCGGCATTTTGAGTTTGCACTTCATTTGCAGAAAGAGCCGTGTTCGATGCAGGGGCTTGTCCCACGCATCCCGCCAAAAAAAGAGTAAATAAAACCAATATAGGGACGAACTGATTCTCGGCGAAAATCGGTTTTTCGTTGTGGGATAATAGTTTATCACCATGATTTGTACAGACCATATAGCACGACTGAATATTTCA
>CAYHGC010000005.1:0-25659 GCA_964356075.1 uncultured archaeon
TTCGTATAAACGAGCCCGGAAATGTGGTGATAGGCCGATTGAATGTGATACAGCGTCCGATCGCGATACGGTTGTCGGAGCGTGTGCGCGAATTTTTCCAGTTCATGCAGTTTGGAATAGACAATATTTCGCTTCGCGGGAATGGTGTGACCCATTTAGCCCCCTCCCATGACCACCACATGCACGGGTTGCGTTTGTTCCAATCGTTCCACGCTTTTCTCCCACATCCGATGCCAATTTTTTTCTTCCTGCGGGGGAAACCCTTCGAGTAAATGCTCAAAGGGGGAAACTAACACATAGTGCGAGCGCTGCACGAATTCGTTTTTTGGAAGCGAGCGAAATAAATCGAGTAAATCGTACGGACGATCGATGCGCGTGATAAATAAGTTTTCGAATAGGGGTTGCAGGTCCGCACGGGAAAACAAATACTGCGAAACCGTATTGCGGCAATCAATAAAGGTGATTTTTCGTCGAAGAAGCGCCGATTCAGTGGTGATGAACCGCGCGAGATTCCGCTCGTACTCTTCCGGCGTTTTCGTGAGTAAGTGAAGCATGGAGGGAATGATAGAATAGAACCCCTATACTGCTTTGGAGGGAGGGGGTAGATCGCCGAAATGGGTTCTGAAATACGGAACATTCTTATTGATCCTCCTTATCACTCGTTCATGCGTTGGTCGTTTGCCTTCTTTTTTTTGATGGTACTAGGATCTAGTGTCGCGGCACAAAGTGTTACGGTGGCACCCACTCATCCTTTTCAAGAAATTTGGGACGCCATTCACGCGCTGGAAGCCCGCCTGGAGTTACTCAAAAACAAAGTCGATGCACTGATTATCGAATTTACGGACTACAAAACGGGAACGGACAATACGATACTCGGGCTGCATGCCACGGATGAGAATCTACAAGAACAAATCAACATCGTTGACGCTAAACCATTTGTGATTGACCGGAGCAAACTATATGAAGTGGTGAACAATGACCTCAACAATCACGATGCATTTTGTGCCGATAATAATGATATTCTGTTGTTTGGATACTGCGCGTATGGATTTTTAGGCGATCCACCCAATCAAGAACTTCTACTTTTTGACGGATTTGCTGACTTCGATTTGTCAAATAATCCCACATGGACAGTTCTTTATGGAAATCTCTTCGTAGGAAATCCCTCTACTGGAACATCGGCGGGAGATATGGTCTGTGCATCTACCTCTGCGTGTGAGGGTTCAGTTCCCGTCTCGTTTACTTCAATGGGTGTGATTATGCAATCCATGATTTACAGTCAACAAACAGGAGATGAGCTCACTTTTGGGTTAACCGATAAATCGGGACCACTAACTCAGTCGTTTGATAAAGGATATATTGTTCGAATGCTATTCAATGGCGACTCATCGACAATCGATTTGTATCGCTTAGATGGAAGCACGGCCGTTTCGATCAATCATATTGGGCCAATGAGCCTTTCTTCCGGATCAGAATACGTGGTTCGTGCGGAACGCAATCAAAATGAATTCTGGCAACTCTATGTAAATGGGGGTCCCGTTGGAGCACCCGTGCAAGATCAGACTTACTTAGGGTTTTCATTTTTTCATACTAAATTTGATGGTGCAGGAAGCTTTGATGGGGGACGATTCGACAATATCACGGTCATGTCAACTGATACTCCCCTCAATCAATCTGCATTTCTAAACATTTCAAATCCAAATTCTCCGTTAGGAATTCGTTGTCAGAACAATGGCGCTGCGCGCATCATGTGCCTGAAGCAAGAATAAGCCCCCGCGCAGGGGATGAGGAGACTATTCCCCTTACACGAGAGTTAGCGGGGTAATTAAAGTTTATTTTGTGATCACAATACTTGGGGAATCGACATGTAACATCTTCATTCCACGTCCATGCACTAATAACCCTGTCCTATTCCGGTATATGTAATACTGTTTGGTTGGTGTAAATAAAAAGCGGGAGCCGATTTCTCACCCAAATTGGGCCGAAATTAACTGAATTATTTTTCGGGACTGAGCATTCCTTCGCGGATCAAATCCCACATTGCGGGGGCGTTTTTTCCCCAGATCATTCGAACGGAATTGGGGGGTGTTTCAAAGATCTCGTCTGCTTCTGCACTCATCTTTTCAGAGGTCGTGGCGTAGCGCATGGTCTCTCGCATGAGATACTGCAATCGTTTCGTAGGGGTCATTCTTGCACTTTCCCTTAGTTCGGGATTATCCGCTGGATCCGGCTTTCCCCGTTGAAATGTTTCAAACCGTGCGCGATATTTTTTGGCATAATCCCGCATGATGCGGGAAGTCGCATACAACATTTTGGATCGTAATGATAGATCCACGCAGTCCCGAATGATCGCCCGCTGCTTGACAGGATTCGTGATACGGAGTCTGTCGAGTTGGGCCTTAACCCCACTCGCCATCCGTTCATCGTGCTCCTCCAGAAAGGTTTCCCACTTTTGGTTTAACGCCCGACGTCCTTTGGTCACCCCTTTTCGCTCGTGTTTTATTTTTCGAGAAAACGGAACCGCTTGAGCAGTTCGTATTTTTTGTCGTGCGCGGCGATTGATTCCGCCCGGCATGGCTTTGTTTTTCTTTCCCACTCGTCGTGCCATGCGGAAGTCTATTTTTTTTAAAATTTAAAGCCATGGGTTAAAATGAACATGATCTGAGCAAACCGTTCCAAAAAAGCATCCTTTTAAGCATTCTCCAAAGGGGCTTCTGTATCATTCATGGAGGTTTTTTCTCATGAAAAACAACATTTTAGCGAGTTTAATGATCATGGCCCTTGTGGCCATGAGCGGAATGGTGGTGGCCAACGAGTCAACGGTCAACGCCGAATTCGAAATGCACTATTTGCCCGACGCCGACGGAATCGCGTGGAGTGCCTGGGATAACGGTGCCAATGCATTCGTTTTTGCAAGCAACGAACCGAAGAGCGATAAGAAATTGTATACCATTTCATTGGTTCAATCCTTGAACACTAAAACTACAGTCCAATTGATTGAGAACCGACACGTCGAAAAGGGAGTGCAGTTTCGCTCCTATAAAATCGTCAGCATCGACTATCACGGAATCGTTCCCGAGCTCGTGGTTCAAAAGATCCAGATCGAACGAAGCAATGATCAGATCATTCAGCGATTGATTGATGTAGATAGTCAAGAATTAGTGAAAGAAGTCGTATACGACGTGAAAAAGAACAAATCACGCGTCTACGAAATGATTGAAGGCGAATGGACGAAGACAGGAAAGCACACCGGATACGCGACATTGCGCGTGCACACGGAAGATGGAGTGTTAGTCAGCGACGTCATTCCGCCCGCAATAGATTAATTTTTAGAACAGGGTAAATAACCCTGTTTCTCTTTCTTTTCTTTTTTTTAATCCCTCATTCGGGAAAATCCTTTTATGGTTGAAAATGGTGAACACCCTGTGACTGGAAAAACAAACAAAAAAGCCCAAACGGAAACCGCCATGTTTGGCGCGGGCTGTTTTTGGGGCGTTGAAGAAACCTTTCGCACCACGAAAGGGGTGATTGAGACCGCGGTAGGGTATTCCGGTGGAAAAACAAAAAATCCAACCTATGTGGACGTGTGCTCGGACAAAACTGGACACGTGGAAGTGGTTCAAGTGAAATTTAATCCTACGATTGTTTCATACGAAAAGCTATTGGAACTATTTTGGAACAATCACAATCCCACCCACGTAAACCGACAGGGACCTGATTTCGGATCCCAATACCGGAGTGTTATTTTTTATCATTCCAGCGAGCAAAAAAACGCTGCGGAAAAATCAAAGAAAGAATTGGACGCGAGCGGGAAGTGGAGCAAACCCATTGCCACCGCGATCGAATCCGCGCAACCGTTTTATGCGGCGGAAGAGTATCATCAAAAATATTTACAAAAAAGAGGATTGGAATCCTGCCATATTTGAATGAAACTACGGTCGGAATATTTTCATTTTTTTGAACGCCGCATAGCCGAAAATCAAAAGGAAAATGATTCCGGCGGCGATGAGAATGGGTGAGAAATTCCAAAGATTAAACGAGCCATTGTTTGAAGGAGAGGATGTTTGATTTTGTTGCCCAGTTGGATTGGTTTGGTCTGGAATGTCTTCGTCTCCGGTCGTGGTCGCGATATAGTTGGGCTCCACATAGACGATCTGTTCTTCTTCCAGTAAAAGTTGAGCGTATTGTTTTTCTTGTCCTTCCGGGACACTCACAACAGCAACGTGTAGTGATTCATTCCAGGATTCAACCTGTTCACAAGTGGTTTTTTCAGTAGGCTCTTCTCCAGGTCCACTCGTTGATTCCGTGACACAGGATTGGTGGGATTCAATGGTGAATGAATGTTTCGCCAGAATTGCCTGCGCGGTTTCCTTGGAAACGTTTTCCTTGAAGCTCACAATAATTTGCCCGGGAACATAGTTTCCATTATCAAACGCCGCAAGAGGATTGGTGGTTTCCTGCGCCTGAACCGTTTGTCCCAATAAGAGGAAGACGGGGAACAATAGTACGATCATGAAGAGCTTCATCGTGTCTATTTCGGATTGGGCGTGTTATTAAATCCCTCGAAATGGTTTGGGTTATTCCTTCTTTTTTTTATTCCCCAGATCATCGTATCGGCGGATGAGATCGTGTAAATCCACACGAAAACGCTCATAGTCGTTCATGACATCGAGCTGTCTGGGAGAAAATTCTATATCATAGGTGTAGGCGTCCACTTTTTTCTTGGATTGGGGATCAATTCCCGTCACATGTTTCCAATTCTCAAAGTCGGGCGCATAATGGGTGCTCGCGTTCACCCACCGTTTTCCGGAGGAAATACTCAAATCCTTGAAATTCACCCCGATTTGGAGATGTCCAGTCCCGGGATTAAACTTGATTCGCACGCTCCCCACAGGCAGGGGAGACGATCCCGAAGGAGAATGGAAAAAAGAAAACGTTTCATCAATCTTGCTAACTTCTGAAAATCCCCGAGAGCATGCCCAAATGACCGCGTCCTGAATCGTAGAATAGGGCATCCGAGAGGAAAGAAACACGGGCCTTTCAGAAAAACGATTGAGGGATACAGCTCTATTCATGAGGGTTCGAAGATCTTTCACGCTGGCTTGCAAGTGAAAAATATTACGAAGAATCTCCATTCGTTCACGCGTCTGAAAAAATCCCTTGAACCGACCCGAGGACACCCCCACTTCTCTTTCGAGCTCCTGTACTCGTCGTGTCCGACCAAAAATGAGAGGGAGCTTGGATGGTTTACGGGATGCCATCCTCATCTGGTGGGTTTTGGATTTATAATGATGAACCGCTCGAAATACATTCGAGTCGCCGGTGGTCCGCTGACGGTAGGGGGGTTCAATTCCCCCAGCTGAGGAAAGTCGGTCCACTCAGTCAAAACTCGAAAGGCCTGGGAACGGGCTGCTGGGGCACAGACACGGTCTGCCACGGTGCGCAGGATGATTCGAAGAGAAGACGTTGCGCCGCGTGCATTGAAACGGGTTCCAGCCGAGGAGTGCAAGCCAATGATGGCGCTTAGGCGAATGCGGATAGAACAGAAGACCGCTTACGGCCGGCGACTCACTTTATTTTCGTATGTGGGGAACGAGAAACGGATATCGAATAGGTCTGATACCTACTCGTTTTTGATTGAACTTTTTTATAAAAAGTTTATTTTGGCAGAGCTTTTCGCAAAAAGGATAGGACACTCATTGTTTAGCCACAATCCGCCGTGTATTTTTTACTTCCATCCTGGCCAAATATTCGTGCGACGGTATTGACAAAGGCTTGAGCGTAACGGTAAAAAGGAACTGTTTCATTTTTGATGCACCCGCAGGTTCCCCCACATTCTCCATTCAGTTTGTTAAAACAACCTGTTCCTACTCCTAGTTCAACGGAATCTCCGGCTTTACATTGGCATGTACAAATTTTTCCGGTCAAAATAGGGTCTTGTGTCGCCGGTTCATCTCCTTTTCCAACCGCCCCACCCGTCACCTGCGCAGTAGGGAGATTGGAACTCAAAAAGATGGCCACCATAATAACCAAGAAAATGACGATGATTGGAATCAAGGATACTTTGTGGGGTTTCATGGTAGCGAAAATGGGATTGGAATATAAAAATCTACGGGGTGGGCTCTGCTCAATCTTCCTTTCTTTTATTGTACAATCGGTTGCCCATCCAGTATGTCCCGCTTTCATTGGATTCGAAAAGTGGCACGCGTTTGGAGCAATCCCATTCAACGAATGGAAGAGCGAACACCCTCGCGCGGAATATCTCGACGGGAGTTTTTCAAACGAAGTGCAAAATTAGTAGCCCTGGCTGCCATGGCGACTAAATTGAGTGCGTGCGCGGCATTCATTTCACGCGAATATGGATTCAACGAACCTCTTTCCACGCGTCCACCGAGCAGTTTGAAAAACGTGTTAGAACACATTCCTCATTCGGGAAAACTGGAATATTCATTCATCAAAGAAATGGGCAGCGCTGGACGTATTGTGGGAGCCGCTACTGCCCGATTCCAAGGTGCGGTTAATTCGAGCGTTTCCTCGCGGCGCGCCGTTCGATCGTTTTCACATACTCACACCGTGACAACCGATCCGCGTGTCCAAACGTACATGTCTCCCACCGATTTTGAATGGGTGGAGAATCGATTAGACGGAAAAGACGGATATGGTCGAGAAATGAAACGAATGAACGTGTTTCCCATCAAAGATGTTCGCAAAACGGAAACCGAAACACGCGAAGGGGAAGCCATTGGATTTTCAAGCATTCATCTGAGAAAAAAATGGATGTGGATCGAACAAAATAATCCCGAGTCCATTCGGTTAGCGGTGCATTACTATCGGAGAATGGATGATGCACGCGTGGCCGGAGAGATTTCCACCATGACGTACTTCGAACTCGTTCAGGATTTTTGGACCCTTATGCGCGAGTGGGGAATGCAAATCAAGGTGCGCGCCTATCCAGGATACAAAGTGGAAAACGGATTCCTCACCCCTGCTGAATGAACAAATCCACTTGGTTCCGATACACTTATTTAAAAGCCCTTTTCGGGCGACATTTCATATCGAGAATCCGAGAGGGTTTTTGATCGAAATTTTTTGGTCGAGCTTTTTTGCTCGCAAAAAAGGTCGCGGGAGTGCCGCAGTGGTCAACCGGGCTGGATTGAGGTTCCAGTAGCTTAGTGCTTACGCAGGTTCAAATCCTGTCTCCCGCACTACATTCCATGTAGGCCGGTATAGTGGGATTGTTTCACAATCCCACGGCTGGTATTTCTAAAAAGGAGGAAAGGATATGCAGTTTTCAAAAACAATTAGCCTCGTTTTAGTCGCATTAATTCTGGGTGGAATTATTTTAATGACCGGAATGGTTGCGGCTAATGGTGATCCAAAGGCAGGACCTGAGCCGAAACCCATTGTAGTGGATTGTGAAGATATGTATGCTCCTGCGTGCGGGGGGAATTGCCAAGTCGTGGACTCTGATGGATTAACCCAATGGGGAAGTTGCGTTCTTGCCTCGGCTGGAGGATGTGCATGTCAAAAGAATCCGGTTCAACTAAAATGCGATTGTGAAGGGAAATTCTTGTCGTGTGATGATGAACATGGCGCCACCTATGGTCCTGGTGCCTGTCTCTCAAAAGGATCCTCCTGCAGATGCATGGCCGAAGAAGGTGCTGCATTTACATGTCCGCCGAGCATTAACGGCACATGTATCGAAGTAACACAACCTAGCGAATAAAAATTTAATAAAAAAAAAGTTGGGGAGTTTTTTTCTCCCCAAATATTTCATTTTAGACACTCAAAATGACAATCGCCATCACGATTAACGAAACCAAATGGTATCCCGATTGAATGAACCACATTTCCATGGATTTTTTCTCGTACAACACACCTAAGTAGGCGGTGGTGGCGAAGAATCCGAGCCAGACCCAGAAGGCACCCATAATGGCGTCCATCATGGTAACCGCGCCTGAGAATCCGATAATGTGCGCAAACACATACGCGGTGACGATTGAAACCACTAATGTTTGAATCATCATTGGCATCATTTCTTTCTTACCGGCCTTCATGTCTTTTTCAGTCACGCCGAGCATTTTGAAATACTGCTTTCCAAACACAGCGGGAGAATACCAAATCATTCCCACAATGAATGCTCCAATTCCAGCGGCTAAAACCGCCATTAAATCCACTGCTATTTCCATCACCATAATCGATTTCCTCCTCGTATGGAAATGCCAAACGACCCTCTTTTATAGGACTTTCCGTTCCCTCTTCGCGTATGGTCGATAAAACCCAATTACGACAGCGGTTTACCCGAGAGTGGGAGCAACACTACAAAATAGAGGCGTTAACCACCAAAGGGTTTCAGCGAAAACAATGCGAAAGCTGTAAACGATTCTTCTGGACACTGGATGCGCAACGAAAAACGTGTGCGGATTCCGACTGTATGGGTTATTTGTTCATTGGACAAAAAACAAAAAATTATTCCTATGTTGAAACATGGAATAAAGTGAGTGAATTTTTCACCAAAACTGCTGAAATTAAACATACCGAAATCAAACGCTTTCCGGTCGTTTCACGTTGGAGAGATGATTTGTATTTTACGAATGCCTCTATTATTGATTTTCAACCCTACGTTGTAACCGGAGAAGTCGAACCGCCAGCTAATCCGTTAATTGTCCCTCAAGCGTGTTTGCGATTCGTTGATGTGGCCAATGTGGGTGTCACCGGGCGACATCACACCAGTTTCACGATGTTTGGTCAGCATGCATTCAACACCCCCAAAACAGGACTGTTTTACTGGAAAGAGCAAGCACTCGAGCTCGATTACCAATACCTTACATCTGTCATCGGAGTCAAACCCGAAGACTTAACCTTTCAAGAAGAAGTTTGGGCCGGCGGAGGAACATTCGGTCCATCAATCGAGTATGCTGCAAACGGAGCCGAACTAGGTAATTGTGTCTTCATGCAGTTTGAGGAATTGGAGGATGGTTCCTATCGTGAACTGGCCAACAAAACCATCGACATGGGAGCGGGATTAGAACGTCTCGCATGGTACACCAACGGCGCCCCCACGAGCTACGACTCCGCATTCGGAGATGTCATCCGAAACATGAAACGCAACACCGGCGTGCAGTTAGATGATGATTTGTTTTTGAAATACGCCAAAATCTCCGGCATTCTCAACATGGAAGATAAAGGAGTAAAAGAAAAACGTCAGCAGATTGCCAAGCAATTGGGAATGGATGAAATCGATTTGTTCACGCGCATTGGAAGCTTGCAGGCATTGTATGCGATGGCGGATCATCTCAAAACAATCTTATACACCTGCACCGATGGACAACTCCCATCCAATGGAGGAGGAGGATACAATCTCCGATTAATCCTGCGTCGTGTGTTTGGATTCAATGCGGAATATTCGTTCAATCTCGATTATTCTAAAATTCTCTCGGATCATGTGAAAGAATTGAAAGGATTTGACGATTCATTACAGGAAGGATTACGGACAGCCATCGATGTCGTTAAAGAAGAACAGAAAAAGTTCAACGCCTTGCAGGAAACCGGCAAGCGTAAGATGCAGGTCGTCGTTGAAAAACTCAAAAAAGAAAACAAACCCTTGCAGCGAAAAGAACTCGTTACATTATATGAATCGCACGGAATTCCCCTTGAAATGGCGGTTGATATTGCCAAGAAATCGAGCGTAGAAGTTGAAGATGTATTTGACTTTTACGATTCCATTTCGGTTAAAAATGAAAAGAAGAAAGAGAAAAAAACAAAGCTCGTGGAAAACATTGATTCATTTCCGGAGACCAAAACATTGTACTACGAAAAATTATATGAGGATGAATTCGAAGGAAAAGTCCTCGGTATCTCGGGAAACTATATCATCCTCGATCAAACATTATTCTATCCGGAAGGCGGGGGACAAGCATTCGACACGGGAACGCTCAATGGAATCGGAGTAAAGTCCGTGCAAAAAGTACAGAATCGTGTGCTGCATGAAGTAGAGGATTCATCCAAATTCCAGATTGGACAAGTGGCGAAAGGATTCATTTCCCGCGAACGTCGCGCCAATTTGATGCACAATCACACAGGGACGCATTTGCTCAAGGCCATGACTCAAAAAGTATTAGGTCCCCACATTTGGCAAGCGGGGGCGCACAAAGAATGGAATAAAGCGCATTTAGATGTGACTCATTACAAGAAAATCACTCCCGAAGAAGTTCGAAAAATAGAAGAGTTAGTCGAACAACATGTGCAGATGAAAATTCCCGTCAACAAATTTGTTTTGCCCCGTACAGAAGCGGAGCAAAAATACGGTTTTCGTATTTACCAGGGGGGATTCGTCCCAGGTAAAGAACTTCGGTTGGTAGAAATCCAAGGAGTCGACATCCAAGCCTGCGGAGGAACACACATTAATAATACCGAGGAGATTGGATTCTTCAAGATTATGAAGGTGGAAAGCGTGCAAGACGGAATCGAACGAATAACCTATTCAACAGGGCAACCCGCCCTCAAATGGGTGCAGGAACGCGAAGAAAAGCTCGCGCGCGTGACGCAAATACTCAACACCACCGAACAGGATTTGGAGACCGCTGCACAGAATTTAATGGAAGAATACAAACAATCCCGCAAGAAAATTGAGCAGTTGCAAGAGTATTATTTAGCCGGACTCGCGACGCAAGTTAAAGCCAAAGCAAAAGGCAGCAAGATCGTGGAAATCATTGACGATTTGGATGCCGATGCGCTGTTAAAACTCGGACAGTTACTTGTGAATCAAAATCCCACATTGTCAGTTGTTTTAGTTTCACGCTCAGCAAAAACCGTCGTTGCGTTGCGCGGATCGGCCTCGACATTCAATGCTAAAACTGCTATTCAACAAATTCTCGCATTTGCTAAAGGATCGGGCGGTGGAAGCGAATCGGTGGGACAAGCCAAACTCCTGAGTTTAGACGGAATCGATGTTGCATTGATGAAACTCTAGTTTCAGAATCCGCCCTTCGGATATTCCTTTACTTTTTCGATTTTGATATTCAGCACCGTCTCAACATGCGTTGTGTGGGGGAATAAATCAAATGCACATGGATTTTCTATTTTGAATTCCGCATATTCTTCTAGCCATTCTAAATCGCGTTTGAGTGCATCAAGATTGCATGAAACGTAAATGAATTGTTTTGGTTGCAAACGCAAAATACGTCTCCATATTTTTTTACTTAGCCCGCTACGCGGAGGATCTAAAATAATCGTGTCATATTTTTCATTTGCTTTTTCCATCACTTGCAGCACTTTCGGAACGTCACCTACTTCGAATGAAAATGAATCATCATTCAATCCCAGCGCGTGGGCATTTTTTCGCGCATATAAAATCGATTCTTTTCCCATTTCGATTCCTTTGACTAAATGTCCGCGCATCGCAAGGGGGATGGAAAACAATCCTACGCCGCAATACAAATCCAACACTGCGTTTTTTTCGGGAACGAGATCGATCACATACTGTTGCAATTTTTCCGCCATGCGGGGATTCGTTTGAAAGAAACATTTAGCGTTGTAGTTGAATGCAATTCCATTCAGTGTTTCAACCAGGAGGGGGATGCCCCATTCTTGAATGATTTCTCCGTCCACCGAATCATTGAATCCGGGGTGGTGCATCCAGATGATTCCATCCGCGAGTTTCAAGGCAAGGAGTTCGTTGGCGAGTCCTTCCATTTCGGATTCTTTGTCGCGCGTGAAGGTGATAAAGGAAACTAATAAACCCCTCGTCGACTTGGACTCGCGGATCACAACATAACGTAAATAGCCGGTCTGTTCCATCACTGAATAGGGTTGCCAGCCCAACGCAGGAGCTCGAGACTGGAGGAATTGATAGAGTTTCTGGGCACGCGGAGAGACCAACTGGCAGGAGGGCACGGAGACCCCTTCAAATCGGTCGTTTTTGCTCCTAAACCCTAGTTTTTGGGCCGGATCGTACCAAAAATCAGCGCGATTTCGATAGAAAGAAAGTGATTCAGCCGAAACCATTTCGACTATTTCAACATAATATTGGAGGGTGTTTTGGATCGTTTTCTGTTTTGCACTTACTTGATCGGCATAGGAAACGCGCATTGTTGGACAGCCGTTGCAGACATCCAAATGGGGGCATAATGACGTCAGCTCAGAAGGGGGGCTTTTCATACCCTAAACCCCTCAAGAAGCCTTAAAATAGGCGTTTTCCCAACCCTGCGAGTATGGTCGACCTGCTCTTTCCCTTAATCATATTCATCCTCGCCTCGGCGGTTTTGATCAAATCCGCCTCCATGTCGGTACATTACATTTTGAATTTGGCCCAAGGGTTTCATCTCACGCCGTTTGTCACCTCGTTTGTGATTGCGGGATTAGTATCCATTCTCCCGGAGTTTTTTGTTGGAATTAATTCCGCATTGGAAGGAGTGCCGGAAGTTGGAATTGGAACGTTGATCGGAAACAACATCGTCGATCTTACACTTGTCATGGGAATCATTGCTATTTTGGGGAGAGTTATTCCGGCACAGGAAAAGGGGCACATTTCTACTCTTCCGTTTTTGGTCGCCGTGGGATTGCCACTCATGTTAATGCTGGATGGTAATCTTTCCCGATTGGATGGAATTGTTTTGGTCACTTCCGCCGTGATTTATTTCGGATGGGTTTTGTACAACCAACCCATTCGTGAAAGAAAGAAGAAGAAAATCGAATGGGCCAAATTGTTCCCCGACATGGGATTATTTTTGGTGTTTGTCGCATTCATTTTTGGAAGTTCTCATTTTGTGGTGGAATCGGCCGTGGAAATTGCCCACGGATTAAATGTCCCTGAAATTTTCGCCGGATTGTTTTTGATTTCAATCGGCGCGGCGCTTCCTGAATTAACATTCTCGGTGCAAGCGGTGATGGCGCGACACAAAAACGTGGCGCTGGGTGATATCTTAGGAAATGTCGCCCTAGACGCCACATTGTCCATCGGAGTGCTGGCCATTCTTTCTCCGTTTGATGTCGATTTGACCATTATTGGAATATCGGGGTTGTTCATGGTTTTTGCTGCGTTTATGCTCACCACGTTTTTAGATTCCGAACGCAGACTCACGCGCCGAGATGGGATTGCGTTGATCGGATTGTTTGTCGTGTTTGTTGTGGTGCAGTTTGTCTTGAACGCTGCTGCGCACATTCCGGTCGAACATGTTGAAATCGCCGCTCATGCAGTTGAAGCCGTCGCGACTGCGCATCCGTGATCAATTGATGTCGCGATGGCATTCGGGAAGCTCGTTGGAACATTGAGCTTGGTCCTCGCGCCCCTGTTTTTGATTTGAATAAAATAAAATCGAGGTGGGTCGAAAGGCCCCCTCTTTTTCTCTTTTTTTCGGTGAATTTCCTTCGCTAAGCATTTATTCCTATTCGTCGTGCTTCCTCTATGAAATACATTCCCTCTCCTGAATGGACAGAAAAAATGCGCGCGATGGTGAAACATCTCAACATGACTCATATTTCGGAAGACCGGGTGGTTTGTTTCAAATCCACGGGAAGCAAATCGCGACGAACGATTGCACGCATTCACACGATGCCTAAGATCATCCAGTTGGGTTTGCAACAACCCCCATTCTATGCCATTGAACTCATTTCTGAAAAGTTTGATCGTCAGAATGAAGCCGACCAGGTCAAAACCATCATTCATGAGTTATTGCACATCCCCCATTCGTTTGGAGGGGGATTTCGTCAGCATCATCCGTATGTGAATCACAAAATCGTGGATCAGCACTATGCAAAACTACAACAACAAACCCGGCTTTTCTTGGGGATTTGAGCAAAGAGTTAACAGGGGTATTGCGAAGCAATACTCCCCTTTTTGGTCGAGCTTTTTGGAAAAAAGGTCGCGTTATTAAGCCTTTTTGGGGCTAAAACCCTTTGAGCATGCACGAAGAAGAGTTTCATCAAAAAGGCATTTCGCGCGAGGAGAAATGGATCCAGAAATGGAAGGAATTCCATGCATTCGAGCCCCAAAAAAATGAATCCAAAAAGAAATTCTTTTTCACTGTGCCCTATGCGTATCCCACCGGCCCGTTACACGTGGGTCACGGACGCACGTACACCAATGGGGATGTCATTGCACGCTTTCATCGGATCAAGGGAGAGAATGTATTTTGGCCCATGGGCTTTCATGTAACCGGAACGCCCGTCCTCGCGATTAGCGATGCCATCAAGCGAAAAGACCCTGAGACACTCAAGCTCTACCACGAATATTTAGCGATATATGAAAGCGATGACCAAAAAATAGACCAAATCCTCACGTCATTTGAAGATCCCAAAAATGTCGCCGCGTATTTCGCTGTTCACGTCGCGGACGATTTAGAACGCATCGGTGCGTCCATTGATTGGCGACCCAAATTTACAACGATGGATCCGGAATATCAGAAATTCATCCAGTGGCAGTTTCGCAAGCTCAAAGAAAAGGGGGCATTGGTAAAAGGAAAATACCCCATTCTTTTTTCGACGATCGATAAAAATGCCGTGGGAGAGGATGATATCAAAGACGGCGACACGGACAAGGTCTCTGTTCAAACGTTTGATCTGATCAAGTTTCCATTTGGAAAATCATTTATTGTGGCCTCTACCTTGCGACCGGAAACCCTGTATGGGGTAACCAATCTCTGGGTGAATCCAAAAAATGAATATGTGAAAGCCTTGGTAAATGGGGAAGAATGGATCGTCGCTAAAAACGCGGTTGAAAAGCTCGGACAGCAATCCAAAAATGTAAAAATCGTCTCCGATATTCCCACATTGGAATTAATCGGAAAAGACGTGCAGCATCCTATTCATCATGATCAAAAACTTCCTATTTTAGAAACGAGTTTTGTTTCGGCGGAAAAAGGAACTGGAATTGTATATTCGGTCCCCGGACACGCACCCTGGGATTATGCCGCGCTCAAGGATCGCCAGGAAAAAGGAGATGTGGTGGCGCTAAAGGTTCAGCCCAAAATGATTATTGACAATCCCGATCAAAGTACCATCATCACATTGCTCGCTAAATTCAAAAATCCAACCCTCGCCCAACGCGATTCATTGCAAATGGCCACGGAAGAGATTTACAAGAAGGAATTCTATGAAGGAAAAATGAACGCCCAAAACGGCCCTCTCTCTGGAATGCCCGTACAAAAAGCCAAAGATAAGATGGTAGAGATGTTAAATCGTTCTCAGCGACATGATTTATTTTATGAACCCTCCCGCCGTGCCGTAACGCGCGCCGGAAACCCGGTGAGTGTAGCGGTGTTGGACGATCAATGGTTTCTGGATTATTCCTCCCCCGAATGGAAAAAGAAAACGCGAGAACTCGTGGAAAAAATCCCGGTGTATCCCGAAAAGTTTAAGCGAAACATTTTGGATGCTATTGAATGGTTAGAAAAGCGTCCCTGCATTCGTAAGCGCGGACTCGGCACGCCGTTTCCGTTCGCCGAAGAATGGATGATTGAACCCTTATCGGATTCCACCATTTATATGATCTTTTACATCGCGGGATTGCATATTCGAAACGCCAAAATGACACCCGAACAATTGGATGAAGCGTTCTATGATGCTGCATTACTCGGAAAACGACTAGCTGGAAACGATCCGCGCGCCAAAATCGCCGAAATCATTTTCACGGATGTCAACTACTGGTATCCCAATGATTTGAGACACACCGCGCCGGCACACATCTCGAACCACATTTCATTCTTTTTGTTTACCCACACTCTATTGTTTCCACCCGAGTTTTGGCCTAAGGGATTATCCTTTAACGAAATGCTCGTGCGCAATGGCGTTAAGATGTCCAAATCAAAGGGAAACGTTATCCCCTTGCAGCATGCCGTGCGCGACTATGGTGCTGACCTCATGCGCTTATTCATCATGTCTTCCGCCGGATTTGAACGTGTGGCGGACTGGAAAGATAATCAGGTTCCGCAAGTTCGCAGCAAGCTCGTTGAGCTAGAACGAATTTTCGCCGAGGCGATCAGTTGTCAAACTGGCGATACAACCGAGGAGGGAAATTGGCTGGAACACAATCTCCGCGTGAAACTCGGAGAGGCGTTTGATGCATATGATCGCATGGACTTTATGGTCGCAGCCCAGAAAGCCTTTTTTGAAACACTCAACGAAGTGAAGCGGTACAAGAAAGTATATGGCGGCGATGAACGGCCGATTGTTAAGCGCCTCCTTCGCGAATGGTTGATTTTGATCTCCCCTATCACGCCCTTTTTGGCCGAGGAAATGGGAGAAAAAGCGCGCTTGCCTGAATTAGTGAGCATTCAAACGCTTGAACGACCGTATGGATCCCCTTCGGCCGAAATGGAAACCCGCGTGCAGTTCATCGAGAATGTTTTGCAGGACATGGAGCGCGTCAAAAAGCTCGTGAAAGGTGGAACGCGCAAAACCGCCTATGTTTATTCTGCCGATGATCAAGATACCAACTGGTTACAGGAATCCATGCGTCAGTTGGAGAAATTTACCCAGATGCAGGTAAAAATCAATGATGCGCATGATCCATTAAATAAAAAATCAAAGGCGCAGAAGGGCCGACCTTCCCTGTTTTTCGAATAATTTAATAAGATAATCAACCTGGCTGGAACATGTTTAAATCTGAAAAAGAGCTGACTGATTTTTTTGGATCGGAGCGAGCAATTCGGCTTCTTCGGGCCCGTGGTCTTTCCCGCGAAAATGCAGTATATTACGCAGGTACTATAGTTCGTGAATTCCAGCATATCAAGAAGGCATTAGTTGTTTGTAATATCCATGAAGAAACCGATTCTATTGCAATGGCATTATTGATTAATCCAGACCGATTGAAAGAGTATAATCGAAAATTAAATGTGAATATCAAACTTTACAATATTCCTGAATTACGAGGTGTTAGTCTAGTATTTCATTCTATTTGGGATGAATCAAACAAACGAAAGGCTAAAGCAGATTTAATCTATACAGTGAAAAAACAGTTGAAACCTCATGGACTTTTTATTACACGGAAACGGCGAAAGAAGTAATTCGAAGGATCTATACGTTTTCAAGGATGCTGAAAAAGGTCATATTGCCCAGTGGAAGCCGCTCGTTCGTTGATTTTTCAACGCCATTTTTTAAGGAGAAACGGGGGATATTGATTGTATGAAGTCGAAAATGGTGGCAAAATCCAAAACGAAAACCGAAACTAAAGATCCACTTTGGGAAGATTTGAAGCGCGGATTTGAAGACGCTAAAGCTGGTCGGATTCGAATTTGGAAGCCTCGTGTTATTCAAAACCACGAGTGATTTTTTCCCATACATATTTTTTCAGATCAGGGAGGGATTGCTTAATTTTAAAAATGGAAAGGGGTTGCTGCTTTTTGTCGCTAATTCCCCACAGCAATACTACATTCCATTCTGTATAAACAACAAAATAAAGCCTATTTCCGTCAAATTTTTTCTCGCGAATATAGGGAAAACCAAGGGGTTGACCCACGAGATCCGCATTTTCTTTTAGCTGTAGGATAAACCGTTCCACCCTATCTTGATCGGCTTTTTCGATTTTTGAAAAATCATCTTCAAAGCTTTCAAATTCAAAAATACGGTATTTTGGCATGCGTCAAGGGGCGCGCGAAAGGGTTAAATAACTACAGAGAATTTTTCCGGATCACATTTCTTTCAGCGTTTCAATTCCGAGTAAAAATAATCCTTCTTCCATCACGTCGTGAAATGCCTTTACAAGAGCAAGGCGAGCATCTTCCAGGTCAGGGTTTTCTTGAATCACTTTGACTTCGTGATAGTACGTGTTAAACGTGTTGGCAAGCTCGAGCAAATAGTATGCCAGTACATGCGGGGAATAATGCGCGAGTGCGCTAGAAATGATCTCTGATTTTCTGGAGAGTAATGAAAGTAATTCTTTCTCGCGCGTTTCGGTCAATAATCCTGCCTTTTCAATCGAGGGTTTTCGAAGGGACTTCTTCAACATGCTTTGAGCACGCGCATTCGCATAGAGCAAATACGGACCCGTTTGCCCTTCAAATGAAATGCTTTCCGCGGGATTGAAAATAATCTCCTTTTTAGCGTCTTGCTTAACCATGAAAAACTTCAACGCCGCCATTCCAATTACCGCGCTTCGTCGAGCGATTTCAGTAGGATTCATTTCAGGCGAGCGCTTCGTATATTCATCTTTAGCGAGCTGAGTGAGCTCGTTGATTAATTCATCCGCATCCACGACCGTTCCAGCGCGAGCCGACATCTTTCCGCTCGGGAGAACCAACAGATTGTATCCTAAGTGATAGCATTTTTTGGCTTGAGTAAATCCGAGCATGTCAAGAATGGCAAACAATTGCTTGAAGTGCATTTCTTGTTCGGCCCCAACGATATAAATAATTCGATCCGTCTGAGGATAATCCTCAAATCGTTTCATCGCGAGATACATGTCCTGAGTAAAATACAGACTTGTTCCATCTCCGCGCAACAAGGGTTTATCTGGAAGCTTGTATTTTTTTTCCAGCGGAGCAATGATCGCTCCATTATCGGCTTTGACGAACAGTCCTTTGTCCAATCCCTGCTGCACGATTTCTTTTCCATGCATGTAAATCTCGGATTCGTAATAATTTTTGTCGAATGTCGCACCGAGTTTTGAAAACGTGTCCTTCCATCCCTCTTCAACCCACGCATTCATTTTTTTCCAGAGTGCGCGCACGTCTCCGTCGTTTTGTTCCCACTTTAGAAGCATGTGCTGCGCTTCTTCTTCCAGTTTCTCATCCATCTCGGCGCGCTTGGAGAATAATTGGTAGTATTTTCCCACAAAATGGTCGGGTTTCATTTTTTCCGATTGGGGGGTTTTTCCTTCGCCCCACTTTTGATAGGCGAGCATGGATTTGCAGATGTGCACTCCACGGTTGTTGATGATTTGTGTCCGGAATACCTTGTTGCCTTCATGCTCGAGCAAGCGAATCATGCTTTCAGCTAACGAGATATTTCGAAGATGACCCACGTGTAAGGGTTTGTTGGTGTTAGGAGATGCATATTCTACAATCACAAACGGAGCGTTTGGACCCGGCACCGAAGGCGCATTTGATGCTTCCGTGAGAATAGTCGGATTGAGTACGGCAGGAGAAATGAATGCATTGATGTAGGGTCCCGTTGCTTCGAGTTTTTCAAAATCCGAATCCCCTTTGAACTGCCACACGAGTTTCTGTGCAAACGTCGTGGGGTTTTCTCCCTTCGGCATGAATTTGAATACCGCAATGGAAAGGTTTCCTTTATCCACGGAAGGAGGAATCGTAATTTGAGAAAGCAATGATTCTTTTCCCGGAGAAGTCGCACCTGTTTTGACGACTAATGCATCAATGCACGCGGCGAGTTTTTCCTTGTACGAAGGCAGTACCATAGATTCCTTTTGGGATGGAAGAGGATTTTAAATCGAGGGCTAGGAGATGTTGTTTTCGAATGAAGAGGATACCCGACCCTACGACAATTAACCCCCCAACAATGACATTCCAGGTTAGGTCTTCATGGAACGCCACCACACTCAATGCGACCCCGATGAGGGTTCCTAACACTAAATCCAGAATGGAAACCGTGTGGACGCGCAATCCTTCCAATGCATAATTGAAAAACAAATACCCGAGGCCGGTAGAAATAATTCCCGCGGCCGCGAGCAGGAGAATGCTTTCAAGCGTAATAAATCCCGGCGAAGTGAGCGCTCCCGGTAGAAGAAACAAAGAGGCGAATCCGAGAAACCACGCGGTGTTTCCCAATCCATGATGGCGATCAGATTTGCGCATGTAGACGGCCATGAATGCATAGGAAATTCCTGCCCCCAACGCGAGCATGCTACCTTCCGGACTTGTCCCATCGAAGGGATTGATAACCGCCAACCCCAGAAAACCGGTGAACAATAAAATGAGCGAATCCATCTTCAAGCGTTCACGCAAGAGGAACATCGCCAGAATAGGAGAAAGAAAAACATGCGTGTAATTGAGCAACACCACATCGGCTAATGGAGCAATCGCAAATGCCGAATTATAGAGATTCATCGTCAGCGCGAGAAGCAATCCTACAATCGCGAAATCCGCAAAGTCCCGCTTGTTGGTCACACGTAATGATTTCCCATTTTTTCCATCGAGCTTGGGGACGATCCATAACACAAAAATAAATCCAAAAAATGCACGACCAAACGTAATCATGGAAAGAGAGAAATGAGGCTCGAGAAATCGAACAAAAGGACCAATCGAAGCAAACGCGAGCACGGCCATGATGGCCGCGAAAATGTGTCTATTCACCCGGGAAGAGTCTTTTTGGGGTTATAAAGCATATTCTTTTTTTAACATGAAAAAAAATGGAACGGAATGGCGGCATCCACCACAACCAGGAGGACCTTGCGTCGTCTCCGCCGGCGCGCTCGTGCATGGACGAAACGCGCGTACCTTCCTGAAAAAACGGATCCCTATTACACCGGATTAATTGCGAGTCCGTGGGGGAGGGCGATGGCCAAGCGAACGCAGGGAAAATTTGTTTTGGATCGTATTGGGGGAAAAGACCATGATACCATGCGGGGAGAATTTATTGCAAAAAAAAACGAACTGAATACGGATATTCAGGAAGGAATTGGGGTCCTCTCCAAAATCCCTTTTCAACCGCGCGAAACCCGTTGGGTGCATGCTGCGATGCAGAATGAAATCCGAAGGACCACTGATCACGTGTTCGGGAAGGGAAAATCCATTGTTATTCAGCTCGTTTCTAAAGACCGGCCGGAGCAAACGATTAGTATCCATGATTTGATCGAGACCACTCATTCTCCGGGAAGGGTTTTCCGTGTCGCGGGAAGGCTTGATGAGGCGTATCATGGTTTTCCAGGAAATGAAACCAATGCAACATTTTACAAAACCCTGCGCGATCGATTGGCCCGGTTGTATTTGACCGTTCTCATTTTGCGTGATTTTGGTGCGCACGAAATTCGCTCTTCTCCACGCATGGTGGAACGTTCATTTCGGAGAATGGCACCCCTCGCGGGTTTTGATGAATTAAATAATCATGGAACCCTCGAGTCTATTCGTCACGCCGTTGAAATGGATTTTCTGCGGCAAAAACGTCTCGATCGGAAAGCGGTTGAATCGAATGAACAGAATGAATTCATTCGCCACAAACGGTGGAAGATGCGTTTGCGACGGGTTCTTTCCCAATTTGTCATTCCAAGGGAGAAGCGTAAAGAGATCGCGGCAACATTCACCGAGCGAATGGAGACGCGAAAGGGGTATAAAGGTAAAAGCAGCACCCCAACCCGACCCTTGCGTCGTGCAGCGAACGATGCATTCAAGGCATCGCGGTATTATCTCCGTTTAGAACTTCAAAAACTGAATTATAATGCGGATGAGATTTTTGAAAAATTAAAATTAAATCGTGAACAATCAGGGAGTGGGTTTCGAGATTATAGCACGAGTCACATGCGTCGGATTCAGGAGTTTGCACGCGCGTTTTTCAGCAAGAAATCCCGCGAAGAGCGAGCGGCGCTCGTTCAGAGCATTTTGAAAAAATATGCAAATGAAAATGGGGACAACCCCTCTTCATCGGTCCCAGGTCCGCTCAAAATCGATGAACACATCAATCCTAAAAAAGCCGCAAAACGTGCTATGCGAGCCGCAAAGAGAAAATTTACCGCGATGGATGAAAAGCGACCCGATGTGATGCCCGCCGAGAGACTCCCGGATGAGTTGCCCACCATTCTTTCTCGGATGAGTGAAATGCATCGTATTCGTCCGGAATGGAAAGGGCATTTGTACAAAAGGATAAGTTCGATGCGTTTGGAAAAAGGGAACGAAGAGCAGATTAAGGCGGGTTTGAAAGAATTAATTCTAATCAAGATGGGAACCGATGTAAAGGGGGCTGGACGAATTTCTGCACGAGCCTTGCGTAATTTTACCATTCCTGAGAAATTCCATGGGCTTTATCAGGTTGCGTTGCGCGAACTCATGCACGATGGTATCCTCGAATACCAAACCCATGTGGGGAGCTCTAATTGGGTTGGCCTCACGAGGGGGGCCGTTCATAAGGTAATTGCCAAGTATGACATCCGTCACACATAGAAATGAATCGGTTCAAGGGACTATTCACCCGCTGGAATAAAATGGAGTAGATTTTTATATGACAAAAGGCAGAAACACCCATGCCAGCAACGATTACACCAAAATTACGAACTCGGGTTCGGAATCCGGGTCGCGTTCCCGCAGCAGGAGTTGTTAGTCGAGAACCAATAAAACGTTTTTCAAATTCGCGTGAATATTTGATTTCAATGAAAAATGCAGCGCGGACGACAATGGATCGGAAATTGCGCGTGCAATTGATTGAGCGGATTATCTTAGAGACCCTTCGCTTAGAACCGGGTAGAATTGGAAGCAACAAAGGACTTCGAGCCTTCGTTGGGAGGAATCTCTCTGATCTTCCTGATTTTGATCGGGCCATGGAAAATCTGTTACACAAGAACAAAATCCGTAGAGCTTCCAGAGAAGGATTCGGATTAAACATCCGATGAAACGACCCCGATTGGTTTCGGGAACGCGCCTTTAGATCGGCCTTTTTAGAAAAGGCCGGCGAAAATTTGATCGAACTTTCCCAAAGTTCGAAAGGCGCTTCAAATGAAGGGTGTAAAGCACCCTTCTTTTTTCTTTTGGACTGGCCGTCTACTTTTTCTTTTTCTCAAAAAGAAAAAGGAGTGGAAAGGCGACCCGGGAGGGATTTGAACCCTCGACCACCTGCTTAGAAGGCAGGTGCTCTATCCAGGCTGAGCTACCGGGCCAGGAAACTTTACGATACAAAAAGGAAGAGAACACTTAAAGTGTTCTTCTGCGGCCGGTGCCGCGCTTCGATTGTGATTTTCCTTTTTTTTCTGCTTCCACAAAATATAATTTCTCAAACGGTTGACGGGCAATGATGCGCTGTTGATCTAAATCAACAAGCCAGGCATACAGACCTTTTTCACCAAAAAGAGCGGGCAAGTATTTGGGACGGACCTTCCAACCATGAATGGTGGATGTTTTTTGATACGGAAGCAGCGCATTATGAGGAATCACAAACACAAAATCGTCCACCTCATCCCAATAGGCTATTTTTTTGATCATCTTTCCTTTCGTTGGACGGGTGAGGACTTCAAACCCAATGTCTTTCGCGGGTGTTTCTACAAAGAAATCAAACTTCCCTTCGCGGGGGGGAGTGGGAGTATGTCCATCGTGATTCAAGACAACGGTCTGCTCCGCCACCATGCGGGTAATGGGCCATTTTTGATTGACGCGCAACCGCTGCAGCTCGGTCCACACCAGGAGATGCATGAGCGCGGTGGTTTTGTTTCCGGTCACATTCACGGTTATCGCCTTTTCTCCAGTGCGCGATGCAATGGACTTTCAACCCCAAATCGAAAGGTTCGAATTTGAGGGGGATTTGTTGTGCGGGAAAAAAACGATTTGATTTGTTCGGCTTTTTCCTGGGTGGTCTCAACTTGAATCGTGTGTTCTCCCGCGCGAGAGAAATCCACACGCGTGGAATCAGATTCCAATTGCAATCCCGAAAAATGGGCGTCGAATAGAATGTTGTATGCGTTCAGAAAGTGATCTAAATGGTGAGAAGGAATCGTCGCGTCAACTCCGTTTCCTGAAACGGGCTGCGATCGAACGTTGAATCGTTTTTCGGATGGAATTTTTTGGGCAAACGATTCGTAATACGTTTTCATTTTTTTTGGCGAAGAAAAAGAAGATGCATGCACGCGGATGGTTTTTTCATTCAACGAATTAAACAATGGTCCGGCGCTTTCCCACAAGAAATCGTAGATGGTCGGACGTCCGTCTTTCGTATGAGGAAAGATGACCTCGAGTTGACAGTTTTTGTTAGATGTAGCGTCTCGTTTCACGATGAGAACTCGCTTCTGTTCTATAAAAAACCCCTACTGGGTTCGGCGGATTTTCTCCGCTAAATTCGAGAGTTCTCCTTTCGGCATTTCGATGTTTTTCCATTCCATTAATCCATCGTTGGCGCGTCGGGGAATGATGTGCAAGTGCGTGTGAAAAATGGCCTGTCCGGAATCTTTTCCCGTGTTCACCCCAATGTTGAATGAAGAAGCCCCCACCGCCTTCAAAATGCGCGGTGCCATTTTGGCGACGATTTCAATCAATCCATCGCGATCCTTGGGAGTGTTATGGAGTAAATCAATGGCGTGGTTTTTGGGAATCACGAGCGTGTGGCCGGGAACGATGGGGTAAATGTTCAGAAACGCGAGATAGTTGGAATCTTCGTACACGCGGTAAGAAGGTAAGTCGCCTTTGATGATTTGACAATATATGCAGGATGGATCAGAGTTCATTGAAAAGAGAGGAAGGAGGGATATAATAATCCCCCTCTCACAAAAAAAATTAGACCGATGAATCAATCGTGGCTAAGACAAACCCATTCGATGTGTTCAATTTGATGGAATGGTATCCTTTCCACGTCTGGTAAAATACTTGGTCGTGGGTTCCGTCCCCTTCCACATCATGAAAGATGCTCGTTTCATCTGTCACAGGGTTGTATTTGAAGAATAATTTAGTTTGTCCATTTACTTTGAATCGTTGCGTGATTTTCAAATCATCCGTGAATTTGACGACATATGAAAAATCATACAAGTGCAGACCGAATTCATCCCCGTATTTCATTTGATGAAAACGATACTCAAATCGATCCGTTCGTTCACCGAGTTCGGTCAACGATTGTCGGATTTGCGTAAATTTGAAATGAGAAGTGGGACTATCATCCTGGCTGATTTTTACATTATGCATCCATTTTCCCGGAGACTTGTCAATTTTTTCTGTAATCACGGCATCCGGATTGATTCCGGGGATCGCATACATGAGTTCACGATCTTCAATATTGTACGTCATTTGCATTTCGGACGCGCCGAAAGCCGCAGAAACGAGTCCTGCTGAAAAAATAAATGAAACGATAATCAGTCCAACTACGAATCGCATGGAACACACTCTCTTGACCGATTATTTGTACATAACATCTTTAAAGGGTGTTTGGGTTTATTAAAAAAAAAGTCCAGCCGAGGTATCGGGGCGCGATACCTCTATACCGCACCCAACAGCCGGAACTGTTGAGACGCAGCGAACGAGATTTGAACTCGTGCCTCCGTGAGGAGACCGGCTTTCCAGACCGGCGCGTTAGACCACTCCGCCATCGCTGCAAATGACTTATTTGATGAACCCCACTTGGGCCCACGGCCTATACCGATTGGGTTTAGAGCGTTTTATAAACGGTCGCCGAAAACCCGTCAATTGAATGAGGGTTAAGTATAAAAGCCAGGGAATGAGTGTCTTTGATCATGAAACGCTGGGGTTTGGACCAAAAGAACGAAACAACGGTTTTGCCGAAGTCGCATGTAGTATTAGGCGTTCTCGCGATGATTGGATTTGGAATGATTCTCATCAGTTTAGCTGGGCCCGTATTTAGTACGACCCCCACCCCCGTCGGACACGATCTTTCGGAATTGGGAGATGGTACGGCGTCCGGAACCGTTTCGAGCGTGTACTCCTTTCCTGGAACGATTTTTGGAAACCTGATTAAAGTCGGCGCGGGAGTTGTGTCATGGGAACTCTACACGACGGCCGGATATTTAGGATTACGAAATTCATCCATTGGAAATCCCACCGTATTGACGATTTCAAACACCGG
>CAYHGC010000006.1:0-24543 GCA_964356075.1 uncultured archaeon
AGAGTGACTCATACACCACCATTTTTTCGAGGGTTTCACTATGGCGGGCAATTCCCACGACGCGGTAGTTTCCTCCTTTGAAGTGCTGATACAATCCGAGCTTCACGTCTTCGTCCATATTCATCCCTTCATTTCGCCGAAAGTCCTGTACTGGCTTCCGCATTTTTACTCACGCCTACTTTCAACCCTTCCCCAAACGAAGAGCCGGCGGAAAAGAACAAATCCGCGAACGAAAATGTTTCTTTTCGGTAGGAAACCGTTCCGGGTTTGCCTTCGATTCCACCTAATTCAGCGGCTTTGAGCATGGCTTCTTCTCTCGTTCCGGTTTGATCAATCAATCCTACTTCCAGCGCTTGCTTTCCGGAGAGAATACGACCGTCCAAGACGTTACTGAATTTCAATTCATCCAATTTCTCTCCGCGAAATGCGCGCACATCGCTCACAAATCCTTCAAAGGCTTGATTGATGAGGGTTTGAAACAATTCCTTTTCTTCATCCGTAAACTCATTGAATGGAGATCCCGTTCCCTTGAGTTTTCCGGAGGTAATTTCTTCCATCGAGATGCCAAGATTATCCAAGAGTTTTTCGACATTCGGTTGACGAGAAATCACCCCAATGCTTCCCGTAATGGAATCGGAGTCCGCGACAATGTAATCCGATGCTGAGGCCGCATAATAGGCTCCACTCGCCCCCACTTCGCCAATCCAACTCACGACGGGTTTTTTCACCGAACGAATTTTCGCCACCATTTGTTTGCTGGCCACCACGCTTCCACCTGCGGAATCAATGTCTAAGAAAATGACACTCACGGACGGATCCGCGTCGGCTTGTTCTAACTCATCGATGACGTCCTGATATCCAATCGTCCCTGTTGAAGTGGAGGAGGAAATTTCCCCCTGAATGGAAACGATGGCCATGGTACTTTGTCCGAATGTAAATCCACTCATTTCACGTGAACCACTTGAACCCACGAGCAAAAAACTGATCACATATAGGACGAGCAAAAATCCAATGCCTAACACGGCCCAATCGCGAAGGGTTCTTCCTTGAGGGGCACGTGGGGGCGTGTGATGCGGCTTCACTTCGTCTTCTTCCCATGGCGTTACGCGCGGGTCGTGATCGGAAATGGAAGAAGGTTTGCTGGGATTGGGACTACGTGGGGGGTTCATGTATTCATCCTCGTGTCATGCGTAGGGTATACACATCCTGTGGAGAGCATTTCCTTTTAATGAGGGTTCCTGTCGATTACCTCATGGACACGCTCTGGGTCTATTTGCTCTTTACCGCGCTCCCGATGTACATGGCGAACGCGTCTCCGATGTTATTTGGAGGAAAGACGCCGCTGGATTTCAATCATGTCATGAAGGATGGACAGCCTCTTTTTGGAAAAGGAAAAACGTGGAAAGGCACTCTGATGGGCGTGTTGATCGGCTCGTTTACAGGGTTACTCTTGCAGTATTTTTTCCCCGCGTATACGGCCATGGTCTCGCCCGCGTATCTAGAGTATGCTATTCTCCTTTCAGTCGGGGCGATTTTAGGAGATTTGATTGGGAGTTACATTAAACGCCGAATCAATATGAAACGAGGGCAGCCGGCGCACGTGTTGGATCAGCTGGATTTTGTCGTCGGAGGGTTGGCGCTGGGATTGTTGGTGAGCATCCCCAACTGGACGGGAATTGCATTACTGATCATGATTACGCCCTTCATGCACCTCGCGTTCAACCGTCTCGCCTATGAATTGAAAATCAAAAACGTCCCGTGGTAGAGTGGAAGGGAGTCTGCGCATGTCTCGGAAACCTTTTTTTTCGCACCCGGTCATTCGCACGTTTGTGGTTCGGTTCTTTCTCGTTTTTTTTGCTGTTGAATTACTCCTGTTTTTGTTTCCCCCGCTCGGCTATCAAGAATGGATCGCGACGCAGATTGGAAACCTGTTGCATGTTCCTGTAAACGAGACATTTCTCCTCGTCAACGAATCATGGTTTGAAATCAGCGCGTTCTGCAGCGGATTCACTACCCTAGCATTGTTTGCGGGTCTCGTGTTGGGGTTTAACATCCCGGATTGGGCCACCAAAGTTCGTTTTTTGATGGAAGGAGGATTGCTTATTTTCCTCCTCAATTTTATTCGCATTTATTTCGTCGTCTGGGTGGGAGTAAACTATTCTTTCGCCGCCGCGGAAACGTTTCACATCCTCTCCTGGTTTGCACTGAGTGGAATGATTCTATGGATGTGGATGGAGCTGATGAAAAAAGAAACCCGTACAATGAATGCGGGTGAACTCGCCCGGTATTTAGTAGGAAACCAGTCCCGCTAAACGGTCTGCGCTGCTGCAGCGGCTTCTTCTTTGGCCTTCGGAACCAACAAATGCTTGATGATTTCCTGAAACGCGGGTCGGGAAATCAAGACTCCCAACAATACTCCCACAATCGTGGTCAACGCGAATCCCGCGAGCTTTCCAATGCCGGATCCGAAAATAATCATCGGTAACATGACGGCAATCGCCGTGGCAGCCGATGCGGCTACAATGAAAAACGCTCGCTTGGCACGTGCGGTCATACTTTTTTCATCGTCCGTGTGTTCTTCTTCTCCACCGTGCAAAATTTCATCCGTCATGATGATCGCGGAATCCACGCCCGTTCCAACCGCGGCTAATATTCCCGCCATGGAGGCTAAATCTAAGTTCCATTTCACAATCGCAGCAAATCCCAGAATCATAATGACTTCCGAAATACCCATCAGACTTACCGGTCCAACCAATCGGAGCTTGCGATAGCGGATGAAAATGATAATCTCCACCACGATGAAGGAGAGAATACCCATCACCCACACGTTCGAGAGGAATTGTTCGCCTAGTTCCGCGGAAATGGTCTGCTTGTTGATGGAAATAATGGGGATGGGTAACGCTCCGCTCTTCAAGAGCACGCGCAAATCATCCAATCGCTGTTTGGCTTCCGCCGCATTGGCGGCCGTTCCTTGAATGGTCAAAAACTGCATCGGTTTAGCGTCTTTGGCATCCGCAATGAAGGGACTGTTTCCCGTAACGCCGGGAGAGAGGGAAATCACGTCGCGTAATCCCGTAGCATCCACAATCCACGGGGTTAGGGGATCTACATCAATGGAAACCACTTCCAAGGTAGTGCTGGCCTTCAACTGGGCGACGAGCGACTCGTTCAGCGTAGAGGGGTACATCACTTTCTTGACTCCTTCAGGAGGAGTCGAAAGAAGGGCGAGCTGTGCAGGAGTAAACCCGTTCACGTCGGGTTCCAAAAACTCTAATTCGGAGTTCTCAATGATGTCAGTAATGGTGACCCCCGTGGGGAGTGAAATGGTGTCCGTCACATCCAGTTTTCCCGCATCGCTTGAACGAACGGATGCCGGATACACGACCATCGCATTCGAGGGGCGATCGATGAAAAAGAATGTGGCTTCACAATCCCAATTGGCTTCTCCGCCCGAGAATCCAGTTTGCGTGCACTGATGGAATGCGGCCTGCGTAAAATCGTGTGCGGCGGTATCGTTCAACAAAAAGGGGAGGGTCCATGCGTACTGGTCTCCAATTCCGGTGGGATGGGCGCCGTATCCTTGTTGGGGGTTTTCAATCACCTGAACAATTTGAGCCCCATCAAAGACTTTTTTCCCGTTCAAAAACGATTCAAACTTTCCTTGCTTCAACAACAACGCTTGCAAGTTTTCCACCGCGTCTGGATCGGTTTCCGCCACTTGGGCGAGGATGATCTGATCTCCGGTATTACTGACGGTGACATCCTTAATTCCAGCCGGATTCAACCGTTTTTCCACAATGATTTTGATTTCACTCAGCTGGGACGCCGTGGCCGGTTCCGCGAGTTGGAGTTGGAACAACGTTCCCCCTTTGAATTCGGTTCCCAATGTAAGATTGTGACCAAGACCATTTTCATCAATCTTAATCATGAAGAATAAACTGCCCAAGACGAAGATGGCTAATAGCCAGATTTTCCAATTTTTCCACAAGTGGTGTTTGGTCATAGTCTCATTCCTCACGATGAAGAAATACTCCCGTTCTTTTTCTCCCAATACCACAACAGAATGGGGGCGTTGGTAAACCACGTGGCGATGACGTCGCCGATTAATCCAAACAGAATCGTGGCGGAGATTTCATAGATGATGGTGATCTGCGAATACCACGAAACGATGAGCATGACGAGTGTGGCGCCAAACAATGTAGCGGTTACCGTCATTCCGGTGATGAGCGTGTCATTCGCGCGCTCAATGACGGTTTTGTCTTTTCGTTTCAAGAGACGCGTTGTCAATAAAATGTCGGTGTCGACGGAATATCCGACCATCATCAGCAGCGCGGCAACGGTTGAAAGGGTGATGGAAAATCCAAACAAGGTGAGCAAGGCCAGCGCGGCGAGCATGTCGAACAACACGGCTTCCACCACTGCAATAGACGGGATGAACTCGCGGAAGAAAATGAAAATAACCACCGTTAAGAGTACGATTCCGGCAACCGCCACCAAAATGGTGTTGGTCAAAAAACTCGCACCAAAGGTCGGGGTTACTTGCTCGGTGGTGAACGGAGTATTCGGATCGAGTCCGAATTGGGTAATTAATTCCTGTCGAACCGAATTGGCAATTTTAGAACTCTCCGCATTCACTGCCTCCGATGCAGCGGAAACCAACTCATCGATTCCCGTAAAGGCAGGTGCGGGTAGGCTGAGCTTTTGAAAAACCTGAAGAAGAGTAGACTGGGCTTGATCGGGGTTTTTGGACTTGAGTTCAACCCCTTGATCCAACAAGTCGCGGGCATCCGCCAAATGTTTGGGTTCGGCATATTCGATTCGAGCGCTCGTTCCGAAGGGGGATGAAACAATGGAGACTTTGACTTCAGGAAGACCTAAATCCTGGGTAAGCAAATCCTTGACGGGCTGCTCCTGCAATTTGTCGGTGTTCACAATAACGCGTGTTCCACCCTGAAAGTCTAATCCGAGCGTCATTCCCGGAAAGACAAACGTAATGAGGAGAAAGATAACCGTTAAAATGACGGGGAGGATGAACAAGCGCTTGTAGTTCTTGTCATACAATTTGAATCCAGTCATACGTGGAACGTCCCCGCTATGCTTGAAATAGTGGACAAAAACCTTATAAGATAGGCCAAACCGCCTGCGAAATCCCGCCTTTTTTACGTGATTCCAACAACTAGGGGTATCGAACGAATTCGATACCCGTTTCTCGGTGCGGCCGGACGAAAACGGCCTTATAAACACTCTTTCAGGGGTGATTTGTATGCAGTTCTATTCCATTGAAACCCCCGAAAAGCTCATCGAAGCGGCTTTTGGTCATGCGCGCAAGAACGATAACGTGAAACGCACGCGTCTGAGCGCGGTGCAGCATCGGAAAGAGAAAGTGGTGCACAAAATGGAGACGTTTACGGACTATTTAGACAAGCAAATGAACCATATGATTATTTCCGTTCCGCGTTTTGATGAACTCCACCCGTTTTACCAGGAATTGTTACCCGAAACCATGAATGTGGGCGCGATTAAGCAATCGGTTTCCCAAATGGTTTCCGTGCGCAAATTGTTGCGCAAACAATTCATGCAAGGAAAGCGCGCGATTTACCAGCCGGCCGGGGATTCGATTGAACACATGAAGAAAGAATCCGCGCGCTTCTTTGGACGCTCGGCTTCCATTGTAAAGAGTCTCAAAAAAAGCATTGACATTCTCCGCACCGCCAATCAAATGATGAAAGAAGTCCCGGATGTGCGGGTGGATATTCCCACATTGATTTTGGCGGGATTTCCCAACACGGGAAAGACCACCTTATTGAAACGACTCACGGGAAGCAAAGCCCAAATCGCTGCCTATCCGTTCACGACTAAATCCATCCAACTCGGGTATTTTTCCATGCGCTACCGCGAAGTGCAAGTAGTAGATACGCCCGGGTTATTGGATCGTGTGGATGAAAAATGGAACCCCATTGAAAAGAAGGCCCGCGCGGCGCTGAAACACCTTGCCACCGCAATTGTGTTTGTGATTGACCCCACATTGTCGTCCGGATACTCCCTCGAAAAACAAAAACTATTGTTGGATCGATTGAAATCCGATTTTTCCATTCCCTTTATTTTGGTGTTCAACAAAACCGATATTGCCACCTCTGAAATGATGGAAAATGCACACGCTATTTTCGGCGTAGACACCATCCGAGAAGGAGAAGGCGTAGAATCCAATTTGAAGGATCACGTCTGGCGCGCGCTTGGATTTGGACGCTAATTTTTCCTTCGTTTCGTAGGGACCCTCATCCTTTAAGAGTTCCAAAACTGTTCAACCCTTAACACGCTTTGATTGCGTGTTATGCCTTGACATCGGCGATAACTCCTTAAATTGAGTCTGAAAGAGGGATAGATCATATGCCCAAGAAGAAAATGGATATCCAAACGGTACGAACCGACATTAACGCCATCGCGGATCTGATGGGAAACGTCTTGGAAGACAACCAAGTTCCTCGAAACATTCGAGGGGCGGTGGACGAAGCCAAGAAAGCGATTCTCACGGCAACCGATGATGTGGCGTTATCACGCGCGATCTACTTGTTGGATGACGTGAGCAATGACATTAATTTGCCCTCCCACTCTCGCACAGACCTGTGGACCATTATTTCCGAACTCGAGTCATTGAAAGAAAAACTCGGGTAATGGAACATGGACGCGGAAACCAATCGTACAACGGCTGACGAATCACCTATTTCTCCGTCGACTGTTCCCACTACGACAACCCCTCTTATTCTAGAAAAAAATCCGTTAACCGAAAAAGTATTGCTGGCAGCGGAACAAAAAGGATTGATCATCCACCCGCACGCATTAGAATTACTTTCCACGCATGGAAATTTTTCAGCATTACTCGATGATCTGGCCAAAGACAACGTGTTCATGATCACCAAGCCCCATGTGGAACGAAAAATAGCCACGATGGGATACACCCCGCTCGAAACATATTCTACTTCTCCCGAATCCATTCCTGCAATCAAAAAACCAATCGGGGCGGAATATTCGGCCAATTACAAAATATTACATCACTTAAATTATTCCGGAAGCTCGGACTCGAAAGGAAAAGCGCTTGATTTTTTGAAATTGTTTCAAGACAAGTATACGTTTCTCTCCGGCGAACTCAAAAACCGAGGATACCAACCCAAATCATTAGGAAAAGTCGACCGCCAAGGACGCGATACCGAATTTGATTTGATTGTGATGATCTCCGAAAAGAAGCTCACCAAAAATGGACACGTATTAATGACGGTGGAAGACTTAGAAGGACATGGGAAAGCACTCATTCCGGCATCCGATGAGGAACTGGTCCGCAAGGCCAAGCGACTCACGGACGATGATGTGATCGGAATCAAAGTGAAGCTTGCCCGCACGGGGGAATTATTGATCGTCAAAGACTTTTCATGGCCGGATTTACCTCAACGCAAGCCCAAAACCAGCGAAATTGATCTGGGAATGATTATCACGAGCGACATTCACATCGGCTCCCGATTATTTCTGCGCGACTGGTGGGAAAAATTCATCGAATGGACCAATGGAAAAGTAGGAAGTGAAAAAGAAAAAGAACGCGTGGGAAAATTAAAGTATTTAGTGATCGCCGGGGACAATGTGGACGGGATCGGCGTGTATCCCAACCATTTACCCGAATTGGAAGTTAAGGACATTTATGAACAATACAATCAGTTTCAGAATTATTTGTTGCAGCTTCCGGAACACTTGGAAATATTTATCACCCCCGGCAACCATGACCCGTGCCGGTGGCACGACCCCCAACCACCGGTCATCAAGGAGTTTGTTCCCCAATTATATGGACAAAAAAATATTCATTTTCTCCCGTCTCCATCCTGGGTGGAAATTGAGGATCAGAAAACCCTCATTTATCACGGATCTGGGCTCATTGGAGGAATGTTTGCGATGAATATTCCCCCGACGAAGCCGGAGGAGGTCATTAAGGAACTCCTCATCAAGCGGGATTTGATGAGCGTGTACGGGACGAAACATCCCTATGCCCCCGAGCCACGGGCCTACATGCTCGTGCGCGAGCTCCCGGACGTGTACATTGGGGGAGACAACCATCACAATGGATATGCCCAATACCGCGGAACCACCATCATCAACAACGGGTGTTGGCAAACCACAAGTGCATACGCCGCATCCAAGGGGTTCATCAACACTCCTGGAAGGGTTCCTCAATTCTTTTTTCAAACCGCCAACATTCGGGAATCGCGCTTCGACAAAGCAGAGCCTTCTCCCCCCACGCCGGAGGTTCCCCAATGACCGTTGAAAAACTTCCCGGAATCAAAGCCGATCCACGCACAACATTATATTTCGATGGAATTGTGAAGCAGGTAAATGAGCAATTCAATCTCGCGCAGGCGGCACGCAACACGGGATATGACATTCATCCGGAAGTCGAATGTATTCCGGTGACAGACTTAGCGGACCGCACCGAAAAACTCGCGGGACCCAAAGGCGTTGCGGAACGTTTCCGTATCATTCTCGCGGAACAAAAAGGGGACCGAATGAAAGCCATCTTTGCCATCTTCAAAGAAATCGTGCTGCAGGAAGGCGGATGGTATGCGAATCCCGACATGGAAAAGCGCGTCGAGCAGGCCATCAAGACGAGTTTGGTGATCATGACGGAAGGAGTGGTGGTTGCGCCCCTGGATGGATTGCCTCATGTTAAAATCGGCACGAATGATGATGGAACCAAGTACGTCGACGTGTATTTTGCCGGCCCCATTCGTGCGGCGGGAGCAAGCGCTGCGGTGTTGCCGCTCATCTTAGGCGATTATGCGCAGAAACTCTTAGGACTTTCACGCTATTTTCCAACGAATGATGAAGTGGAACGGTACGCGGAAGAAGTTAACATTTACCAAACCGACGTGGTTTCACGCCAAATCAAAATGACGCTCGACGAGTTACGTATCATTGCCAAAGGCTGCCCCGTGTGTGTCAATGGAATTCCCACGGAAGAATTAGAAGTTACTGCGTGGCGCAACCTTCCACGCGTCCCTTCAAACCGTATTCGCGGGGGAATGGGATTGGTTATTACGGAAGGGTTAGGACTCAAAGCATTGAAGGTATTGTCGTGGGCGAAACAACTGAATTTGGACTGGACATTTTTGGAGAAAATCATCAAAGTGGAAAAAAAAGCCGACCAAGTGGTAGAATTGAAGCCCAACTGGAAATATTTAGAAGGAGTGGCCGCCGGAAGGCCCTTGATTGCATACCCTTCCGAATGGGGCGGGTTTCGTTTACGCTATGGGCGCTCACGCAACACGGGATGTGCCGGAAAGGGCGTGAATCCCGCATTCATGTATTTGATGGATGAATTCATCGCCGTGGGAACACACGTTCGTATTGAACGACCCGGAAAAGCCGCGCAATTATTTCCTATCGAAACGATTGACGGACCTACCGTCATGCTCACGGACGGAAGTGTGAAACAGATCAACACCATCGATGAAGCGCAGAAAGCCCGATTGACCTTGGACAAAATACTCTTTGTAGGTGATATGCTCGTTACGGTAGGAGACTACCGCAAAGCCGCGCATCCATTGACCCCTTCTCCATTCGTTCCCGAATGGTGGGTGCAATTGGTGGCACATGAAGTTGAAAGCGGAAAGAAAACCCGTGCGAATGTGGAATCGTTGCTCGCGAATCCGTATCAAAAAATCTCATTCGTGGATGCAGAAGGTATTTCAGAAGAATTAGGAGTCGCGCTTCATCCCGATTATACGTGGTTTTACAAAGGGTGGGACGTGCAACAGACTAAAATCATCCTCGACGCGCTGCGCGAAGCCAACGATATGGCACTGGGTTTGGGACTCATTCATTTTCCATTGGATCCCGCACTCAAAAAACTACTGGAACGCGCGGGCATTCCGCATCGTGCAGATGCGAATGGATTGTATTTCGACGAAGATGTGAGCGAGGCGCTGCGACTCTTTACGAAACATAACGTAGAACCTATTCAGGAAGGAGACACGGCCCTTTCATTGCTTTCCCGCGCCGCGGGGATTGAAATCAAAGACAAAGCCGGGACATTTGCCGGCGGACGAATGGGACGACCGGAGGCGGCGGTTGCGCGTACGATGAAAGGAAACCCTCACGTATTATTTCCCATCGGACTCACGGGGGGCGCCACTCGTTCCATCAACCGCTCGGCGGGACTGGTAACCGTGAAAGGAAAAACCCGCGCGGAAACCACGGGGAAAGTCACGACCGAAATCGCATTGTTCGAATGCCCCACATGTCACGAGGTGGGGGCGCGCCGCTTTTGTGTCAAATGTCATATCAAAACCAACCCGCGGTACATTTGCACCAACAAGACCTGTCTTTCCCTCAACTCCCTCGAAAAATGCGATCGCTGCGGCTTCCCGGCGAAACAAGGAGCGGAATACGAGATCAATATCCGAAATGAAATTGAATGGGCGGCCAAGAATCTCGCGGAACGCATTCCGGAGCCCGTGAAGGGAGTCAAGGGACTCATTTCGGATGAAAAAAAATCAGAGCCGATGGAAAAAGGAATCCTGCGCGCGAAGCATGATTTACACGTCTTCCGGGATGGAACGTCACGGTTTGAACTGTTGAACGCCCCCATGACCCATTTTTACCCACGCGAACTGAACATGACCATTGAACGTGCGCACAAACTAGGTTACTCCCACGATGCGGAAGGAAACCCCCTGGAACGAGATGATCAATTGGTTGAAATGTTTGTGCAGGACATTGTGGTGAATGAAGGGTGTGGAGATTGGCTGTTAAACAACATGAAATTTGCGGATGATTTGTTGGCGAAATTCTACAAACTCCAACCGTATTATTATGCGAAGACACGCGATGATGTCATCGGTCATTTGGTCATTGGTCTCGCTCCCCATACAAGTGCGGGCATTGTGGCGCGGGTGATTGGGTATACCAAAACCCGTTTGGGGTGGGGTCATCCGTATTTTGTGATGTGTAAACGACGTAACATCGACGGGGATCAGGATTCCGTCATGTTGTTGATGGATGCCTTATTGAATTTTTCCCATTCGTACTTGTCTCATTCCCGCGGAGGACGAATGGATGCTCCGCTCGTGTTCACCGTTGCACTCAATCCGCAAGAAATCGACGATGAAGTGCATGAAATGGAAACGTGTCGGTTGTACCCCACTACGTTCTACGACAAAACCCTCACGTATGGAGATGCTAAAATGGACGACGTTCCCGTGGTAAAGAAAAAACTGGGAAAGGAAGACCAATACATCCACTTGAACTTTTCTCATCCTACGTCCGTTTTTGACAAAGGACCCACGCAGAGTAGTTACACCAAACTCAAATCCATGGAAGAGAAATTGCACGCACAGGCGCGCTTACAGGGACGATTGGTTCCCTTACAATTCAAAGATTCGCTCGAACGCGTGATTGTTTCGCATTTATTTCCGGACATTATTGGAAATACGCGCGCATTTTCCCGTCAGACGTTTCGGTGTACCAAATGCAATGCCAAATATCGCCGTCTCCCCCTCACGGGAAACTGTTTCAAATGTACGGGAGGAAACATCATCCTCACGATTGCACAAGGGTCCGTGCGAAAGTATTTGAAGATTGCCAAAGACATGATTTTCTCCTACGATTTATCGGATTATCTGAAACAACGAATTACGCTGGCGGAAACCGAGATTGATGCCGTGTTTCCTCCCGAAAAGCAGACGCAGAAAAGCTTGTTTGAGTTTGCGTAGTTCTGCTATTGCGGCGCGGGAAACTTAATGAATCCAATTCCCAACAAAATGAGCGCAACCACGATGAGAATGGCATACACGACCCACTTATTACTGTTCTGTCGACCTTCCGGAGTGAATAATGATAACAAATCGCGGATGAAATTCTGCAGATGCTCGGCCCACCCTTCGGCGGTCTGTAATTCTCCCACCGTCTCTTTCAACAATTGGGTTTTGGTCTGTCCTTGATAAGGAATCCCGGTTTCGTCTCCTTCAAATTCTCCCGAAAACGCGTTGAGGCGAACCTTTATTTTGGTGTCTTCATCCAACTGGATCGAGAATACCCAGAATGGAACATAGACGAGACGCATTCCTAGGATGTGCACATTTCCCCGCGGGACTTTTTCCTGCGCCGCGATTTTGATCTGTGCCGCAGCTTTGGCGTCTTCCAATGAAAAACGAGGCTCTTTGATTTCGATCTTCACTCCTTTAGGATCGGATATTTCTTTTTCGATTAACTCGGGGGAAACCAATTCTGCAATGATCTCGTCGAGCGTGTTGTGTACCGCATTTAGGCTACTGATTCCCTTCACGCTTTCTTCGACGTTTCGTATTTTGGTTCCTTCTTCTTCGGTTTCGGAAAACGAATCAAAGTGAAACACATAATAGGGAATCATTTCTACGCTCGGAATAGGGACTTCGATTTCTCCCCAATTGTTTTCGTCCAATTCCTCGAGAATGATCTCTTTCACCTCATCTAACACGAGTTTGATGGGCAAATGGTTGATCGTGTGGACGTGGACCATGATAGTACTCCAATTACGGGGGCTTCAAAAAGGATGTAGGTAAAAAATCAAAAAAAGAGAATAGAACCCGGAACCTAGTCCGCTCCGGGATCGAAAAAACGTAATTACTGTGCGGGCATCTTGCGCTTCATAATCTTAACCCGCGCGGGTGTAATCAAAATGCGTCCGGCTGAAATCCCGGCGATGTCTCCGTTAATGCGAGAAACAAGGTCTTTGATGGAAACAACGGCGTCTCGGACTCCGCGAGGATTCCGTTTTTGGGCTTCCTCAATGTTCAATAAAACGAGATTTCCTTCTTTCAATTCATGCTCGACCGCGGCTAAATCTTCGCTTCCGCGCAAGGACATGGGCTTAACGTAGGCATCCGCATCCTCATACTGTGCTTCTTCCTCAACATCCATATTGTTGAGAAAATCCTCAACATCGACTTGCTCGGTTTGACTCGTGAATACTTTGTCTAAAAAGCCCATCTAAAATCCCCCTCAGATTGTTTTTCGTGCCTACAAAAGGCCGTTTTCTTCTATATCCCCTTTGAACTTATTAAAGGTGTACGTGAAAGAACGAAATCCATTTCGCATTCCGAACACGGAACCTTAAAATGCAGATCAACTGTTTAGGAGTAGTGGAAGTGAGGGTTGGTTATGTCTTTACAGAAAGTCTTTGAGTCGGAGTTCTCCAAACCCACGGTTTTCTTGGACCGAAACAAGATCATGCCGCACTATACGCCTCAAAACCTTCCTTTTCGTGAAGAACAAACCGGTGCTATTTCTCGAATTGTCGCCGTAACCTTACGCGGGCAGCGACCGGATAATCTTTTCATCTATGGAAAGCCCGGAACGGGAAAAACATCTTCAACTCGTCACGTGATGGACGAATTGGGAACGTTTGCAGGAACAAAAGACCTCAAAATTCGTCACGTGTACATCAACTGCCGCACGCACAACAAAAAATACAAAGTTTTGTTGAAAGCGCTGCATCAGTTGTTTCCCAACGAGCCCGACAAAGCGTTTCAGGGATACTCGGCGGCATACTTGTATGAAAAACTCGTTTCCTTTGTTCGCGACTCGGAAACCCACTTGATTTTGGTGTTGGATGAGTTGGATAAGGTTCGGGATTTGGACGAACTGATCTACTCGATGACTCGCTCGAATGACGAATTGACCAAAGGGGGCATTTCGGTCATTGGAATCTCTAACAACTTGTTGTTCAAGGATGCGCTCGATCCACGAACCAAATCCTCGCTGTGTCAACAGGAAATGATATTTCCCCCCTACAACGCGGAACAACTCCGAACCATTCTCGAACAACGCGTGCAAGAAGCATTCATTCCCAACGGAGTCGATCCGGGAGCCATTGCTTTGTCGTCCGCCATCGCTGCGCAAGAATCAGGAGATGCCCGAACCGCGATCAAACTCTTACTTCGCGCGGGAGAACTTGCTGATGATGCGCACTTGGAACGCGTGACGGATGCCCACGTGAAAGCCGCACGAACATCGGTTGAACAGGAAATTATTTTGGAACACATCACGGTGTTGCCCGAACATGAGAAATTGGTTTTGTACACCATTGCTCATTTAACCCTCAACAAGAAACCGTTTCAGAAATTGTCCGGAGAAAAGGTTGAAGGTGTGCTGTATTCGGGTGAAGTGTATGAAGAATATGAAAAAGTCGCTAAGAAATTCAATTTCTCCGACCCGGTATCTGCGCGATGGTATCGCGAATACATCAATCAGTTGGAAATGTACGGATTGATCGTCACCACTGCCTCCGGTCCGGGTGTTAAAGGACAAACGCGATTCATCAAGTTGAAAGTAGACGCGCAGAAGATTAAGGAAGTGTTAGAAAAGGAATTTGCGGGCTAAATTAACTTTTAAGTTGTTATTAAGAAGTTGGACTTGTTTTCTTCTAATGTATGGATCAATCATTGATTGAGGAATCTATTCTTGCGACAGGTACGCGTTATCACCATGAGAAAAGAGTTTGGTTTGACGAAAGGATAATGATCCCTGTTTATGCCCGTATTATTCGTGCTATTTTGACTGATCAAAAAATGGATGACTTAATTGATACTTCTGCAAAACTAGAAGTAGCTCTCCGTACAGTCTTTATGAAGAAAAAAGTGGTTGAAATTGGTTGTCGGTCGGGTTTTTTCCTTGCCTTTTTAGTCGATCACGGAGCAATTGTTTCAGGAACGAGTTCAGGAAATTATTTGATTAAAGCTAGACGGGCACTAGGTGAAAACATTTTTGATGCACACGCTGAATCTGCTTGGAAGACTCCTCTTTCTTCAGAAAAACCCGACTTTCTAATCTCTGTTAATTTGTTGGATAAATCGAGAGAACATACTTCTGCAGAATTGAAAGGAAAATTGCGTTCTCTTTATCAAATTGCGAAGCCTAGGACTGCAGTATATGTATTACCATCAACGGATTTTGGATCAATTATTTCAAATACTGTTTTTCAGCGATTACGGCGCGTAAAGAGATATCGGGAAATAGACTTTCTGCGCCACCATCAGCACCTTGGAAAAGACCTTCAATTTGATTCCAATGTTTTGAGGTTCTATGTTCAGAAAAAAAGACGTCGAAATGTTAAATGAACGGATTCACCGCTTTGCCTCTATCTTGAGAATAAGCTCCTTTTCAGTAGGACTGAATTCTTCTTTCAACCCCTTCCAGTCTTTTTCCGAAGTTTTCCCTCCTTCGTTTTCTAAAAATCGCAACATTAATTCCGTTCCCAATTTGTTTCTGTTCTGCCTTCCTTTTCCATATCGAAAGCGTGCTAGAATACGAAATTTTTTGTAGAATTTCTTTTCGAGAGGAATACGAATGCGACCCATACAAAAGTGGTTGTTTACGAGGTAATAACTTTATCGATGGTGATTCGCCATAAACGACAATTTTTTTAACGTAAGATTATAAGTAATATGTACAAGCCTCTGGAGTATGAACATGAACAAGTATGTCTACGCATATGACCCTGAGATTCGAAGACGAGTCGTCCACGTAATTCGCGGAGATTGGGCCATATCGTTAGTCACAGGACATCGGTTCAAGTATCCGGAAATGGCTTGAGAATGGCTGCAAAATTTCATCCTGTTGAATTGAATGAAGTAGATTTTCGAACGCTCATTCAAGCAGAGCTATCGGCTGGAAGGGAAATTAGCGCATTATTTCTACTTCACGGCTTCATGGAAGCATTTCTTCGCGACTGGCTATTTTATTCAGGAGTTGGAAAACCTGCTGATCGTTCGCAACACGTTGAGCAAAAAATAGATCGTTTGGGTTGTTCGACAATGATCATTATTCATCGTATACTGGGAAACTTGAACGACTCACTATTTCTTTCTATTTCAAAAATAAATGGATATCGCAATGAACTGGCACACAATCTAATCAATGAAAATTTATCAAATGAAGAATTTCGAAATCGAATTCAACGAATGGTAAATGAGGGATTACAAACATGTGAAGATCTTCACAACGGTTATCGCAAGGCAATTGAAATCAAGTCAAGGGAGTACCCTTCCTAGTTCTCCGTTCGGTCAAACAGTATCTTCTGTTCTTTCAATTGTGCTTCATTTTCTCATTCTACTTATTAGGCTAATAATATAGCGGAATCCACCCCAATTCTGCAAAGCGCGTGGCGATGTACAATGTGGTGAGTCCGAGAATCACAAAATAGATCATGGAAACCAAGTGATAGTATTTGGGTGAAAGATTTTTCTGTAAAACATGAAATAGAATCAAGAAAAGAAGTGGCTGCACCACAATAATATACCGTGGAATGAACCCCGCGATCATCAATAATGCTGAAACAAATACAAATGCTAAAAATAAGGCGGATGGAATCATAATAGTGCGAATACGTTCATCCAATTTGTGTTTATTTTTGAAAATATACCAGAGTGTGAGCAGAGTGATAGCCACGAGGATGGGGGAATAGGTAAAATGAGGAATCGCCGCAAGGGTGACAAGGGTGCTCTTGATATTGAATGCAAAAATGTCATTGAAATGATTAAATTGTCGCTGCGCAATGAATGTAGGAAGGTTGATTAGGAAAAAGGGGGCGACTCCGGCGAGATAATAGCCTATCTTTCCCCTGTTCTCTTTGGAAAATAATAAGTATACAACAAACGCCGCGATGTAGGCGAGGAAAATGTAGTGGAATAGAAATCCCAACCCCGCGAGTATTCCGGCGATAACCATTCGTGCGCGCGGATGCTTCTTGGCGACAAAAAAGAGATATGCATGAATCAGTCCGAGGAGAATGAGGTAAATGTACGAACTCAATTGAACTGAATACACTACGGGGTGGGGTGCCACTGCCAGAAATAGGGCCATTTCCTTTTCCAACCCAAACGGTCGCGCGAGAAAATAGCCTAGCACGATGACAACGCACCCGAGTAGGAGTGGAATCGCCCGTTCGAGAGGGAGATCATTTACACGCGCGTGAATGGATCCTAACAAAATGTAAATCAACGGAGAATACGTGGGAGTTTTCTCAATGAGCTTGTTCATGAACCCGGGTTCATTCGCCCAATTGATTCGATCGGCTTCATCGACCAAATACAAATCGGTTACGAAAAATGAACGCAAAAAAAGACCGAGCAATAGCACAACCAACAAAAAAAGAAGCTCGTTTTTGGACATACTCATCCTTTTTTTCAGCGAGACAATCTATATAATGATGGGTGTTCGAACGTCCTTTTACTTAGTGTGGATCAAACAGTGTTTTCTGTTCACGTAACTGTGCTTCAATTTTCTTCTTCGCTCCCTTTTCGGGGGTTTCCCCTAATTGTTTTTTCACACGCAACGCGGTGGCCACCCCAATTGTTTTCGCTACGTTTTCCACACTCGTGGCTTTCACATCGCTCACATTCTTGATTCCGACGTTAAACAAACGACGCGCACGGACGCGACCAATACCTTGTAGTTCGCAGAGGAGAATGAGCTCTTCTTTGATTCCGCTCGACAAGCGTTTGCGGAGCTTGGCAATCATTCCGACGTGGGGTTGCGCTCCAACTAATGGGGCGAGCTCGCTCATTCCATACACGAGCCAATCGGCGTTCAATAATTTGGTGCGGATAACTCCCGGAGCGATGTTGAATTTCTCCAACAATTCTTGTTCGCCCATTTCGTTGATCCATGATTCCAAAAACTGCGTCGTTTGCCACTTTTCGAGGATTTGTCCGTCTGAAAAAACCAAATCGGGCGAGTCGAGTGGAATTTTTTCAATGTTCGCTTGCAGCTCTTCCCATTTTTCGGCTTCTATTTTGCGCGAGACTGATAAATATGGTCGAAATTCGGTTGTATCCGTAATCGCAAACAATACTCCGGTCGTTTGGAGGTTTTTCCGCTTGAGCTTTTTGATTAATGCATCGGCGGAAAGAGGATCGAGGTACAATTCGGCCACACGTTGACCGATTTTGGTTGTCCAGAAACGGTTTTCTTCTCCATCAATGAATTCGAGTTCTCCCAATTCCTTAACGAGGCCGCGAAGCATACGCTTGATGTTGTCCATGTCCTTGTATTGATGTGCATAGAGCGTGCACGAGAAAAAATCATCCATGGAATGCGTGTCAAAAATAAATTTGGATGCAATGAGTGCGAGTAGATGCATGCGAAGAACGGGTTCATGTCCCATCTGCGATTGCACGGGCTCCATTTCGCCCAAAATGTAATTACGCATCACGTCTTCGGCTTCCATTTCCGTTTTACAGAGAACAATGGATTCTCCATTCGTGTCGTACTTTGGACGGCCGGCGCGTCCCGACATCTGTCTGTAATCTCGCACAGGAATATTTTTCATTCCACCAAAGTCATATCGTTGTAACGATGTAATAATAACACGAAAAGCGGGCAAATTAATTCCTGCGGCCAAAGTTGGCGTGGCAGAAATTACTTTCAATAATCCTTGTCGGAAGTTATCCTCAACGAGTTCACGTTGACGCGAAACTAAGCCTGCGTGGTGGAATGCTACGCCGTTTCGTACCATTGCAGCGAGTTTTTTACATTGTTCAGTGGGAGATTCCAACGCGTTTTCTATTTTCTGCGCGGTTTTCTCCAGATTTTTTTTATCGTCGGGAGATAATCGGGAATAAACCACTGACGCGGATTGTTTGGCGAGACTTTCGGCACGCGGACGAGTGTTGGCAAAAATGAGCGCTTGCTTTTGCTTCTTCATCGTGTCTTCGAGCAGCGCTTCGATGGGTTCTTCTTTGTCCAACTCTTTTTCATCTTCGCCGCGAAATACGAGGGTTTGATGATAATGCACGCCTTCCTTCAGGGGAACCGGTCGATAGTTGGATTCGATCAATTCGGCTTTCAACCACGCCGCGAGTTCATCGGCGTTAGGGATGGTTGCACTCAGGGCAACGATTTGGAGTTTCGGGTTGAGCATGCGAAGCTTGGTGATGACCATTTCCAATGTCGCGCCTCGATCTGAATCGAGTTCGTGCACTTCATCAATAATTAACACGCCGAGTTGTTGCAACCAATCTGCGCGATGAATCAACAACGAATCAAGTTTTTCGAATGTGGAAAAAATGAAATCGTATTGCGACAAGTATTTGGAACTCGAATCCATATCTCCGGTGGAAACCGCCATTTTTATTTTCTGCGAATCGCCATATTTGCGTTTCAAATCATTAAAGTGTTCGCTTGCGAGTGCGCGCAGGGGACCGGTGTACATGGCTTTTTTTCCGTGATTGAGAATGGACTCTAATCCGGTTAATTCCGCGATGATTGTTTTACCCGAGGCAGTAGGCGATGCAATGACGAGGTTTTGAGACTGCCAGCGCGAGTCTAAGACCTTCTGCTGCATGGGATTGAATGTCTCAAACCCATTGGTTTGCCTTACAATGAGGGGAACATCAGCCATACCAAAATCGTGTCCAACTGGGTTTTAACCTGCACCAATTCAAAAAAAGAAAAAGGAAGAAAGGGAAGGGGATCGCCTCTTCAGGCGATAATGGCTTCCGCATTCTCAGTAAATGAAACGAACTCATAGGCTTTTTGGAGCACGAGAACGGCTTTCGGGAGATCCGTAGGCTTTAGCGAAGAGCTGGATTTCCACACCCCTTGTGCGTCCTTGTAGCGTTTGTCTAAACTCACAGAAAAGAATTCACTTCCTTCCTTTCCACTGTTTTTCCATACGCTGGCCTGTATTTGTCCAATTTGGAACTTTTTCACGGGTTGCATTGAGACTCACCTCCATAGTTGGAGTCGAATCTATAGGGGATGAATAGTCGTTTGATTCTGCGCCAACCCTATTCCGCCGTAGGTTCCGTTTATTTTTTATTATTGAGTTGGATAACCCGTTCCATCCGTTCGATCTTTTGAATGTCCATTCGAGCGATATTTATTTCTTCATGAATTCCTGCTATCCTATCAGGGGAATATCCTACCATTTTGGCATATTTGATTGCTTTTTGAGCTAGCGAAATATCGTATTCAACCGTTGCTTTCATTCTTTCAATGTGATAGAGAGTCTCTCGGATTTGTTTTTCAGATAGCAGGCCTTTCGTTCGCATTATTTTCTTTTTTGCGCGACGAAACCAAAAGGAATGATTATTCATCTTTGCCAGTTGATACGCACGTCCAAAAAAAATGGTGGTTAAACCAATTCTCCCATTCACGTACTGAAGAATTTTCATTCTTTTTTCACCTGTTCCGTTGCATCATATTTGTTTTCCCGACTCCAATTCAATAATTCTTTCAGCGCTTGCAAATGCGCTTGGTTTTCTTTCACCTGCACGCCGGTCTTTTCCACAATGTTTTTGGAGACATCCATTTTCAATTGTCTTCGATCCTCGGCGTGCTTGCCTAATCCTTTGTGATCCTTATACACTGGAGATGTTTTCACTGCTTCCGTAAGCTGCTTGCGATACTCGGGATTGTGAACAAAGGCTTCCATCATGGGGCGGTATTTTTCATCGGCCATCAAGGTGGGTTGCAAGTCAATGGTTTTAGCCGAATCACGGTATTCTTTATCCGTGACCACGTTCGACAAGTGTTTCCAATACAATGGATCCACTATTTTTTGCGTGTGGGCAATGAGCTGATTCGAGGACGTTTTCAAATGGGTCATCTGCCAATTCCACTTTTTAGAGGAATGCTCCTTGTGCTTGGTTTCAAGTGATTTTACTTGCGTCGCGAGCTTATCGCGGGTAGGATAGATTAACGCCGGCCATGTATGGGGGCTCGTTCCCACGTCTAATTGCACCACGCCACGTTTGGAAAAATAATACTCCAATGCTTTTTTTCGGTTGGAATGCGTATCTAAAAATTTCGCCCCATCAAGTCGCGAACGAATCTTTTCCACCGAATCAAAGACTTCTACGGCCATACCAGAGTTGCATCTTTCACGTTTTTAACGATACGAGATGGGTCCTTTTTATTCCATTAACCCGATTTCAAGACATGAACAAGAAGGGACAGGGGGCCATGGAGTATTTGCTCCTCATTGGGGGAGCCGTTCTCGTGGCGACGGTCGTGTTAATTCTAATTCTTTCCACCGCGCCCGCGGGCGGAGGAATCCTCAACGATGCTCTGGATGGGTACGACGACATTGGACTCGATGATATCGGGGAAAGTACCGGTCCTCCTCCTGAGGATTTTGTAGACGAAGCGTTGCTTGAAAACGACGAGGTTCAATTTACGTTTGACGAAACCGACACGCCCGCAGGGGATGTTATTTTGAGTCTCGTCACGGATGAGAGTGGGAATTCATTTGTCACGTCCGGGGACGCCCTCTGGACGGTCATTATGACCAAGCCCCTTTCACCGGGAACGCCCAACATTACTTTTTCTCCCAACCAAGGAATATGCGATCCCGTCACATTGAGTCAATGGAAAGATGGACCTACTTCGTTTGTGGAATTATATTGGAACAATTGCTTTTTTGTTTCCGGTTCTACGACTGAATACGCCAATATTCGCATGCGCGTGGAGTTGAAAGACGGGGAGTCGATTGGAAACTGGAGACTCTTTCTGGAAAACCATTCCTCGTACGGCGTGCAGTTGGTGGGATTCCTATTCATGGTTGAACCGCACGATACGACCGATAAATTATTCATGCCGGGCGTGGACGGATTACTCATTACGAATCCTACGGCTACCATGCCTGGATTTCAACAAAATCTTCATATCATGTTTACGCAAGTGCAGGCCTGGTACAACGAGGGCTTGGATTCTGGATTGTATTTTGCAACACTCGATCCGCGAAACAGTCGATCGAAGTATAATCGATGGGAAAATGACGGAAGTTCCATTCAGTTTACATTTGGGGACTACGGAGAAGAACCCCTTACGACGAAAGGATGGAGTGCCCCCTATCCCGTCGCCTTTGGCGTGTTTCACGGAGACTGGTATGATGCGGTTCAACGTTATCGAGACTGGGTCGAAAGCAAAGGAGTCATCACCTCCGCCGGGAAACTAAAAAATCGCGCTGACGTTCCACTCTGGTATAAAGAATTAGGGCTACAACTTATTCAAAACTACTCCCCTGATTTACTCGACACGAGTCAGAATTCCATCGCCGTGGACTCGTTTCAAGCAATAAAAAACTATTACCTGCCCTGTTTAGAATATCATTCTAACTATCCTGACCTGAGCGTCTGCACCGGGAATGATGCATCGGATCAACCCCTGAGTTTTTTTCAGTGGAACTGGTCGAACAACTATTTCCAAAATCCCGGATGGTCCGATCCGAAGCCCGGCGGAGGATCCGACGGATATGGAGAGTATGTTATGCTCCAAAAAATAACGGATTTTGTCACCCAAATGGATGCGCGCGAAATCTATATGCAGTTCTACACGCAGCCGGGAATTTATTCGCAAGGAGGGCCTTCTTTTAGTTCGCTTTCTTCCCAAGCAATCCACAATGCAAACGAACAAATTCTTTTCACCTCACCTCATCCGGGAGAGCCCACGGATCAAATGGTCATGGATCCCGCTTCCACTACTTGGCACAACTATTACGCGAACAGTGCGAAAACGAATGTGGTTGGAAATCTTGGACATGGAATTTACATGGATAATCCGTATGCAAACTATGGGATCAACTATAGTGCCGACACGGTAACTCCTCCTCATCTCAAAGGAAAAGGAGGGACTCACTTTTACGAAGGATATCGAAACATGATGATCATCACTCGAAATGAGGCCAAAGAAATTGATGACCAATTCATCCTGTTTCACGAACAAGGAATGGAAACCTACGTGGGAGCATCGGATTCATTTTCAAACGGAGGAACCAACTCTCCTTCGTCCGGATATGTTCAGGCGAATGTGAAAAATGTTCCCGCGATGGAAGTTCTCTATCACGATTATCAATTGTTCAACTCGTCTAACTCTAATCCGGACTGGTCACTGGGACACTACAATTTTTACCAGGGGGACATTCCGGCCTACTTAGAATCCATCCAAGTCAACACGGCCATTGGATTTTCCTACGGCCGCATGCTGAACAGCGCTGAACCACTTGCTCCGCAGGGGCAGCCGAATCATATTGTTGGAGCGCAACAAATGCTCCCCTACACGGATTTCCTCAAACACTTAATCAAAGTACGAAAAAGTGCCGCAAAAGAATACTTAATTTATGGACAACTGCTCCGACCCCTTCCGGTATTTGGAGGAGAAACGCCGTACACGTTCAAGGATGTGTACGGTGCGGGAAATAACTACACGATTGACGTACCCAATGTGCTTTCATCCGTGTGGGAGGCATCCGATGGAAGCGTGGGAATTGTATTAATCAACCCCACCAACACAGATCGAACGATTACCGTGCCGTTTAATCCGAGTGCGTATGGAGTGAACGGAACCTATACCGAACTCAACATGGACAATCCGACGGCCCACCTTTCTCAAGTGACATTTACGAAACCCTTCTCGGGGTTTACTAATTTGCTGATCCCCAAGCGAAGCGTGCGGGTGATTAAGGCCACCTAAACGAGCGAATAAAAAAGAAGAGGGGCCTTACATACAGGAGAGAAGGTGAATCTGTTATGCTACCCGGACTAGGGGGAATGAACCCCGCGCAAATGAAAGCGATGATGAAACAATTTGGTATTAAATCGGAAGACTTGGATGTGAGCAAGGTTACGATTGAACTCACGAATGGAAGCAAGCTTATTTTTGATTCTCCTACGGTTAATGCGGTTGACATGAAAGGGCAGAAAACCTACACGATTACCGGAGAATCGGTCGAAGAGAAAGGCGAAGAAGTATTGTCCGAAGACGATATTGATATGGTTGCCGAACAAGCGCAGGTGTCCAAGGAAGACGCCCGCACCGCGTTGGAAGATAATGACGGAGACATCGCCGAAGCGATCGCTTCATTGAAAAAAGAAGAATAAAGCCGACTATTATTTTAGTTATTTTATTTTTTTTATCGCCGGCTTTTTCGTTTCGCTCGGGCACGTGAAACCGTGGCTCGGGATTTTCCGCGATGGGATTCATTCATTTCCATGCTCAAGCGCATGAGAATAATGATTTGGAGCACGATGAACAAAACCTGTGCCAGGAACAACATCACTAAACCGGGCTCCCCCGCAAATACGTTCATGGGTTATCGCTTCCGTCCGTGATGGCGTGCCATTCGATACAAAATCAAGATACTCAAAATAATAGAAACGGTTTGTCCGAGAAAAATAAGCATTTCTCCCATGGATAAAAAAAACATGCGCACATGCACCTCGGACGTAGGAAAATTTTCCCCTATATAAAACTAGGGCTCATTCGTCAAGGCGGACTCGAGACCATTCACGTAAACAAGGGATCCGTTGACCACGATTCCGTTGATTTGGATCGCGACCAAATCTCCAATTGCGTGGCCGGGCTGTACGGATACGGGAATGACTCCGTTTTCAACCAAAACGGACTGATTCAAGTCGGATACAAACAACGTTTCAGCGGAAACCTGACCGTTCTGGAAAATCTCCACATTCACATCCACCGGCCATGCTTCAAAATAGGAATAGATGGACGATTCCACATTCTGCG
>CAYHGC010000007.1:0-22902 GCA_964356075.1 uncultured archaeon
TCTCCTAGCCATCGATCCATCCATAGACTTCAAACAATTGCTCGCCACGGTTCAAGCCAGTGGAGGCAATCCCCTCGCGGTTCAGGCGGAGTTACAATCCTTTCAATCCAAAATGAAGGCCAAAACCTCGCCCACGCAAGCGAGTCAAGCCCAGCAGATTGCAAAGGAACATTTTGCGGAACGAAAAGCGCAAGGAAAGGACAAAGTACCCCACACGGAAGCCGAACGACAAGCCTACATGAAAGAAATACTCAAAAAAATGGGCGCACCGTTCGATAAAAGATAAATCAGGTTTTCAGTCGTTAACAATGGGTTTCAAGCGACCATCACACCCGCGCCTGAAAAGTAAAGCGCAATCAATCCCAGCACAATCCATAAAATTCCAATGAGCAGCGAGAGCAAGCGTTGTCGGCTTTGAATGGTCTGATTCTCTACCTTCATTTCATTCAGGATGAGGGATTGCCCCAAACTTCGAACAAACCACCCGGTGGCCTTTACGGGTTTGCCCATAATTTCCTTTACTTTCGTGAGCGAGAAAAACAGGTTGCCAAAAAGGGGAATCAGGCTTTCAAAATTAAGATAGAGCAAGCCCGTCTTGTCCTGCATCATTACGTCTTCCGCTAACACATAGCCCGGGGTTCCTTTCCCCACAATTCGTCCGGTTAACGCAATCGGTTTCCCTCGCACGGGAGAGGCGTACAAATCTTGCATCGCTTCCCCAATCGTTGAAGGGGGGAATGTTTTCCCAGGGTACCGATAAAATGCCCGAATAATATCTCCAATTCCTAATCCTAAAAGGAATAATGCGATTACTAATATTACATTCTGCGCGAGCAGAATGCCCGAGACTAATCCGATGAGGCCCACTATAATGGAAATGTAGGTGATGAATCCATCTCGGATAAATTCCGTCCAGAGTCGTCCGGTGTCAACGGATTGCGCGGCAATGCTCTTCGTCTCATACCATTGCTTCGACCCCGGTTCGTTTTCTAATCGTGCAATGCGCTTTCCGGTTAAGGGGTGAGAAGAATGAATTTCCGCCCATCGTCCCCAAAGGGAATGCAAATCATAGCGAATGGCCCCTTCAACTGCATTATCTTTTTCTGCATTCATATCCACGACCGATGCTAACCCAAATGATTTGGCGGCTTTGTGGTCGTAGATTCCTAAGGTGCGCGTGGCCTCGGCCAAGGAAGAAGATTGGTCGGTTTCGGCTGCTTGGATCAATCCAAATGCAATCTTGACGAGCGCAGACGCCAATTCATCCGGTTTCCCCGTTTCGCGTGCGGAAAACTCATCGGCTAAATATTCGCGCGTGCGGGAAAGAAAGAGGAGCATGTAGGTTCCGATTAAGTAGAACACGTAGGCGATGACTCCAATGATGAAAAGGTACCCTCCTCCCTTTTTTCCTCCGCCGGATTTGGATCGCAAAAAAATACGGGATAGCTGAAACATCACACTCACCAAAAACGCAGCCATGGTCATCACAATGAAATCATTGTTGGCAATGTGTCCCATTTCATGTCCAATAACCGCTTCACGTTCGGTTTCATTCAGATACGTAAATATTCCTTCCGAAACCACCAGTCGCGGATTCCATTTCCCGCTTCCGTAGGTAAATGCGGTGGGATTGTTGTCCGCGATGAGTCCTATTTTTGGAAGCTTGAAATGGTATTTTTCGGCCATCTGCTCGATCATTCGCGCAGACGCAGGGGAGCGTTTCCTAAATGCCGCTAAATCAACCCATTCTACTTTGTAGATCCAGTGATACAAATGATCGTTGATCCAGGGACCCACGAGCCAAAAAAATGCAAAAATAATCGTGGTGAAAATCAGACTGAGGCTTAAGTCCCATCCCCCCAAGGTTGGAACAACGAGCGCGAGCACCATGGCCATCATCAATCCCAACGTGAGAAGCGAGGAAAAAAGCAGTTTCATGATCACAAAATCCGTTCAAAGTATTTAATATGAAACCTATTCGCCCGACGGAATAACTCTCATTCCCATCGTTTCGGCTTTTTGTTTCATTCGCTCATCGATAGAAACGCTTTTGCGTCCCGCCAAAAATCGAGCTTCTTCTAAGTTATTCACACCAAATGTTCGATCGAGAACGGACTTGATTCCCACATCCCCGACGAGTCTCTGCTTCTTCACATCAAATACGAGGGATTGAACGGTGAAGGGAGTTCCGTTGAGAAAGTTTTCAATAGTAGGTTCGAGGTGATAGTTCTGGATATATCGATGGGTGACCAGCGGCCAGACGTCTACTTCCAACGTTCCTTTGAAGAATGTTGGATTTCCAAAAAATTTCTCATGAGAAACAGTCCACCCATCCGGCACAACAAGGGGAGCTGCCAACGCATCACACATGAAATCATAGTCGAACTCGTGCAGGGGAATTCCATATAGTTCGCGCACCAGCAATCGGCTAACCGTTCCCCCGATCAACCAGAGATTTCCTTTCGTATTTTTCCGCGCGATATCCAACGCTTCAGGGTAGCCAGGAAGATTCGCTAATGCGGATCGAAAAAGAGCATTGAGCCTTTCATCATTCATGACTACGTCCTATTTTAGAGTTTTTCAATGATTTTATAGAACTCGTCTTTTTCGAGTTGTAATCCCTTCTTGATGATTTTATTCATCAAGCCTGGTCCCATCGCTTCATTTCCGTGGATGGGAATGGTTAATTTTCTCCCATCGGAGTGTTCGAACTGATGGTGGCTTCCAACGGTTCGCGTTTCCGCAAAACCAAGTTTAGTCACTATTTTGGCTAACTCTTTGCCGGAAAAGGTTTTGGGCAAAGGGGGTTACACCTCGACGACTTGCACGCCAATAAACTGAGTGGGGGAAGGAGTCTTTTCGGAGGATTCCAAACACAATCGGATCGCTTCCTTAATTCGCTTCAATAATTCATCCATGGTTTTGGCTTGAGTATAGCATCCGTCTAATTCCGGAATTTCTCCAACTAACCAACCATCTTCATCACGTTCGATAACCATGGTAAAGGTTCGTTTCGGCATTTTTTCTCCATTCATACCCAATACCCTCTCCTGAGAGAATAAAACCCTATGTTGGAAAAGCTCGACCAAAACGAGGGGTGCTCGCACAGCGATGCACCCGTTTCCCGGTGCGGCCGATCGGAAGCGGCCAAAGCCTCTGGCGAGAGTTGAACTCGCGACCTCAACATTACCAATGTTGCGCTCTAACCACTGAGCTACAGAGGCAGTTACTTTCCTAGTCTCTAGCAAATCGGCCAGGGAATCATTTAAAACGCGTGCGCCCGATCAACCCTTAAAACCAAGAAAATCCCTAGGAAACCATGACTCGGGTAAAAGTCAGCATCAATGAAAGTCGGGGTATTATCTTTGAGGAGCCCGATGGGACGATCACGCGATTAGTCCCGCACATGCGACAGGACTTTATGGTTGAACAACGGCTTCCCGATCGGGATCCGGTGACCATCACGACGTACAGTAATTCAGGATCGGTTCCCTTTGCTCTTTTTGTGAAGTTTTGTTTGCTTACGAGAGCGCGGGTTCCTGCACTTCCTAAACCTGTTCGTGAGACATCCCGGCTTATGCGGCGCAAGATAATACTTGATGCAGAACACCAAATTGGTCATTTGTTTCCATCTCGTTTCAGCACCGATTTGAAATCAGGAGGGGGTTTGAACATGGCTACCGCTCATTTGGTAAAATGGGGAAAAGAACCGCGATTGGAGTTTCGCCAAGATGAAAAAGTCATTAGTTTCTCTGCTCCAGTCGCGCAAAAAATGGCAGCATATATTCCACGCATCGCAGGAGAAGGAACAGGCCCCTTTCGTATCGCGCGGCGACTACTAATGGAGGCTGCGCGAAAAGGGACACTAGAGCCAAATCAAAAACTAGTCTGGGAAACCCGTCCACGGCAAAAAGAATTTGATTGGTACAAAAAAGAACGAAAAGTAGTTTGGAAAAAAACCCTCAAGGTAAGAAGACGTTCCCGCCGTTGAGGAAAATAGTATTATTTTTTCGCCAAAATAGCGTTGATTTCCTTTGCTACTGCAGTCGCAGGGTTTAAGGCGATCATCTTCTCGGTTCCGGAAACCATGTCGCGGAGCTTGGTCTTTTTGGCCTTCAATTCGTCTTCACCCAAAAACAATACGATTGGGATTTGTTTAGCATTCGCATAATTGAGATTCTTCCCAATTCCTCTCCCCATTAAATCAATCTCTACACGCAACCCTTCGTCGCGCAACGCCGAGGTAAGATTCTGTGCCTCATTGAACGTCGGTCCGATTGGAATCACAAACACGTCCACGGAAGGATCGGTATAGGTTTCGAGTAACACATCCAGCAGTCGATCCACCCCAAATGAAATGCCCACCGCTGGAACATCGGGTCCGCCGAGGGATTTGATCAAATTATCATAGCGTCCCCCGCTTCCCACACTCACGGATACGCCCCCATAAATTTCCCAAACCGGCCACGTGTAGTATTCGAGTCCACGCACGAGCGAGGGATCAAATTTTAGAAAGGAATCCTTTTTTTGTCCTTTGAGCGTTTCCATTATTTTCTCCAGCGCTTCCACTCCACTCAAATCGAGGTTCTTTTTCTCCAATTCTTTTTTGATCTGCGGAAGGGTTTTTTCCAAATATGAAAGAATGGTCGTGGATATATTTTTGGCGCGGAGTTCTTTCTCAACCCCTTCCATTCCAATTTTGTCTAATTTGTCCAACGAGCGCATGGCTTCTTTGGTTTTCTCTTCCCGAATGTCGCAGGCCAACAGCATCGCATTGGTAATGCGTCGATCGTTCAATCGAAAATAGAATTCCTTCATGTTTAATTCATTCAATACATCGATTCCAAGTGCGAGCAATTCCGCTTCGGCCGTAACATCCTTCACCCCAATAATATCACAATCCCCCTGCGTGAATTCCCGATAGCGCATGGCTTGGGGATTTCCATATCGATACACGGTTCCCATGTTCAATGCCTTAATGGGTTTGGGTAAATCGGGGTTTCCTGCAATGACCCGAGCAAGGCTCGTGGTAAATTCGAATCGCAGTCCTAGTTTTCTTCCCGATTGGTCTTCTAATGTAAACAATTCCTTGATGGCCTCCTCTCCCCCACCTCCTTTGATGGTGAGCGTTTCTAAATTTTCCACCACCGGCACCTGCATGGGTTCGAACCCGCAGCGAGAGGCATATTTCGCGATCGTGGATTCAATCTTTTTCTTAAGTCGGGCTTGCTTGCCCACTAAGTCGCGCATTCCTTTTACCGGTTGCGTGTTTACGGTGACCATAGGATCTTGTTTCCCGGAGAGGGAATTAAAACCCGTGCCCGGTTTCGAGTCGTTATTCATTTTCGCTTCCTCCTTCTGGACTCTTTCGCTGAATGAGTAAGGTATACGGATTGGCTAAATCGAATGAAAGCTGGAGCGTTTCTCCGGGTTCAATGCCCATACTTTTCCGTAAGGAAGAAGGAAGAATGATGCGTCCTTTGTCGTCGACTTTAATGCAAATAGAGTCCTGGACGATGATGACAGGATGATCCTGCGTAGACGGACGATTGCTGGTTTACTTGCTTGGATTCCATGATCACATCACCTCAGTATACCTTCTTTCCCCGGACAATCTTTTTTATGCCCATGTGGGACGAAACCTGCCGGTCCCCACTTTTCCTTTTAAAAGCATCCCGACCCAGACTCTAATGAGAAGGGTTTGATCAGGGTTTTGATTAAACTTCCCAGTAAAACCGAAAGGTTTTACGGGCCACGCAAAACAAGGTTTTGCTAGGTTCTCAAAAGTTCAGACGACTGGCCCGCGCAGTGTGGTGGTCGCATACAAGCCTGTGGAGCTTGTGGTACGGGTTCAAATCCCGTCGTGGGCACTTCTTTTTCCTCGTCTATTTTATCCACTCTACTACGGGTCCTTTTTGAGATAGTGCTCTTTATTTTTTAGATGGAAACCACTCAGTTCCATCCAAGTAATCCGCGGAACCAGTTTACGATTGAATCTACAAACGATCGCGATTCGGGTGCAGGAACAACAGTCTCCTCAATTTGAGAGGTTGGTACATTCTCTGCCGGAAGCGTGTTTTCCGATTCCGAAGTGGATTCCATTTCTTCGTCTACTTCCACATCAGGAGTGATAACTTCGGTCGATTCTTCTGCCACCGGGTCGACTTCATCATCCACCATAAGAGGTGGAGCACTGGATGCTAATTCTATTTTTTCAAACGACAATCCAAGACTGCTCAAGTCAATGCTTGTTTTCCCTTTCCAATTCAAGGTTGCAGGAAGCCCATCATATATGATCCCGGTTGTAGCGGTCAACTGATCATTAATAGGGGGATTAGATCCCGGAAGATAAATTTCCATTCCCCCCGATCCATCCGCATCTACAATCTGAATCGTTGATCCATACAGGGTAAAGACCGGGCTATCTATTTTGGGAGAACTTTGCAAATAGGTTTCAAACGCGGGTTGGCTTTCAAAATAATCAATTGTTTTTTTCATGTCGTCCGCAGAAGAAAAAGCATAGGTAGACAGGGTCATGATCCCTTTTTCGCTTCGTGCGATCAGCGTCGTGTGAACATTGTACTCGTTTCCTTTCTCACTCGTAAGGATTCCTTTCATATCAAATGTGCGTTCCGAATACGATTGTGTTGTGTGTGCGGGGTCGATTCCAAATTCTCCACAATCACCATACACGGTTCCACTAGGCTCTGCGCTCAATTCGACTAAAACAGGTCCCGTTGTAAAGTGTGTTTTCGATACCAACTCGTTTACGGTTCCAACCGTCGGATTACAAGTATACGCCGCACTCGATTCTGCCCATCCTGTTGGAGCAAAAATGGCGACTAAAATAACAAATACGAGCGTATACCTAAAGCCGTTCATGGGATCACCGTCCAGACGAACCCCGGGTTTATTATTAAGCTTGTTTTTTTGCCCAGGTCACGCGAACCAGCTCTTTTTCGAGGCATTTTTAAGCCATCTCCCGCCCAAAATAGGCATTCAGGGCTGAATAGATATCAATATTGCCTCCGTAGTATAACCTGGATAGTACGAGCGCTTGCGGAGCGCTTAATCAGGGTTCAAATCCCTGCGGGGGCGTAGGATGGGGGTTGCATCGCAGCCCCCTCTCATTTTTTCAGAAATTTTCCTTAGTTTTAATTTCGTTTCTGTTGACTCGGCTTAGATGCCAAAGAAGGTGATTATTTCATATCATGCGATGGATCGCTTAGAGGAAAGAGGAATAAGTGAAAATAATATAATGAACGTAATTCAAAGCCCAGATAACACTCACCCTTCTTTCAAAGAAAGACAAATAGCATCAAAAAGTATCAGAAGTCAATTAATTACCGTGGTTTTTAAAGAAGAATTGGACAATATTATTGTGATAACCGTTTACTAGGTGAAAAAATGCGCGTAGTGTATGACAAACAAGCGGATGCCGCATATATTTACTTGATGGACAAAAAAGAAAAAGGACAAGTAAAAAAAACGATTACCATGAATGAAAACGTTATTTTGGATTTTGATGCGGACAAAAAGTTGATCGGAATTGAAATTTTATCCGCCAGTAAAATCGTTCCAAAGCAAGCTGTCGCAGCGATGCAAACGGAATAAGCGATTATTCAAATTAATTTCATTCTCAAATATGTTGCAAAGTATTCAGGTTCAGGATCCTTTTTCGTTTGTTTTTTCCACACGATGCGTTTGGAGAAATCCTCGTTATTCGGATTCTGTTTGGGGGTAATGGGCTGCAAATAGATTCCGCTTTTGCCCACATCATCCGGATGGGCAAACACTCCAATCATGTTTCGGTAGCATGCCGGAGAAAGTAATGCGTTGGTTTTCTCTCCTTCGGGTTTCACGTGTTTTCCCGTCAAATAGAATTTCTCTCCATTCGCTTCCACTTCCAAGCAGCAATACGGAATGCGTCCGATGCCGCAAAACTCATCCTTCATGAGGGGATTGGGTTCTTCTTCCGGGGGAATCTTTTCGATGATTCCCGTTTCAGGAAAATGCTCCCGAATACGATAACATTCGAGATAGGAAACGGTGTCAAATCCAAGTGAACGGAATACGAGTCCTAATTCAGGAGTGCATTGGTGACAGTGCCCGGAAAAAGAAGAATATTTCGTGTCCCAGAATCCATTTTCGTTGAGTATTTTCTCGTATCCCCCGTTCCACATTTCGCGCGCAGCATGAAAAATCGTTTCATGTGGGTTCGTCTGTTTCCACGCATGCGTAGCGCGGTACACCTTTACTTTATCGAGTTTGGGAAATAGCTCTTCAAGTGAAACGTTCATTTCGCGATAGGTGTGATTCTGGAGTTCGTTCGAAATGGCTTCGTGCATAATATGCAGGTGTTCGTTGAGCTATTAAAGAATATTACAGCTGACTTCCCGACTCTTGGGGAGTGGGGGGGACAACGGGTCCAATATCCTCCACATGCGTGTAGGTGGGAATGGTTTCTCCTACCGGCAACGGAGGTTGAGGGGGATTCGGTGGTTCAGCGGATGGAGATTCGGTTGGAATCGCAGGTGCGGGAGTGGGTTCAGGAGTAATGCCTCCATCCATGGGAATAACCTGATGCGCAGCCGATCCCAAAATGGCAGCAAGGGGTTGAATGAAGAAAGTACTGAAGAGAAAAAAGAACAGCGTTCCCACAAATGCGGCGAGCAACCAAAAGTTTTGTTTCAACCCTTCGTATCCGGGAACCGTTTTTTGAATTTGACTCGCGAGCGTGCTTGGATCGATCTGATTGGCCTGATCTTCAATCTGCTGATTGATTTTATCCTTGTATTCCTGCGAGGAAACATTCACAAGAGTCTGATCCATTAATGTCACAAACGAAACTACGTCCGCATCTTCTTTGTCTCGGAGTTTGGAAAACGCTGCCGATTCCGTAACCTGCGTTAATGTGTCGCGCTGCGTGGTGATCATGAAATCCCCGCTTATTTTTTGAATGTCCAATTGTTGAAGGACTTTTCCTCCAAACAGCGAATCTTGAAACGTAGTATACAACGCCGCCGATTGGGGAGCGGCGACCAGCGCGAGTGTCACCAATATTCCCACTCCCACGATTTGCAATCCGCGATGCGCACCCGAGTAACTCGATCGCACGATGGGAAAATTAACGAGTTCCAATCGCTTGATTCGAGCGGTTTCCAGCATAAATGGAATAGCTCCGAAAAAGAATAACGCGAGCGGATACCATGCTGCAAAGGTGGGAAAAAGCAACGCACTGATTCCACAGGCCACGATCGTGGGAACGATTGTCGTAACATACACACGCGTCCGTTCGTCGCGATCCGCATACGCGGTAATAATTCCAAGTGAAAGCGCGAGGAAGAATCCCGTGGCCGCGAGAGGAATCGAGAGCAGTCCCGAGAGGGCCCGCACGTCCGCGATGGCGTGCAACAATGAATCTGGCGTTACGCCCGTCTGTCCTAAAAAATACCCCCACGCGAGGGTGAACAAAAATAGAGAAACACCAACAATGACAGACTTTCGCTCGAATTGCATATTGGATCGGCTTGGAGTATGATAGTGAGAGGGTCTTTCTTCTAAGACCTACACAAGTCGAATGACCTTTCCGCCGTTTATTAACATGGTGGTCTCAAACTGCGCCACCATCGCTCCTTTCTTTTCGCGCAACACGGGATGTGCTTGCAGTGCGCCGAATTTTACCAATTCACGCAGCGCTATTTTTCGGGAAAAATCACTCATTTCTAAATCACGTGCCAGCCAGCGTTCGGCGAAGGGCAAGTTGTCATATGTTTCGGCGCAAAACTCCCAGAGTTTTCGTGCGGTGGGATTGCGCACCATGTTGTTACGCTCATCGATTTCAAAAATCTCGGTTTGAGATGCTTCGGAAATGCGTCCGTTTCCTCGGATGCTTCCAAAGGGTTCCATCGCATACGCGCAATCGTTTTCCAGCACATCCGAATCGCCACTTTCAATATTGGGAATGGTAGGCGAGCAATGCGCCGTGTATTGATCCACCCCATGTCCGGATAAATTTTCGACGGGATCCACGTGATACTTGGCAAACGTTTCTTCGATGGTTTTCCCCAAATCCGAAACGGAAACGCCTTCTTTCACTTCTGCAAATCCCGCCTCGAGCGCCGCTTGCGTCGCGGTAAGTAAATTCGCAACCTCATTATCACCAGAAAAATCTAGCGTGAGCGCCGCATCCACAATGTATCCTTCCTTGTGCACCCCGATGTCCACTTTCAACACGTCTCATGTGGAAACAATCGTTTCATCTTTTGCGGGCGGCGTGTAATGAGCGGCGATATCGTTCAAGGATAAATTCACCGGAAAGGCAATCCCGCATCCATGTTTGAGCGTGAGTGCTTCTATTTCTTCCGCAATGTCCAATAATTTTACTCCGGGTTGAATCATGTCGCTAGCTTTTTTCCGGCAGAGCGTATGCACCTTAGCCGCGGTCTGATAATGCTCCACAATGTGCGAATCCATGTCTAAAATGAGGAGAAAAAGGTTATTAATCTCGCCAAGCCCTTGTGGGATTATGCCTGCCAATGGGAAGAATGGTCGTCGATACAAAGGATCCAAGGGGATTGGTCCGGGCGCTTCGGCAGGGTGGGACTATGCCCCTAAACTCAGTAGACAATTACAAGGGCACATTGAAGGTATTGAAAAAATACACACACTCAAAGCCATCCCGAAAGAACAACGACGCCTTCCGGGCCAATACGTTCGAGATCGCAATCACTACAAAGAGTGGATGGCGGCTCAGCGCATTGCTCAGAGAATTTTTTCGGAATTAGATGCACGTTATGGAAAACTCACGGTGCGATACTGGGAGAAATCCCACAAAGACCCTGCGCGTGATTTTCACGAGTTTGTGTTGCAGGAAGCACGCGATCTCGTTGAGGATATTCCTGAAACAAAGGAAAGTGTAACACAATGGTTGCAGATGGAAAAATCCAAAAAAGTTGTAAAACTCACGCTTTCCCCCATACAACTAGACGCGAACATCCTGTATCTTATTCGTTGTCGTCGCCGGTTCAAGGTTGAAGAACGAGACTGGGTCATCAAAAATATGCCATTCTGAGTTAGTTGAGTAATTCGGTAAACGAGTGTAATCCCCACGTAGGATTTTCTTTTTGAAGGATTTCAAGTGGAACGCCTCCCGTAGCAACCGCAAGCGAATCCATTCCTGCTTTCTGTGCCCCTTGAATATCGGGAATCATGTCTCCCACCACCAACACGTCCTTTTTGGAAAAAAGATTTCCTGTTTTCATTTCGACTTGTTCAAGCGCAAAGGCAATCATTTTGTCACGTCCGTGGATTTTTTCTCCCTTTACTAAATCATCCCCGTACACTTGAATTTCAAAAAATCGCGAGAGCGTTGTTTTCATAAGAACGGCTTCCCCTACTTGTCGCGAGTTTCCGGTAATGGTGGCGATTTGTTTTCCATCTGATTGAAGGTGATCCAGTAAAGAGATCACCCCCCCAAGGATGTTTTTCTCCGAAATGTCTGCAGTTGGGCTCGCCATTTTGTCTCCACGAAGATTCACGAGTTTCGTGATGAGCTCTTCTGTAAACGGAACGGAATAATCCGTCAGTATTCGTCGGAAAGTCTCTTGATTTTGAATCCCATAATGCTTGGAAACATCCTCAAATGTCTTGATTTTGACCCTGCACAATTCCCAGATACAATCAATGTACGCCCGCGTGTGCACATCCATAATGTAAACTAACGTTCCATCAATATCGAAAATAATTACTTTTTTGGAATCGAAAATACGATGATATAGGCCATTCATTCCAAATTCCCTCACATGAATGCACTTAAACCGATCTGCTCCCCTCTCCGATTCCATCGGGAGTTGGGATAGAGTTATTGCTCGGCAATAACTCGTTTACATGAACGCACCTAGTCCGGTCTGCTTTCCTTTATTTTTCAAATCTTCCGCGTCATATCCTAACTCCACAAATATTCGTTCAATCGCGGGCAGAATCTGATTGTTGATATAATATTCCGCATCGTAATCGCCTTCTTTCACAAACTCTTCCAGTTCGGCTTTCTCCGAAATAGATTTTCCTTTGGAGGTGATGATGAATCCCAACATCTGTCCCACGTGGATTTCTTTTCCTCGTTTCTGCGCCCGTTGCGCGGCCTGCACATGGGGCCCGGTTGTCGCATAGCTGTCGGGTTTGCGCTGCAGTTGAGTGAGAATCACCAATTCTTTCTTGGGCACTTTCCCCGCGCGCAATCGGGTAACGACTTCTTGCACAATTTCCAGGGCTTTTTTGGGATCTCCTTTCACCAGTATTTCCTGCAAGACTTTCTTCTGCGTTTCCCGCGCAATCATACTCACGTCGCGTCGCACGTATTCAAATCCCACAATGGTTAACTCATCTTCAAAGTCCGCAAGGGCATATCGTTTCTTCGCGGCTTTTCCTTCTTTTTTCGTTACAAACAATCCGCGCTTGTACAACCCTTCGAATTCCAATTCCATTCGTCCGGGAAGCGTCTTGTTTACTTTTTCCACGAACGCTTTTACATCCGCTTCCGTTTTTCCTTCGGGTAAAACCAAAAAAGCGGAATCAGTGTCCCCATAAACAGGGCGCAGTCCTTCTTTCTGCGCCTCTTCGAGGGTTTGTTGAATGTAGTGTCGCGCCCACGCCGTAATCGCGCGCGCGGATTCCCGACTATACCATCGAAAGCGAGGATAGGCGAGCGTTCCAAAAAAAGAATTCAAAACAATCTTCAACGCTTGCTTTCGTCCTTTCAAAAAAACCATTTGGGGATCCTTTTTGGGAAGAATATCCATTTTTCCTTGCACGGCGATACGCGCATCCAGAATGCGTTCCAATACTTGGGAAAACAATCCCTTTTGTTTGAGACAAAACCAGTGACCACTGGGGGATTTATTGACGCCTTCCTTACACACGGGATGGGAGCAGTCTAACACGTCCGGAGAAATGTTGTGCGAAATCATGATGCTTGGATACAAGGAACGAAAATCCAACACGGCTAAGTTTTCATGCAATCCCGCGACCGGTTCCTTCACGTATCCCCCTTCAATGGGATTTTGTTGGCGTCCCATCACCTGTTCATCCGTTGGAGAATTAGGAATGGCTTTACTCAAACGCACCGCTTCGCGCATGAGGGTGGTTTCAACCAATTGAGACGCGGTCGCACGATTGGCATCGAATAAGGTGATTCCCACCAAGCGTGCGATTTCAATGAGCAGTGGGAGGAATTCATCCCCCAAGCGTTTCGTATATTCGGCATCCGTGAGATTGTATTTCACTAATTTGTCAAATCCCTTTTGATCTTTCCACGTTTGCCAAATTTCTTTATGTGTGAGGGTTTTTTCTCCTTCGTTAAACACCGCTCGCATCACGGATTCTAAATCCATCCGCGTGAGTTTGAGGAATTGAAAGCGAGAAAGCAATCGAACCAGCTGATACACATCCACGTGCTGTATTCCATGAATGCGGGCTTGCTTATCCGTGTTTTTCCCCACGAATTGTACCGAGCCAAATCCAAAGTCCCCGTTCACGTTGTATTTTTTCCCCCGCACATCAATGAACGGAAAATCAAAATGGTCCCCGTTGTACGTGTAGAGAATATCAAGATCGGATAATTGAATAAAGGTGAAAAACGCCGCGAGCATTTCTTTTTCATTCGCAAATGCGTGCGTGTATTCGTTCGAATACGGTGCTTGCAAAAATACTTTTTTCCCTGCCGGCGTTTCCGCCGCGAGGCTGATAATCAAATCGTGTTCGGGTTCGGGAATTTTTCTCGTTCCATATGTTTCGATGTCGAATGCGCCCGTGCGCCACATTACTTTTTCATTGCTCTCCCTCGTTTGGGTAATGGTCGCAATGCTTCCATCTTTTTTGAGGGTGTATTCCACAATCGTGTAGGGAATCAATTGTTTGTCCAACAAGTACCGCTTCGTGTACGGAATATTCGATTCGTGAATGTTTTCCACAAACGGATACTGAAAAATGGTCTCGCGGGTGTTGACCAGTTGTCCAATCGTCGCAAATCCAATTTGGAGGTAATCCTTCCCCTCGCGCGGGACACGTTTTACGAAAGCGGGTTTGATTCCCCCTGGGAAGGTTTCGGCCGAGAGCTCCTTTTCGATCCGCTTGGGGTCGGCGGAAGGAACCAGGGAAACGTAAAAATAGGGAGGGAATCCCCCGTCCGTGAGACGGACAATCGGGTTGTTTTCCCCTTCGGGACGGATGAACACGTCCACAATGCTCAAACCGCTGTTTTCATGCGTTTGAACGTCGATCAGGACCCCTTTATTGGATGCGTTTACCACGGCCATAGATCCTTTTTAACCCCCCTTTCGTCTTTTAACCCATGCCCGCACCCTCCCAAGAATCCCCTCAGCAGGGTCCTGCTCAGATCCCGAAGGGAGACTACCTCATGGCCATGAACCGCGACCTCCGCGCCGTGAATGCCTCCGTTCTTGTCATTACCCAAAAAATCAAGTATCTCATACGAAACGAGAAGATTTTAGGTCGAAATTTGATTGTGATCAACAAGCGCGTCCGGGACATTCAACAACAGATGGGAAATACGGAAGCCGCAGGAATCAATGACCAGGTCCGCGCGGCCATTAGTGATTTGTCCGGACAGGTATCTGCCATCTCTCAGCGATTGGTCGAAATCGAAGCCAAACTCGAAGACGTTTCCAAGCGCTCCGCCAAAGAAGACGAGCTGCGCGAAATCAAGTATGTGGTGGATACCATTAATCCCTTGAACTTCGTCACCATAGATCAAGCCAAACAAATGATCAATGAAAAAGACAAGAAGTGATCCCGTGAAGAAAATCACGACACTTATTTTCGATTGGGGTGGCGTTTTCACCACAGGAAAGTTTACCCAGTGCATTCTGGAAGTACTAGCATCACGAAGAAAAATTACTATTTCTGAGGTGTACGCCGATTTTGACCGGGTATTGATGAAAATGGCACGAGGAGCATTATCTTTTTCCCAGTTTGTCCGCACCATCAACACGACGTTTGGGTGGAATTACACTCCCACTCAAATGTCAAATGCATTCTATCATGCCATTCGTCCATATCCTCCGATGATTTCACTTATCCAACGTTTCAAAAAAAAATACCGTCTTATCATGCTCTCCGATAACGACCCCATGACAGTCAAAAACATTCGTATGCATCACCCCACTATGTTGGCTCCATTCGACCAAACATTTTTTTCATTTCAGGTCAACTACACGAAGCCCGATAAACGATTTTTCAAACATGTTTTAGCGAAAACGAAGTCAACTGTTCAAGAATGTGTGTTTATTGATGATAAACAAAAAAATGTGGATGCCGCAAAGGAGTTAGGAATCAATGGAATTCAATATACGTCAATCGGGAAGTTCAAAAAAGACTTGAAAAAACTTGGTGTCATTACTTAAGCGCGAAGAAATCCTTCACCACCGGTTGCGAATACGTGTCGCGAATAGTCACGCGATAATTCTTTCGTCCCGCCAATGTCACTCCGGCCTCGCTTCCTCCGATTAAATTCAAGCGCGCCTCCAACAATCCCAACATTCCTTTGGGCAAATCAATTTCATGCGCGGAAGAGACCAAGAATCCAACATCCTGCGTCGAACTCTGCCCCAACATCCGTTCGAGTTCGCGTGATAGCAACGGTTGTCTGGCTGAATCGAATAATTGCTCCGCTTCCGGAATAACGAGCATACTCTTAATGCGCCCCGATACGCCTTTACGTTCGTAGAGTTCGTAGATTCCGCGCAGAATAGTCGCCGAAAGCAATCGCTTCCATTCGGGAGAAAGTCCCTTCATTCGAATAACTCCCACGCGTCCTAACGATTGAAACCAGGACTTGGATATTTCTTCCGTGGGATTAATTCCATTGAACATCGAAGGATACGTCTGGTCCAGCAGACGAAATAAGCGAGAAAGGGAAGCAATTTGAAACGGTGTGGACGTTTCCGAAGGAGGAAGTTGGCGCAATATTCCAATCGCCTCATCGATCGTACTCACTTTGTGTTCGTGCAAAAACCGCACGAGGTTTTTCCCCAGTTCATTATTTCCGATTCCGAGGATTTCCACCAACCCCTCGGGAAAAACCATCGATAGTTCCATTTTCAAATTTTCCGGAGGAACGAATTCTTTCATGGGAAATCCCATCGGATCCCCTTCAATCTTCTGATCGCGCAGATTGTTCCCGTTTGGATTGGGATTGCGCATCGAGGTAAATTCATTTTCCCAATCCAAAATAACCACGGGGACGTTGGAAAATAGCATTCCTTCCACAATGACCTGGATTACATGCTTGCGATGCTCAATGCGTGCGTTGAATACGCCTGTTTTTTTGAAAAATACCACGGGTTCTTTCACCATGAGTCCGCCGGTTGTAATCCCTAGCACGAATTCTCCGGGCAACGCCCCCATGTGTGCGGCGGCCGACTCGGGTGGTTTTCCTTCCGTTCCAGCCGTGGGGTTGGCATTGGTGGCGAGCACGGGATAGAGTAATGGAATCGTGAAAAACGCATTCGACACTTCCGGCGGCGATTCATTGAGGGTTTTCAACACCACATCGTAGGCGCGGCCCACATCCTTAATCAACGACGCCCCCACTTCTAATTTTTTGAGCAAAATGTCCGACTGTTCCAAAAAAACATTTTCATCCCACACCACGGATACGGGAGAGGATCCGAGCAACAAATACGAATGCGTTTGATCCTTCGCGTGACGGGTAAGAACAAGCAAGTCTCGCGGGAGGGTTTGGATAAACCCCTCGACGTTTCCTTCCGCCACATACGTTTTGTAAAACTCACACACGGCTCCGGTTATCTGTCCATTTTCCTGCTGGAGGATTTGAACAAAGATCATTTTTTCGGGATTCACATACACTTCAAGCTCGGAATCCTGCACCGACCCTTTGATGAGAAGCTTCCACGGTCCCTGTGCAATCTTGAAGAGTGACATACCACGCTGAACGATTCGTTCATTATAAATCGTGTCCCAAAAAACGAAGGGGGGACACAATCTCCTCCTCAAAGGTTGGGTATTTTTATAGCACCCCTTAGTCGTATAGTCTAATTCAGCAGGTCCCCATGGTCAACGAAGAAATCGTCTCCAACACGATCCAAAAGATGCGCGACGCCGGACTTTCGGAGAATGTCATTGCCTCCACGCTATCGGATTTGGGATTGACTCCCGCGCAGGTGCAGGGATACCTCACCGGAAAAGCAAAACCGTCTCCTCCCCCGAATGCATATGCGCCCAACTTGCCTAAACCTCCCTTGTCTTCCGACGACGATGAAATGGGATCCATGTCCGATTTAGATCACGAAATGATGGCCACGCGTACGAGTGAAAAAGTCGTTCAACGATTGGACGAACGGGAAACGCTCGCCAACGAAGAAGCGTCATTGAAGGACAACATTACGCATATCGCGTTGGAACAGCACGGTCAGCAATTGCACGACACGCATCAAGCAGTAATAGAACTGCACGATAAAATCGACTCCGCGAGTTTGGACACATTATCTAACCGCGTCTCGGGATTAAACGCACGCGTGGATTCACTTTCCAAAGACGTATCGGACACCAAAGCATTGGCGGGTGCATTACAAACGTTGCTGCAAAAAATTCTCGAAACGAATCAACAGCTTTTATTTGAGATGAAAAACAAAAAATAGACCGCCTGGGAATGTGTAAAAATCCTATCGTTCGCCGAACGATCATATGGACAATTGGGTCATTTCGAAAACAATTTTCCCAATCCATCCAGAAACTTATTGACGCTTTCCACGGCTTTGTCGAAGGGTTTCACAATCGTCCAGCGTGCGTTGTTTGCTTGTTCCGTATTCTTCGCCCATGCGGGTGCTTGATGTTCGTTTACTTTCGTTGCAATGTCTTTCCCGACCGAATCGAAAAACTTAGAGGGATATTTTCCCGTGACGTTTTCCATTTCCTTAATTTCACTCGCATACGCGGCACGGGTTTTCTTTCCCACCCGATGGACCCCTTTCCCCGCGGAGCGAACGCCAATGTTCAACAAGTAGGCGAGAAAAAGAATGCCCCCCACAATCACCCAAAACGTCTGGTGGGTCCCCCATAACACCGCGAGAGCGATGAGAATCAGAATGATGGTGCTCGCTCTCACCGCATTCCCCCCATTCCACCATAGGGGTCGCCTCCCATTCCTTGCAAGGCCGCCATCATGTCCGCACTCATTCCTCCGGCCTGATCCTCCGCAGGCTTAACCCCCACAAAGTAGGCGAAGATCACGAGTCCAATCGCAATGAAGATAATTTCTCCCTGCAGGTCGCTTCCAAAAATAAAAAAAACAACCCCTGTAATGAGGGTGAGAACAATTCCGGAAAGAGAACGTAAACTCACCAGTAAAAAAATAAGAAGCGCGAGCCCCAACCACAGTATTTGGGCCTGCATGGCAAACGCGAGAATGAAAATAGCAATAGCGTAGGTGAAGGAATCCATGCGCATGTTCCTCCGTTTATTTCTCAAACAACCCGACGCGTGAAAACACGTCCTTTCCAAATGTGGCAAACGCCCATAGTGCCACGAGCAACCACACCAATTCAGGGAACGAATAAAATGTCAGAAACATGATCACGATCGCCGTGATGAGTGCGAGTTTGGCGCTCCCCATGTTGCCTTTCGCCCAATTGTAGATCCAAATGAAGAGAAAAATCGTAATGGCCAGTTGAATGTTTTCAAGCAGAGGGGTTGACACGACCATGAGAGAAAGCGGGTCAACTGACTATTTAAGGAATAGGCCCGTTTCACGCGTCGTAGATGCGCCCGGATTGGTTTTGCTGATAGCGTTCCCAGGCTTGCTTCACGAGTTCTTTTCCCCAGGGAGTGGGGTATTTTCCCGTAATACACGCCGTGCAGAGCGTGGTTTCAGGCAACCGCATCGCGCGCACGAGTCCTTCGAGGGTTTGAAACTGTAACGAATCACACCCCAGTTTTTTTCCAATCGATTGCATCTGTTCATCGGTCAAGGAAACCGTTTCACGATCGGGAGTTTGCTCTCCTTCTTTTACCGCGACCAATTCCCCAAATGTGGTCATGTCAATTCCATAAAAGCAGGGATTGAGAATAGGAGGGCAGGAAATCCGTGCATGCACTTCGCGTGCGTTTCCTTCCTCTTTCAGTTTGAGCACCAGTTCTCTCAGCGTGGATCCGCGCACGATAGAATCCTCGACTAATATCACATTCTTTCCTTCCATAGCATGCGCATTAATGGTGAATTTTTCCTTTACACGATCCTGCCACTTTCCTCCTTGAATGAACGTGCGTCCTACATACCGATTGCGCAACAGTCCTTCTTTGGCCGGAATCTTGAGCGTGTAGGCATATGCATCCGCGGCCGGCTTGCTGGTGTCCGGAACATTCACCACCACAAAATCATTCGGATTGGTTTTCATTTTCTCCGCTGCCGCTAACTCTTCACCTAGCCTCCAGCGCGTTTCATACACACTGCTTCCTTGCATCGTACTTCCGGCGCTCGCAAAATAGACCCATTCAAACATACAATGGGAAATTTTCTGCGTCGCCGGAGTAAACCGCGAACGAATGAGTTTGTTGCCTAGAATACGAATCATTTCACCGGGCTTAAGATCCACAATATTCATTCCTGGTTTCAAGAATGGTTGTAGGGCAACACTCTCGCTGGCAGCAATAAAAAAATCATCCGTGTCAATGTAACACAATGGTTTGAATCCATGCGGATCGCGCACGATGCATAATTCGCCCAGGGCATTGAGAAACAAAATGTTATACGCTCCATCCAGTTGCGTGGCCATTTCCGCAAACGCGGTTTCAAGCGATTGTGGATAATCGCTTCCTAATTGGTATGCAATCAAATGCATCAATGCTTCCGTATCGGTTACGCCACGAAAATGATAATTCTTGGATTGTAGTTCGGTACGGATTTGGGATGCATTGGCCACATTTCCATTGAATGCAAACGAAAACCATTTCCATAGACGCGAATGAATCCGTTCAAAGGGTTGTGCATCCGCACACAAATCGCTTCCACTCGTGGCATAGCGTGTATGCCCTATTCCTATTTTCCCATTAAACTCATCAAATAGTTTCAATCCTTTTTCGGTGTCGGAGAACGAAAAAACTTCATTAACGAGTCCGTTCCCTTTGTGGGTTTTCAACAAATCCGGCTTCGTTGGGTTGTAAATTGTAATTCCCGCCGATAACTGTCCGCGATGCTGTAATTGAAGGAGCATTTTCTGGAGAAAATAGAGCGCGCCGCCTTTGGGGTAGTGTGAAAGGTCTTTCTTGAGATAAATGGCGGCCAAACCGCACTCTTCTTTCGGTGACTCGGAGAAATCGTCCATATCCCAACCCAAATGGCACTAGGGTTTTGAGATACTTAAAGTCTCACGAGTAGAAGTGAGAAAAAAGAAAGGAAGACCGAAAAACGAATTTAGTTTCGGTCGCCACCGGCTAATCCGGCGGCTTCTTCGTAGCGGTTCACGAACGGTTTTCGGTCTCGTCGGCCGCGTTTGCGCTGACCGTTGTCTTCGACTTCCCCGTCTTTCAACGGGTATTCGAAATCTTCAACGGTTTTAGTAAATTGTTCGTCGCCGGCAATATCTCCGCGCGTTTTTAACACTTCTTTGGCGAGAAGCCAGAAAATTAAGGCCAAGGATTTTCGTCCTTTGTTGTTAACCGGAATCACGACGTCGATGTTCTTGAGAACATTGTTCGTGGATGCTAAACCCACCACAATCGCTCGAACGCTCGATGCTTCGGCAATGGCCTGCGCATCAGATTCGGGTTCGGTGACAATAACAAGACTCGGTTGGATGAATTCTTTTCCTTCTGCATTGGTAAATGTTCCTGGAACGAATCGTCCCGTAATCGCGTGGCATCCAATGGCGGTCGCGAATTCTTCCGCAGGGGTTTTTCCGTACAGTTTTCGAGAGACCACGACCATTTTCTTGGGGTCGTATTTGGCTAGGAATTGTCCGACTTGTTTCACGCGTTGATCGATGACTTGAACGTCTAATACTTTCAATCCATCGCGGCGTTGCTTGTAAATATAACGTCCCATGTCTCCACTCTTGAAGCGCGTACCGATGTGCGCACCCGTTGTGAGATATTTTTCGATCGCAGGATTGATCGGCGTGGGGGTCTGTTGGACGGTTTCTTCTTTGTTTTCAGTCATTTCAATCACAGTTCCATAGGGTACTCTTTAAGTGTTGTAGCGCATGACCTCGTCGATTAATTCGACGTGAGCTAACAACATGCGTCGGCAGCAGTAGCGCGTTACGCCCATTTCATCGAATATTTCGTCCTGTTTTTCTCCTTTTTTGAGGCGCACTTTCATGTCCTCAAATAAACCCGCAATGGGTTTTCCGCAGGAAAAGCATCGGACTGGGATGATCATAGGTGGGTTCGCTCCTTGTTCTCCATGTTATCGCTTCGAGTGCTGCTTCTTCTTTCGTGCTTTCGGTCCCAAAGGCTTCTTCGGTTCCGTTCGACGAGGATCGTCCACGAGCAGCATTCGATCGTAGGCGAGCATCTGTTTCTTCAATTTCTCATCGCGCGTAAATCCAACCAATGCTTTGGCGATACACGCACGCGAGGCCACGGCTTGAGACATACTGCCCCCGCCGTGGACGTTAATCGTAATATTCACCGTTTCCGCAACCGGTCCGGCCATCATGAGGGGTTCGCGGACGTACATTTGGACCATTTCAGGGGTCATCAAGGATAAATTGCGCGAGTTGATTCGAACGACTCCTTTTCCAGCCTTAATGGTGGCGGTGGCAATGGATTCTTTCTTTTTCGCCTTGAACAATGTTTGGGTTTTTCGTTTCGCCATAAGAGTATCACTTCAGTAAACTATATCCTAAACTCTCCGATAATTCGCGCACCGTAAACGTACCTTTGATTTTGTCGTGTTGAGCTTCCTTGACAGGATGGAATGTTTGTTTTTCCATTCCGGTGGGCTTTCCGATGAACACTTTCAAATGTTTCAACGCTTCGCGTCCGCGCATGTTGCGGGCGGGCATCATGCCTGCAATAATACTCTTTACGATACGATCCGGCATCTTGTGGAATCGAGGAGCGTTCTCCGGGTTTCCGCGCGGGCGCAAATCTAAGCGTGTTTGCCAGAGTTTGACCAAAATAACCGGGTTTCCGGTGAACACGGCCTTTTCGGCGTTGATAATCGTCACATAGTGTCCGCGCAGCAAGTTCTCCGCCACCACGGAAGCCATTCGTCCAACGACCAAATTGGAGGCGTCGATGTAATCCTGATGCACCACATCTTTTTCTTTCACGGGTTTCGTGTGAGCGGATTTCCCTTTCATGGGCATTTGGTGGGTTTTCGTTTCAGACATGTTTACTTCACCAACACCAGTTTCTTCGCGGGCACTTTTTGATCCACGAGCTCTTCTAACATCCACACTTTCCCTTTTGCGGCGAGAATTTTCTTCTTCGCGGTTCCAGAATAACGTAATGCGGCGACTTCCACCGCATGGGTGATTTCTCCTTTGGCTAAAATGGATCCGGGAACCACTAAAATTTTGTCTTTGTGCGTGGTGGCAAGTACGTCTAAGTGATACAAGTTCACTTCCGCTCGAATGCGGGAAGGAACGTTCATCATTTCGGACAAAACAGCATACGCGCCTTCTTTGGTTTTTTTAGCGTGCTTTTCCAAGTGAACAACGAGTGCGCGGCTGCGAATATTCGTGGGTCCGGTTCGTTTCATACTATCATCATCTTTCCTGGGATTGGTTTTTGAATACAGGCCTATTTGCGGGATTGTCAAATCCCGCTTTAGTCCCTCGGCGCCGCCCATCGAAAGGGGAGAACGGAAGAGCACACGTCTGAACTCCAGTCACGTGAAACGAAATCGTATGCCGTCTT
>CAYHGC010000008.1:0-22866 GCA_964356075.1 uncultured archaeon
AACCCACAAACAATGCGGCGAGAATGGAATAAATGAACAAGTAAAGAGGAACGGCTCCCTGCACCGCGGAAAAAATCCCGGGGTCGGTTTCTGTGAACGATGAAAACGGGAGATTTCCCACGACTCCTGTCAGAATACCTAACAAAAAAGGAACCAACACTCCTCCCGCGGCCAGAATGGTGTACTTTTCAATTAACAATGTGGCATTCCGCTCGTCCACCAATGAATGCGATTCAAACAATTCATAGGCGAGCTGCACACACGGTTGAGTGAGCGGGTGGCCACTGCGATACGCATGATTCAACAACTGTCTCACGCGCTGAAAAACCAACGAATCTCTTCCTTCTCCCCACGCATTCAGCGCACGCTCGATGGGCATTCCTTTTTTCATTCGCTGCACCATTTTTTTCCATTCACTCTTCAATGGGCTTTCGAGCGAAGGAATCACCCCTTCTAGTGTCGCAACAAACCCTTTTGTTGACGGAGTCGCGGCGATTCCAAGCAATGCGTCGGGGATTTGCCGCTCCATCATTTTCGTACGCTGCATAAAAACATGGTGTTGCCACACGAGATTGAAAATCAACGGACCTATTCCTGCGCTCGCTAAAAAAATAATCCAAATGGGAGACGTGGATTGAAGATACAAATAGGCACTCCACTCGATGAGAAACAATGCCGCTCCTTCGATTGTGGAAGAGAAAACGAGTTGTGAAAATCCATTTTTGATTCCATTTTTGATGCAAATAAACGCGATTCGTTCTTTCGTTTTTTTCCATTGGTTGAAAATGGATTGAATTGAAACGGGGTTTGATTTTTTTTCCGGTTGTACGTATGCGTGCATCCATGCGGGCGTTTGGATCCATCCCCAACTCAACACGAGAATGTCCAGCGCAGGAAAAATAACACACGCAAGGATGTAAATCTGCGTCGCATCCACATCTAATTCCAGAAATCGACTTCCGACGGTTAAAAATCCCAATAAAAACGCAGGGATAAGCGCGGATACCGCGATGAACATCAATGAAAAAACCGCGAGCTTATTTCCATATTCCTTGAGTGCGATCCCATGTTGATGACGCATGTCTTTGGACAATTGTTGAATGCCTGCAATTCCTGCTTCGCTGACGCCCGCGGTCGAAAGATGAATGAGCATTCCCGTGACACGACTAATGCCCCGCCTCCCCCATTTCGTTCCGATGAGTGCGAGTCCCTTTTCGAGTGATTGTCCTTTCTCGACGTATGCACGCCAAACATGTTCCAACTCCTCGCGCCACGTTCCGGTTGCATGCGTAAGCGCGGCGTGAAATCCGCGGTCGAAATGCGATTGCATCGCCAATTCCACACTCAAAAACGACAGAAAGGGTTCGCATTCCGATTCCATTCGTTCACCGGCGCGTTTTTTTCTCCAGTTTTCCAATACGTTCCATGACGGGTGTTTCATTCGATGGATTCTCCTCTTTTTCTACAAGGCTGCACGCCGCGATTCGTTTCTCCCATTCTATTTTCCATTCTCTTCCCGGAAATGAACGGACAAATCGTTCTTTGACTAATTGGGATTCGTTTTGGAATTCGAGTGTTCCCGTTTGAGGGTTCTGTGCGAAAAGGGGATGGATGATTAATCCCCGCGTCGGATCGAAAAATAATTCGGCAATTTCACACACGCCTCGAACGTCGCGGGGTTTTCCATGCGTGTCGTATTCGGTCCATCTCCTCTGAACGAGAATAATGGAGATCCACGCAATGTCCTGCTCCAATATTCCAAATGCACGCAGACGAGCCACCGCTTCCGCAGATGAGTGTCCATGAAATGTTGCCAGGGTTCCTTTCCCTTGTCCTGCGAGGATGGATTCCATAAACGCTTTGGCTTCTTCCGGAAACCGAATTTCTCCTACAATCACGCGATCCGGGCGCATGCGCAATGTTTCCCGGATCAACCGCGACATGTCCATGGATGCATCGGGATTGGGTATCAGTCGGACGTGATGCGGGTGGGGGATTTGCAGTTCCGGCGTTTCTTCGATTAGGATCAACCGTTCGTTTTGAGCAAAAACTCCCGCGAGTGCATTGAGGGTGGTGGTTTTTCCACTGCCGGTGTTTCCGACGATTAACAAATTACAATCGAGTTGGAGGGCGAGGGTAATGTACGCGAATGATTCGGGCGTGAGGGTGTTCAGTCGGAGTAATTCCGTTGGGTGCGTCGGTCGGTGGGTGAACAGTCGAATGCTCGCTTCAATGTCGGTCGAGCAAATAGGGGAAATGGCCGCATGGATTCGAGCGCCGGTGGGGAGGATGGCGTTGAGCACGGGGGTGTTGGCGCTGAGTCGTTTTCCCGTGTCGAGAGTGAGGCGGTTGAATAACGAGATAAGCGCGGCCGGGTCGGTAAAATACAAGGGGGTTTCCTTCCATCCGGTTGGGGTTTGGTACACCCGTACGGGATGCGCGGGGGAAATTCCCGTGAGGACGATCTCCTCAATCCCCTTGTCATGTAGCAACGGAGTGAGCGGTCCCGCTTCGAATGCATGCATCTTACAGATTTCACTCAAATAGGATTCCTGTTCGTTCTCGAGTCGAAAATGATGCAACTGGCAATATTCGCGTAGCAATGCGCGAAGTCCTTCGATGGTTTGATGGGGGCTCGTCTGCGTGTAAAACGTTTCCAAAACTTCGTGTGCGAGCGCCTCTTCGGCGAGGGAAAGAATGGGTAGCGCGGGGTGAATGGGGTAGTGGTTTTGCCGCGGGGGGAGAAGTCCCCATCCGAGGGGTGAAAGAATGGATTCGGTTTTCATTCACTGGGTTGATTTTCAAAAGACGTTATATGCTCACGGAAAAAGAGTTTATGTAGATTTTATTCTTTCAGTAAAGCAAGCGCGGCCGGCCAGCGTTGACGGCTCAATAAAATCGGTCCCAATTCGGCATAGAACGCAGGCACATACTGATTCGGATCGCTCTTTATTTTCTCCGGACGTGGGGTTAGCATCCATCGGGACAAATACTCATCCCATTGATACGGTGGAGAAGGGGCCTCCGTATCTACAATATGACGTCCGTATTCCCATTTTACATTTTTTTTTCCAATGATTTTTTTTAACAAATAATGAAACGCGGTAACCTCATACGGATGATGAAAAACAGCCTCTAATGGTCCTTTTACACTTTCTCCAATGCCCGCGATCGCGGACATCCAGGGAACGGGCTCCCCAAATGGATCGGGGTGACGAATATAACAATAGTCAAACCGCTCATTCGCGGGATGATTCCCATAACCAAATTGAAACGGACGAATCGTGAGATTAATTAAAAGCGGCGTGATTTTGGGAATCTTTCGCATCACTCCATAGGCGATGATTTGCTCAAATCGTTCCGGCTGAGGGGGCAAGTCTTCCATGTTCTTGAATGCTAACACCAATGCACGCACAAGCAGGATACGAAATCCTTGTTTATTAGGACACCATTGTCTCCATTTACCATTCGATGTGTACACCTTTTCGAATGGAAAACGAACGAATCCACCCAACGGGCATTTCCACAATGTATTTCGCGGGGCGTTTAGGGGTGTAGTTCAGCGTCCAGGGTTGAAGGTGTACAACCCGATCCACGACTTTTTGATTCTCGTCCAACCACATCACATCGATGGGGGTTTTCATGAACAGCATGTGAATGCTCGCATTCATGGTTCCGCTTTCTGCAAGATGAAAGACGAGCGCATAATTCAATTCTTTTTTCTCCACGCCCATCAATCCCTTAAAGCGGTGACTAAACGTCCGCGCATGACGAACAGGGGATAATTTGATTTCCTTTTTTGAATTCCTCCCCGTTTTCGTTTTTTTTTGGGATATACTCTTTTTTTTCATGCGGATGGGCGTTCCTGTTCTTTTTTTTGCTTTTTTGAAAGAGGCTTATCATCTAACAATTCCAGCGGAGGGACGCTGATTTCCTCGACGGCTTCTCTTACTTTTCCCGGATCGAATGCGGACTCATACAACGGAAGTTTTTCACGGCTCGATTCCCCTTTTTGGGGCTGAAGAGAGGCTTTCAATTCCTCAATCTCTTTCAGTTTTTTCTTCAGCTCCGCCAAGAGCTTTTCCCTCGTCTCAGGGGTTACTGAATCCTCGTCTTTTTCACTCATTCTACGAACCTGTTTTTTTTCACACGTTTTTCCTTTTTAATCCCGTAAACGAGAGACCTTTAAATATTGCCCATCCTTTGTTGCATACCTACCCTATCCCGTGAAACCGCCATGACCCTTTCATCGATCGCCTTCATTCCAGACGGAAACCGACGTTTTGCTCAGGCCCAAAACATGTCGCTGGCGCAAGCCTACCAAATGGGCACGCAACGATCGTGGGACATCATGGGATGGCTGTCGGATTATCCGTCCATCAAAGTGGCTTCTTTCTACACCCTTTCACTCGAAAACATCACCCGCTCGGCGATGGAAATGAATATTTTATTTTCAATCTTTGAAAAAGAAGCAGACAAGATCATGGTGAATGAAATGTACAAATCCCACGAATTTGCGATCAAATTCATCGGACGACTGGAAAAATTTCCTCAAAACCTTCGCACGAAAATGGAGAAGATTGAAAACCTCTCCATGGATTACACGAAGCGCGTCATCAACGTCGCGATCGGCTACAATGGTCGCTCGGAAATTGTGGACGCGACCAAGAAGATTGCACAAGATGTGTTGGACAAGAAAATGGATCCTTCTTCCATCACGGAAGAATCATTCAAAAAATACTTGTATTCGGACTTCAAGGATCCTGATTTGATCGTGCGCACGGGACAAACCCAACGCATGTCGGGATTTCTCACGTATCAATCGATTTATTCTGAACTGTATTTCCTCGACAAACTCTGGCCGGAATTAAACAAAGAAGACCTTCGCCACGCCATTGAAAATTACGATTCCCGCGCACGACGATTTGGGAAATAACCCCACGCTTTCGCACGTGGGGCACGAGATACGAGTACCGTTTTCAACGGTACCCCTATTTTTTTTCAAGACGCTAAAGAACGGATTTCAAAAAATCAGATAATAATGAAGGGGGAGAACCAGGGATCTGCAACAAGTTGCAGTATGGCTCCCCTCCCTAACTCCCAATACGTAAAGCTAGAAACGCGCTCCTTCTATAAAAGCGTTCAGTCGGATACCCAATACGTTCGTTATGTTTGAACTCCTTTTCTTTTTAGAAAAAAGAAAAGTAGACTCCCAGTCAAAAGAAAAAAACGAGGGGTATCGAATTATGATTCGATACCCGTTTCTCGGAGCCCCCGTACGAAATCGGGGAGCTATTGACATTGTCCAACGATGGCCTGTACCCCGTTGAATTTGATTCCGCTAATATTGGGCGTGTCGTAGGTGAATCCGAGTGTTCGGCTGAAGGTCTGTCCTCCACCCACTCCACATGTCAGATCGGTGTCCGTGACGGTGACCGTTGATCCGGGTCCGATGTTGACATCCGTTAATGTAACAGATGATCCGTTCCAATTCAAATCGGTTAATGTAATCGTTCCCGTGGTCAAATTTTTCACCACAAATGTTCCCGTGGTTCCACCAATCGACCAATCGGAAAAGGCCAGGGGTTGGGTTCCCCCCCAATAACTCTTACTTTGTCCAGCCGAGATTCCAGATCCCAGACTCGGAAATCCACCGAGGACTCCGACTACCACTAATGCAATCACAATGACGATGGCCAAAATGATGAGATACTCCGTTGTTCCCTGTCCTCGATTGTTCATGGTAAATACCCTCTCTCGGAGTCTAGAACGAATCTCAGTATTTAATCCTTCGTTTAAGGGGACGAGAGGAGGGCGCTCAATACGCCCTTCGATAGAATGAACACCACAATGGAAACCCCCAGCATGATGGGCGTATATCGCAATCCCAACAAGGGCTTATGCGACCCAATCATTCCCATGAATAGGCCTGCCAAGATGGCGTTTCCCGCGAGTAAAATGAGCGCCATTCCTTCCAAAAACGAGGGGGTGATAGATAATGCACCGCCCAGGAATCCCAACGCCTCTCCACCGGCTCCTCCGCTGGAGGTTGGACTCGAAATCGCGACCTGGGTTTGAATGTGGGTGATTAATTGCACAAACGATACCGACACGGCCATCAACAAGGGGGTGGCGATCACCATGACGAACGCGACAAACACCACGTACGTGCGGGTGCTGCTCTCCAATTCTTTTTTCAAATCCTGCGAGCGACGCAAATCCGAGGAGGTGTTTTCCAACAGCTGCGCCACTTTTCCTCCGCTGCGCGCCGCTTGTAAAAAAAACTTGACACTCTCTCCTAAACTTTTAGAGCGAATGTTTTCACTCACGGCCGTCAATGCAGAACCGAATGAGGTCGTTCCCAACGAGCGCGTGGTTACGGATTTCACTTCTTCGGACAGCGGACCAAATTCCGGACGCGTACTACTTTTGAATGCGGAAAACGAAGTCATCCCCGCGCGAATATTTCCGGCGACCAGCAACAAAAAATCCGGCAAAATATCTTCCACTTTTCTCCGGCGTTCTTCGATCGTGTAATACAAGCGCAACCACCGAAAGCTCACCACCACTCCAAATCCGATCACTAATCCCAACGCCAACGATAGTATTTCCGAGAGTTGCACGCTCGGAGCAATGGTCACCAACCACGCATTCACCACTGGAAGCGAAATCCAAAATCCAATCGCTCCCGCAAAGGCGCCGATGATTCCCCAAATAATCGTAGAGGCCAGCCATTTCTCTCCGCTGGTTTTTTTTCCGGCCATGCGCGTGTTTTCATTCGCCCATTCCTGCCATTTCACCGGGAGGGCGCGCGCGATACGAAAAACCATGGTCGAATCAATCATCACGTATACCCCCGCGGGGCGCGTGAACCAATGAGTCCGATCAACACTATCTGCACTAAGAATGCTCCCCCAATGGTCATGTAGATGGTTCCAGAGGAAATGTCACTTCCTCCAATGGAGGAAAGAATAACCATGAATGTGATTCCAATCGTCGGGAGGGCCGCGGCCACCAGCAAATACAGGAGAATCCACATGTTCAATTCCGCGGCATAATTCTTGATGGCGCGCGACTGGTATTCGGTGAGAGTGCTTACAATCGATTGCAACGCCGAACTCACCGGGCTTCCGGCGCGAATGTTCGTGACCAACTGCCATACTGTTTTTTTCAAAAAAATAGAATCGGTGCGCAACGCCAATCGTTCCAGTGCCGTGGGTTCGTTGACTCCGGTGTTGATTTCCTGTACCACGGTTTCAAATTCACGGGAGATATTTCCATAATTGCTTTTGGCCACATTCGTCATGGCATCGTACAAACTTACACCTGAATTGACTTGAATTTGAAGACTGCGCAGGGCGAACATTAACCCTTGATCGATTCCGGCGGAGTTTTGTTGCGCCATGATACGGGGATAAAATAAATGCAATGCAAACGCGCCCAAAAATCCCGACAGACCAATCACGAATCCCATGCGGAGGGCATCAAACCAACTCCCCGATGCAAAAAATCCTAATCCGGTGAAAAAAATCCCGAACAGTACTCCATAAATCAGCGCGGATATGACCGATGCGGCCGCATAATTCTCGGGCTCGATATCCAATCGCGCCTGTTCGAGCGAAACCGGCAAACTAGAAAAAAACTTCACAATGTGCGTCGCGGGTCCGGTGATCCGATACGGGAGATGATTCGCCTGTTCGACGGATAGGAGCAAAAACCGCACGCGCACGGGGTTATTCCTCCTCTTCGGGGCCAAAAATGATACGCGGATCCTGGTTTTGTTTCGCCGCACTCTTTACTTTAGAAGGGTCGGCATAAAACTCGCGCATGATGCGTCCGACTTGGGAAATGGATCCGTAATCATGGGCGACCATCCATTCCAGTATTGTCATGCGTTCCGTGACTTCCTCCTGTATTTCACGCTCGGTCATTCCGGTGTGCAAATTCAGCTTCTGAATCAACCGCACGGGCTCCACGAGCTTTTCGAACGCATCCCCGCGCGGATTCCAGCGAAAAATATCCTGCGCGCTCAACTGTTCATTGGAGGTACCCCCTTCGACTTCCGACAACTCATAGGTGCGGCGCACGTTGTTTTTGCGGTCGCGGTATTGAACGAGAATCAAATCAATGGATTCTACCTCTAACGCCGGCACGGAAATAGGGGGCTCGGTGAGACGACGAAGCACCTGATGGGCGGAATCGGCGTGGAGGGTCGCATACACGGAATGTCCTGTGTGCACCGCTTCAAACAGGGTTTCCGCTTCCGCGCGCGTACGCATTTCTCCCACGATCAACCGGTCGGGGCGCATACGTAAGGAGGAGAGCAGCAAATCCAACATCGTCACTTCTCCGGCTCCTTCCGGATTGGGATTCCTGGTTGTGAGGGGAACCCAGTTCCATTTCATGTATCCTGGAAGATTGATTTCGCGCACATCTTCAATCGTAATAATACGCTGATGCGCGGGGATGAATGCGGCCAATGCATTGAGTGCACTCGTTTTTCCACTTGCGGTTGAGCCGGCAACGATGATGGACAATTCATACTGCATCGCCAACCACAACCACGCGGCCATTTCACTATTCATCGTGTGTTCTTTCCCAATGAAATCAATAATCGTCCATGGAATACGCGCAAACCGACGAATCGTAATCGTGTTTCCATTCGATGATACGGGAAAAAGCGTCGCATTCACACGATCACCCGATAATAAATGCGCATCCAACACAGGATTCAGATTGGTGATTTCCCGCCCATTTTTTCGCGCAATTTGCGAGGCGAGATTTTGAATATGTTCTTCCGTTGGCATCACCAAATTGGTTTTCATCCAGCCATATTTTCGATGGTATACCGTTACGGGGGATTTGGCGGAATTGATGGCAATTTCTTCCAAATTATTATCGGCCATCATCAATTCAAGCTCACCCAAACCATACAAACTGTGCAACATGTGTCCCGCAAGCGAATTCAACACGTCTTCTCCCATTCCTTTGAAAATCGTCGCGAGTTCTCCACGCGCGGCCAGAGCGAATTGATCTTTCAATGCTTGCGCTTGTTCCACATCCGCTAAATCAATGGTTTCAATCGAAATGGTGGACGCGACGCGTTCGCGTAGCTCTTCTAAAATTTCTTGTGTATAGGGACCAAATGTTTGCACGTACAACGAGTAAAACGGCCGGTGGTCGGAAATTAATTCCACGACTTTCACATCGGCTTTCACATTATCGGCGGAGAATGAATACTGTTCAATCATTTCTCCGGGGGGTGTGGGGAGAATACTTTCATCCAGCTTTCGAACGACACTCACTTTGGGTCCTTGAATCAAGGAGGCGGGATACGAGAGTTTAATCACGCCCCTGTTTTCAAGCAGTTTGAGCACTTGTTCCAAATGGACGGTTTTCCATCCGCAGGTTTTAGCCAATTCATCTAAGCTCATTTCTCCCCGCGCGGCCACCAATCGGACGACATCATCGACCAACAATTGGATCCCGATCGGGGAGGTGGGTCCTACTCCCGCTTTGACGGGGGAGGCATACACGGGGTTTTCCCATGGCTTCATGGGCTCTTTGGTAGGAGTGGGGGTGAATCCCTTCACGGGTGCTACCTCATCGACTCGTACCTCGGGCATGCGTTTGAATGGAAAAACACCCTTAATATAGTTCGCTTCTCCTTCGCCGAGAACCACCGTTAAAAACCGAATTGACCCGAATTCATAGTAAGCGGAGATGGCGGAGCGGTCAAACGCGCTGGTCTTGAAAACCAGAGCCTCACGGCTACGGGAGTTCGAATCTCTCTCTCCGCGTTTACTCACTTGTGAGGTGGGCCTTTTCGATACGGCGCAGGAAGCGTTTTGGTACTGGTCATCTTGGGCCATGACCCCTTTCCTTTCTTGATCAAGCGTCCAGCACGCAGTCCTGCATATTTTTCGGCCCCCTGATTTAGAGCGACTGCCAAAAGATCAAATGGAGTGGCTCCTTTCATTATTTTTCTAAACTCATATCTCTTTCGTGTTCGGCGTATTTCGAGATACCGTTCATAGAGAGTAGGATACTGCTCTTTTATCAGACGCACCCAAATGTGCCCGCGCGTACGCTGACGAACATGATCTAAGAAATTAGGCATTCGAATATGTACTCGTGCTCCTGGGATGACCATTGATCGTTCATAAAAAAAAAGTTCGAGGAAAATATCTTCAGCAATTCGACTGTCGGTTGGCAATTGAACGGTTAATGCATCCTTGCGTTGTATTCCATAACATTGCCCCCACAGACTGCCTTTGCGTTCAGAAAAATCAAGGTTTTGTAATCCTTTAACGAGCATTCGTCGATGGATACTGAGCCAATTACTCTCTGGCAATGGAACGCTTCGGGCACCAATGACTGCCATTGTTGGTGATTTCTCCATCGCCTCATTTATCCGTGAAAAGGTTGAGGATTCAAGGATGACATCTGCATCTGCAAAGAATAATCTTTCGGAGATTGGGTTACTCTCTTGAACCATTTTCTCCCATGCTTTATTCTTACTTTTTTCTGGAATAATAAAAACACGAATACGAGGGTCTGCTCTTGCCATTCTGCGAGCAATAGCTGCACTATGGTCTGTGCTGCCGTTAATTCCTAACAATATTTCTTTTTGTCGAGAACGTTTCCAAAGGTCTGTTTCTTGTATATTTTTAACAATGCGTTCCACATTCTCTTCTTCATTATAGATCGGAACACAGACCGAGAGCATGCATACTCAACGGCCCGTGACCTATAAAGATTCTTCTAACAATTATTCATCCACACTCGCAGGATCGCTGGGAGGAGTATCTCCAATTCCGCCACCAATGTCCACGGGCATGACGTCTCCTTCCATGGGATAATAGTATCCCCCGCCCACGTAATTGCGTAGGGTTTGGAGGAATCCATTTAATCCATCAATTTGCATGCCGGCTTCCATTTTCACCGTTTTCGTGGTTCCTTTACCGTCGGAGATGGTGATGGTTTCAATGGGACCATCGGCACAGCCCGGACAACCGAGCGTGTCATCGAGTGCTTGGAATGCGTCCCAATCGAGGAGCTCCATCATGTCATCGTACGCGGAATAGGGAGCGTACTCGGAGATGTTGGTATATCCATTTTCTCCACCTGAAAACGTAGTGGTTTTGATTTTGGCTTTGGTGATGATGACTTCTTGATAACTACAGGGTTGTTCGACACAGAACACGCCTTGCACTTTATCCTGGACCATAAAGGTTTTGGGAATAACCGCAAACGGAATGGTTTTGATTTCTTCCAGATTGTTGCTCAAATCATTCGCCTTAATCATTTTACTCGAAACCGTGTACAGCACGTCCCCAATGTATAATGATCGCTGCACCTGGTAGGCGTAATCGTAATAATATCCGGATTTCAAATCAGCTTCAGCATCGATATGGGTGATTTTTCCAATCAAATCAAACCCGTCTTCGAGGGTGACATGATAGGCAAAGGCTCCTTGGAATACAGGCTCTCCATACGCCGGCCATCCCCCTTTCACAGCTTCTTTTTTAGCGGATTCAGAAATTTCACTCAACTGAATGGGCAAGACCATCAGTTCCTTTTCTTTATCGAAAAGGAATGCTTTATGATCGTACAACGCGGGCGAATCCGTGCCACGATCGCCCACGACTAATGAGTGCATCAGCTTAGGATTTTCCACGTCCGACACATCAAATATGGCGAGTTTCATTCCTAAATAATAGGCATTGTCATACGGTCCCACTTCCGCGTCTTTTCCGATCCCAATCAAATGGGTGTCGTCAATGGGGTGCAAATAATTGGAGTATCCGGGGATTTTTAATTTTCCGAGCACGTGTGGATTGGTAGGTTGCGACAAATCGATCACAAACAATGGATCCACCTGCTTGAACGTCACCAAATAGGCTCGCTCGCCCATGAAGCGTGCAGAATAAATCCGTTCACCAGGAGCAAGATCTTCTAAAATTCCTACGGTTTCCATTTCATCATCCAATACGAACACATTGTTCATCTGCAGGGTCTGCTCCTTTCCAAAATTATCCCACTGTGCATCTGTGGTGGTGGCAATGCGGAAATGATTATCAAATTCGTCCATGGAAAACTGGTTGAGGACATGACCGAGGACTTTCCCTTTTCCCACATAGTCGATTTCTCCATCATTCAAATCAAATTTGTGAATAATGGTATAGGTGCGATTGTCCATCATGGCGGGTTCAGGTGCAACGATGGAAGTGGGCTTTACATCTGATCCATCGACAACATCCGGCTGAGAATCCGCAACAGGACTAGAGGTTGTAGTGGTGGGTGCAACCGCATCTACTGCGACTCCAATCATAGGCATGGGCCATCCATATCCATAATTCCACTGCGTGTGGGACAAATAAATAGCGTTCTCGGACGCATACACGGTTTCCGCGCTTCCCACAATGGTCTGTTTGTTGATTTCGCGCGAATCTAAATCGAGCGAGACCAGAGTAACAAACTGTTGCGCGTACATGGGAGGGATGTACCCAATTTCGCGGGCATTTGCCAGCGGTTTCTCCACTCCATCTTCAATATAGGGAGGAATAACGTCGTTATCAGAATACTCGCGGTCGTCTCCCGACAAGACGCGATAATCCGGATACGTGGTCATGACAAAATAAACTTTGTTCTCAATCATGCGCGCGGCAATATAGTTTCCGCGGAATTGGAGTTCTTTTTCGAGTTTGGGATTGGCTTTGTCGGAGATATCATACTCATGAACGATCGCCGAGGAGTATCCCCAATAGGGGTAATAGTCCGGCGCAATCCCTCCGGGCATCACGGCCATTTTGGTGTAGATTCCGCCTTCGCCATTCGAATATTGGTTTCCAAACACGAGCAAATGATTCCCATTCACAAACATTTCGTGCGGGGTCACATTATCGAGGTTGATCGTTGCAATGATATGCGCATCAGCTGCAGGAACCGCTTGCGTGATGACGATTTTATTTTTGTAGAAAGCATAAATGTAGGTTCCATCGGTTTTCACGATGTCGGGTTCGTCTACCCCCACTACTTGATTGTTGGTCGTGGAATAATCAGATCCGCCAGAAGGAGCGGGAGAGGACGCACTTTCGGATTTTCCGGAGGTGGTAGAACTGTCGCGCGCATCCGCGGAAAGGGGAATCATTCCCCCGTTTCCTGTCATGGAGCCATTTTGGTTTTGGTTAAAGGCGTCCACTATTTCTTGGGCGCTCGAAAAGTAAACAATTTTATCGGGTACCAACGGATCGTCGAGATTTCCACTCGGCTGCTGGTCCGGGATGATAGGGGACTGGCCGGGGAACCCTACGAATGCGAGCGCGAGTGCCGCTGCTATAATAATGAATAATCCTGCTATTGGTGCCAATCCTTTTTGATTCATCAGGTTTCCTCCACTACTCAATGAGGAACGTATCCCGGGCGGACTTTAAATATTCCTTTTTTTACCCAGGTAAAAACCGCGCGGATTATTTAGACGATTTGGCTTGCAGAACGAACCCAATGATGACAAACGCAAGAAGAACTCCTAATGCGGGTGTCGCCAAAGGGGATTGGAGAATGGGTTCCACCGTATTCACGGCCCACATCACGACCAGGGCACTCAATCCCGTAATCACGAGAAACTGTCCCAGGAGTTCACCTCGGGGAACGTGCACGCGATCGGGCGTATATACTTTCTGCATCCCATCCCCTTTTTTTTGGGCTTAATATTGGTTCCTGCTCACGGGTAAATCCACTGGGTCCCTTGGTAATAATTCGTGTCCCCCCGATGGGAAGTCAGTGGCAAATCATATCCCGCGCGCGTGGAAAACGAATTGGCGTCCAAGAAAATCTTTGAGGAATACCGAATCGTCAGATTCGCGGGGGCGTTGTTGTCCAACACCAGACTGTTTCCATCCGGCGTTTGAGCGATGGTGAGGGTAAACCGATACGCGCCATTTCCATAAATCCAATCATACCGGTTCACGTTCGAAAACGATACCCATCCGGTGTTACTGTCGGTGTGGTTCGTGTTTTGATCCGTGTATCGCCATTTCACCAACACATCCCCGCTTCCGAGTAATGCCCATGCGTTTTTGCTCGTATAGGCCGACTCGGATGTAATGTTGATATCGATTTCATTCGGCTGCGAAAACGAATTGGTGGTGTAAAAAATAATGCGATTGGCATCCAGGTTTTGTTCCCACACAAACCCGGTGTTGGTTCTTCCTACTACGTTTCCATCGGCGAATGTTTGGTTCAAGTCCAGCACAAGATCCACGTTGGCATCGTGTCCCCAATTATGCAGCGCGGTTTGATACCGCAACCAATTGGTTCGGTTACCAACCGGCCCCGGAAGGGTTCCTCCGAAGGAAAGAATGACATCCGTTTGGTTTTGATCCATGCGGAAGCGTTGATCAATCAGGGCATTCAAATCCATTCCTGCATCTGCTGCAATCCGTGCGGGGGAAAGGGCACTCCAGGCGTGGGATTGAGAATACCGCGACAAAAACAAATGATCCGCTTCGAGTCGCGCGAAAATAAAAATAAACATCGCAATGGTGAGCACAGCAAAGCTCAACACAAATCCTCGGGAGCGGGCATTCATCCTTGGTTCACCCACACGGTGATGCGTGCGACATACAAATTAACATCCGGGGGGGACGCGACCATGAATCCTTGCGAAACGACTTCCGATTCTCCCGTAATGGAAGAACATCCATTCTTGCTCACGATAAAATCGGCCGTATTCGTGTCGGGGGAAGGATACACCGCCACTGAACCGCACATGTTTTGGGGAAATGAATCCAAAAAGGATTGAACGCCAGTGGTTGAATCCAACGTCACGGCGCGGGATAAATAAGAAGAGGATTCCAATGTCACCCCGGCATGATGCGCGAACGACGAAAGGCGGAATCGCTCATTCCATTCTCCCCCCGAATGATCGAATGCGGAGAATGCGAGGCCGATCATGCTGAACAAAATAATCAGCGAGAGAAGTGCGTCAATGGCAATTACAAATCCTCGGGTTTTCATGTGGGATACACCTGCATCTGCACCACCACGGGCTTTTGTTGATATACGCTGGGAAACACGACGACGCTCACACTATTCACATCCGTGGGTTGGATGCCGGCGTATCCTAAAACCGTGCGATTGATGTCGGCCATGCTCAGGTAAAAATTACTCGTTCCTAATCCCATCCACTGTTTCAACGAGGTATAATCATCCGCGTTCCAGTCCACAAACGCATTCCATTTTTCGATGGAAATGCCCGCGTGATGATTGGCTAATCCCACACTCTTCACGGCGTTGCGATCGGTGAGCGTTTCCCAATACACCGGTTCGCCCGGAGAAGAAAGGAGTGTAGTGATGGTTCGAATCGCGGCCGCATCTTGAACATCGGTCTGATTCGTTGAGTCGGATTGGGCAACCAATTGATAATTGATTCCCGCGATGAGTGCGAGTGCAAATGCGAACACGACCAATGAAAGCAATGCATCGCTAGCATACAGCTGCCCTTTTTTCCCGCCTATTTGGATGGGATTCATTGGTAGCCCACCTGAATGACTACACTGTTCCAATCTTTGGTTAGCGTGACAAAATTGCCATCATAGAGAGTCGGACTCGTCCACTGCTTCGATGGAACGGCCACCACGATTCCGGTGGAATTGGAATATCCTTCGATCACTCCATTTTTCACATAAAACGTCTGTCTAGCGGGTCCGGGTGGAAGAAAAATATGGGTTTTGGTTCCAATGGGGGCATTGTGCGTGAACGTGAGACCGTTGGCTAATTCTTGCGCGTTCCGATGGAGGGAGAAACTCTCTTCTTTTTGGTTGGAAATAATCTGCTGATTTCCCGCAATTACTAATGACATCGCAAGCAGGACAAACAAGACCGACAGAATCAGCAAGAGCTCAATGGTGGCCTGTCCTGATTCTTTTTTTTGATGCATCCGTCTCCATCGCTCCTTTCATTTTCTTACGTCTCATTCAGATCAAACGTAATGTTAAAATCATTCACGCGAATGTTCAACGTGACCCGGAATTCATTCGGTCGAGGAATGGAGACCGCGCTTCCGTCGTAACGGTAAGTGGTGTTGAAAATATTCGTATCCAAAAAGTTGAGTCCAGATGCCACCGGCGTGTTGGGGGTTGCCGTGTACACCGGCAGAGGATTTCGAGGGGTACCGTTTTGTACGGTGACCGGATACCAGATTCGAATGCGCACAAACACTCCGTTGCGAATATCCACAGCCGTAATCCAACTATTCAACGTGTTGGCGTCGTCTACCACCTCAAACACGACGTTTTTATCTTGTGCAGCTGTTCCGCTGGTGGTAATATTAGTAAACGTAAACAGATTCACATCGCCCGGAGAACCCGCAGGGGGGGCGGCACTCAACGAGTGGGCAAAATTAGTGATATTGAAATCATCCATCGTGTTTTGATACGTGTTCCACGCGCGTCCTTTGGCGACGTTGGAATACCCGCTATTGTTGTCCAGTTCATCCTTGAATGATCCCGCGAAATAATAACTCACTCCCCCATTCAAGTCGGAAACCGTCATGCTTCCGGTGGTTCCTCCCACGTCAAATGGTCCGCTGTACGGGAGAGTCGTGGCATTGTTCCATCCGCTCACGGTATTGATGTCCGAGCTTGTGGAATATTTCATCACCAGTTGCGTGGCGGTTCCACTAAAATTATTGTCTCCAGAAAAAGTGAAACGCAGATCAATGCTTCCCGGCTCGCTTCCGTGCAACGCGACCAAATCCGTTAGAGGAGCGGGGGAATTGGTGTCATAAGTGCATCCGCTTCCATACACGGTGCTAATGTATTCGGTTCCGTCGACGAACGCGACGGTTCCTTGGAACTGTTCATTCTCATCATTAATGACGGAGGAAAACGTTAGGGTGTTGGTGGTGTAATACGCGCCTGCATTCACATTGAAATCCGTCACATCCGCGATATTTCCATCGTTGACATTCCCACTAAATACCGAATTCCCATTTGCTGTAATCGCCGTGAGGGTGGAATGGTTGGAGTCACACGACCACCATTTGGCGATGGTAATTCCCGCAATGGTCGTGTTGGCATTTCCCGTGTTTCGAAATCCAAATCCCGAAATGGATGTGGCACTTGTGGAAGCCGTGGTCCAGTCCCATGAAAAATCAGACGCCATTCCTTTGGTGGTAACGACGAGCGGGAGAATTTTAGTGTTGGCTCCGGTGTAGTCCGAAATGAAGAGCGTACCACTATACAACCCAATGTCGGTGGACACCGGAATGGTGACACTCACATTTTTATCGGTGCAGGAATTCGCCCCAATCTGCGAAAGCGTAGAGGGAGGAGTGATCCACCCCCCCGCGTCTCCGACAGACGGAGTGAATGAAACGGTTTTGAGCACGGTTTCTCCATCATTGCACACCTGGATGGTGGAATAATTGGTGTCCCCCGAGGAGGCGGTAATCGGAAGCGGAGACGGGTATACATTCAGCAAACTCCCGGAGGTGGAAAACACCTCAATATTGAGGGGGATATCAATGGTTTCTATTTGCGATCCAAACGTCGCGGTCGCGCGAATGACTCCGGTATAGTTTCCTGCTGCGGATGCGCCGGCGGAGGCCTGAATGGAAATATCTTTTCCAATGCCGGGATACACGGGAGTAGTGGTCGGGGTGGTGTTCACGTCCACCAATCCGCTATGGGTCCAGATCGTTGTAAATGTAACATCGACGGGACTGCTTGAAAGATTATTCACGATCACATGGGCGGTGGCATTCGAGTCTTGGGCCATGGGAAGATACACCGACGATTGGTCGGTGGACAAAAACAGCGATCCTAACGTTACATTCGTATCACTCGCGACCATTCGCACGCGTTGCGTTCCTTCATTCGTGGGGAGATTTCCGCTCACGAGGGGAATCGTTTGTCCAATGACATCCGTGTCGTATATTCGCATGCGGATGGTGTTTCCTGAAAGGGTGGCAGTAGCGGCATCGAGTCCTGGCGGCCAGGTGATGGTGACAAACGCCACGGATCCGCTTCCTTTGGCAAACGTTTGATTCACGGCCTCCACAAGCGATCGCATCGAATCCTGAGCCGTTTTCACGGCTTCCTGTTTTTGAATGTTCACTAATGTTTGGGTGGTAAAATTAACGAGGACGGACAAAATAACCAGGGAAATCGCCAATACAATCACGAGCTCCACACTCGTCTGGGCCCGCTGAAACTGCATCATGATTCAGCCACTCGCCCTGCCTTTAATAGTGTGGCGTCTGATGCGGGCTAACCATGTCCACCGGCTCCGCCCTGGCCGCCGCCTGCGACGGTATAGTCAGCATCAATCGTGATGTTAAAGTCACCGATTCGATTCGCGACATCCACGTAAAAATGATTCGTCCCGCTCATGTTGACGCCCGTGCCATTATACCGGTACGCGCTCGGAATCAATGACGCGTTCAACAAATTGATAGTGGATGCGATGGACGTGTTGGTGTTGGCATCGAAAGCAGGGGTTGCCGCTGGAATACCCACTTCACTGGTCATGGGGTACCATATTCGAATCCTTCCCAAGTGAGTCGCGTTCATGTCCAGGGTCATGATCCACGTGTTGCTGGCATTCCCATCATCAAAAATACGGAAGACCAATTGTCCCCCGCTTAAGACGGAGGTAAGATTACTCAAACGGAACTGATTGACATCATTGGACAGCAATGCAGAACTCGCGGGAAAATTGGTGAAATTAAAATCATTCTGCGTCCACTGGAAGGAATTCCACGATCGGGCGTTGGGACTGTTGGACAAGGGACCATAGTTATTGTTCTCATCGTAAAATTTCATGGCAAAATGAAACGTGTACCCGACGTCTAAACCCGTAATGACGCTCATTCCCGCGGTTCCACCAGTGGCTTTATCCGGGGTATAACTAACCGTGTACGCGGAATTCCAACTCGACTCATCGGTGATTTGGCTGTACGCATATTTGATGATCGCCCCGACAGCCGTTCCCGTGTTTTGATCGTCTCCGGGATAGGTGTAATGTAATGTCACATCCTTAGGTTCGGGTCCCCCACCTGATTGAAGATTGGATACTTTGGCGGGCGCATTGGTGTCGGCGTTGCATCCTGTACCATACGCGCTCGTGCTGTAATTGGTACCGTCTGAGAAATTTACATCCACGATGAATGATTCATTGTCATCGTTGATGGTCTGCGCAAACGTGAGCGCATTCGATAACCAACTCGTCAAAATAGGAATGTTAAAGTCCGTCACGTTGGCTGTGTTACCATCCGGTAGACTTCCAGAGAATCGCTGCAAATTATTGGCAACAATCGTAGACAAATTTCCTTTTTGCATGTCACACTTCCACCAGTTTCGCACAATCATGGAATTAATCTGAATGGCTTTTGTTCCGGTGTTGGTCATTCTAAAACCAGAGACCTGTCCTTGCAAAATAGAAGCGGTGCTCCAATCCCACGAAAACACAGAATTCATTCCGCGCACATTGACGGTAAGCGGAACAATGTAGGAGTTGGTTCCCGAATAATCTTTGATCAAAATAGTCCCACTTGACGTTCCAAGCGCCGTTCCTTCGGGCACGGTCACGTTCACATCAATGTCGGCACACGAAAGGGGATCTAATGTGGGGAGAGTAGGAATACCCACCACCCAATCCCCGGGTGCGCCGGTGGAATGGGTAAATGAAATGGATTTGAGGGTGTTGACACCAGTATTGCACACTTGCATCGATACCACATTCGTGTCCGCGCCAAATGTATCGATGCTCAAGGTCGTGGGATAAATGGACAAATCCCCCGTGTTGCCCGTGTATACTTGCGCCGTGAGCGGGATGATGAGCGTTTCCACACGGCCAGGAAAGGTGGCCTGCACGATCATCTTTCCCGCAAACGCTCCCACAGCGGTATCGTGCGCGTGAAAGTTCAAATCCATTCCATACGTGGATCCACCCGAAATGTTTCCGGATGTCGACGAGAGATTCAAATCCACGAGCGAATGATTCCAATCGCTCGAAATGACTAACGATGCACTTTGAGCAGACGCATTGGTGAGCGTGACATGGATGGATGAATTGTCATCGCGGTTGAGTGCCGTAAATACCGTGCTGGGGTTCGGAACTAAGGACAATGTTCCAATCGCCACAAATCCATCGAATGCACGTAAACGAATGGATTGCAATCCCCCACTCACGGGTAACGAACCCGTAACAAGGGGTTTGGTCGTTCCCACGATGGTGGTTCCAATCACATTCACTACAATGGAATGATCCAAAATGTACGACTGATTGGGATCCACCCCCTCGGGCCAGGTGAGTACCACTTGTCGCGTGGCACCGACTCCTTGCAAATACACTTCGTTCACATTTTCCACGAGTCGCTGCACGGAGGATTGGGCGAGCTTGATGGCGTGTTCGTTTTGGAGTTTAGTAACTTGATCCGAGACTAAACTCACGAGCACGCCCAGAATCAATAAGGCCGCGGCCATGATGACAATGAGTTCCACGCTCGATTGTCCGCGACGGGAACGAGTCGGAGAATGAAACGAGGGCACGCGCATGGCTTAATCATTCGGGCCGTGTTTAAATCGGTTCTCGTTACGGTGGAGGTGACTGGTTATTCTTCAATCGGCATGGCGCGAATCAATTGCTTGGATCGCGCGTAGGCCCACAAAATACCCGTTAGCGCCGCCACGCTCACGAGATAATAGACCAACGCGTCCGTCAGCTGTCGGTTCATCTGGGAAATAAGTCCTTCCATTCCGGAAAAGACGAAAACAACCAACAAGACGAGGGTGGCGGCCAACAATAACGTGACCTTGAATCCATCCAACATCTTCTCGCGCATAGCTGAAGCCAATCGATTGGCGTATATATTAATTTCCCCCCGCCAAATGAGGGGGGAAACAACCGCTATGGGGCTTGCGCGGCTAAAACAGCGGCATGCGTGTTCAGAATACCGCTACCATTTCCATAACACGATGCTGGTACCGCAAACTCGGTGGCCCAGGTGTTACCGGACGCCGCCGTTTTGGTGGCCGTGCTTCGAAGCATGGATTTAATCTGAACCGCGGTGAGCAATGGATCGGCCTGCTTCATGAGGGCAACAGCCCCTCCCACATGGGCGGCGGCCGAAGAGGTACCTGCAAAGGCTAACCCATATGGATTGAAATCAAACGCTCCAAACGAAGGAATGCCGGTCGTGGTAAATACCATCGCGCCCGGAGCCATTACCGTAATGGCACTTCCCCCGGCTGCATCGACGTGACAGGCACTGTTACACAACACTTCGTTGGTTCCGAGCGTTGTGTCGGTGCATGGAATAGATGAATCGCCCGTCGAGAGGGTCGCGAGATCCTCATCGGAGACGGCACCTACTCCCACAGCAAACGCGGAGAATGCTAATGAATTGGTTACTCCGTTAATGGTTCCCGCTTTACCGCCCACTTTGTTTCCAACCGGAACAATGACCGGAGTCATGACGGGATTCGTGCTCGCATTATATTTGGATGATTTTTGTTTGAATCGCTTCTTCATGAGCTTGTCGAACGAATTAATTTTATCGTCCTTTTTTCCTTTCTGATCTTTATTGGCGGGATTTTTCTTCCCATAAACCTGCCATGACTCTGTGAACGCAGTTCCATCTTTTTTGGGAATTGAAATTCCCAACACAATGACGTCCGCGTCTTTGTTCCATGGATTCTTGTCCGAGCACCCGTTCTTGATGTCTTTCAAAATAATACTCTTGAGACTTTTCCCTGCACCAATCTCAGGAAAGTCGGTGGCGCGCGCAATAATGAAATCAGCTCCGTAGGCCATTCCAACCGTTTTCGTATTGGATCCTGCAACCGGGATGGGAGGACTGGTAAATCCTCCAATAATTCCATGTAATTTGGTTCCGTGCGCATCGGGGTTCTTGTCTTGAATAATTCCAATGCTATTTTTGTATTTGTTATCTCCTAAATAAAAATATTTTTCATTTCCCGAGCCGGGGTTGGTGTTGTATCCTACTTTAATTTTAGAAGTGGGCAAGGCATCGTGCGTGGGATTGATTTGCGTTCCGGAGTCGACTATACAAATGATGCGTCCCGCACCCGTTAGTCCTAATCCTCCGGATGCAACGGGATCTTGAACGATTTTCGCATTCACCGTAACGACACTCTGTTCGAGTGACGGCACGGCGCCGGATTCATATTCTAACCATTCTCCTTCATCATCGCTTTCGTCGTCTTCTTCAAACAATGCAGTAACATATCCGGTTCCCGCCACTTCTCCTTTCGGAATGACTTCGGTTCCAGGATTCACGGTCACGGAGGATCGATCCAAACAGTTGACCGTGTCGTTGATTTCGCCTAACGCTTTCAATAAATTGTTGATTCCAGAAACACTCGTAATGGCTCCATATTGAATAGCGGCAAATCCGGTTTGACGATCTTCGGCATCCGTCATGTCGATTAACTCCGTATCCTGAGGGATGCTCCATTTTTTCAAAATCGTATCGATTTGAGTCGCGCACGCTTCATTGTCTACTTCAAAATGAATAAACATATCATCCAGGGAGGACAATCGTTCGGGGAGATCAATAGTCAAGGGCTTGGCAATGTAGGGTAATGTTGTGGTCGTTTCTTCTTCAGGCGGGACGGGGTTGGTATAACGCAAAAAACTACTGACATTGGCCGTGGATGAAAAATAATTATTGAGAACAAAGAAAATCGCTAATACGTTGATGACCACAAACACGATCAATGCAACGGTGATGAATCGTCTCAAGCGCGATTCCATTTCCTTTGTCTCTGAACTTCGTCCTGCCATGACTGAACACCCCGGTTAGTGAACCAAATCCCTGTTTATAACCCCTTCCCG
>CAYHGC010000009.1:0-22791 GCA_964356075.1 uncultured archaeon
GATCTAACTAATTTAATTAAAATCGTTATCTCTCGGAGTAGAACTCATCGAACAATTCCACAAAGTCTTCGGGCTCTAACAAAAAGACTTTTTCGTCCAACATATCTAATTCTTCTGCCGCTTTTTGACACGCTTGAACGTCGATTCCTTTTACCGGATTCTTTTCCAGTTGTTTAATGGCATTCCACAATGTCTTGTTTTTGAAACGGAAAAGGGTGCGCAACCACGCGAGAAAAACGACAAAGTTCTTTACCGGTTTTTGGTTGGATTTTTTATCGAGCGAAAGAATCGCCGAGAAATGATTGGGAATGGGATAAAATGCGCGCGGGGAAATCTTTCGCACGAGGTTTCCATCGTACCAGGTTTGTGCGATGACAGAAAGCGGATGGTATTCCGAACTGCCGGGAATGGATAGAATTTTCTCCGCAAATTCCAGCTGCCAAATAATGGACGCGTGTTTGAATTCGTGCTGAAACAGTGCAAACATGATGTCGTCGGAGATGGCATACGGAGGAGACGCGACGATTTTAGTGAACGGAATTTTGGACATGTCCACCGCTAAAAAATCCGCCTCGATAATGGTGATGTTTTTTTCCTTCGCGAATTTATTTCGCAATAATTCGGCCAGTTCAGGGCGGATTTCAATGGAGGTTACTTTAGCGCCGGTATCGGCGATGGCTTTCGTTACCAGGCCGGTGCCGCCGCCGATTTCAAGCACGTGATCCTTCGCCGTGAGTTTAGCGGAGTCCACCAATTGTTGAACGCTTGCTTCGTCGATGAGAAAATTCTGAGAATATTTTTTATCCGGAAAGAATCCCGCTTCGACCATGTCATGTTGAACATTTTCGAGGTAACTCAAACCAGTCACCGGCGTTGACGAGGAGGCGCCCCGCGGAGTTCGTCATCGGTCTGCGGCGGGCGGGCAAACAAATAATGCTTTTCGTCCCCTTCCAATTCCGACATGACGCGGCGGCGGAGAATGGATAACGGAGCGGTCAGGAATCGGACGCGATCCTCGATATCCTTCAATGATTCAAAGGGTTTGATCTGACGCTCGCGGAGAATATCCTCCATGTGCTGCTTTCCTACACCCGGCAATAATTCCAACTGGTGTCGTTTCAGCGAAATGCTTCCGGAGGCGTTGAAGAATTGAATGAATCGTTTTTCGTTTTTCAAAATAACATCCTCCACGGCTTTGTCCAATTCTTCCTTGGCGTTATTCGTCAACTGTTCAAATGGAATGCGCTGCTTAATGTGGTCGATCTTTTCACGCGTTTCGCGACCGATGTAGACTTCTTCCAACGGTTTCAAATCTGCTCCCGCTTTGGGAACGACTTCTAACAAGGTAAAGAAACTCGTACCTAAGACAATGGCAATGGGCTCGGCCTTGAAGCTCGAGCTCTTCCCGTGGGGGAGGTAATCCAATACAATGGCGTGTTCTTCGTTCATAGGGGTATCACTCGGTTTTTGTTTTTAGGGCTATGGGGGTGTTTTCCCGAAAAAGGGGAAAAACCACTCCTGGTTGACGGGATCGGTTACGAACCCGGGGCGTGCTTTTTGATCAACGTCAACACTTCACCGACTTGGGCATCGGTGAGTTGGTTGGGTTTCGCAAGGAGGATTTTGACTCCTTCTTCATCTTCAGGGAGAAAGTCAACCAGTTTTACGGCCAACTCTTCGTTGACGCCGTCCATGTTCAACAAATTGTTGTACAATGATTCGGCTTTGTCGTTTGAAAGGCGAGCGAACTTGGCGGTGTATTCCAATGTTTGGGTTTGTTCAAACGTGGGTTCTTTTCCCGTCATGTCGCGCGACTCTAACACGTGTTTGACGTGTGAAAGCGTAACCGGTTTCTTTTCCAAGAGTTCTTTTCCAATCATGACATTTCTCCCTCCGTTTTTCCTTTGTAAATGTGATTATTCACTCGACGTAATGCCTTTCACGTGAATGGGGTTTGCAACAACTTCACAAACCTGGTTTCCTAAGTTGACTTTGATCACAACCGCGCGTCCTTGCATTCCGGTAACATCCCCGGTGAGTCCGTGGAAGCGTCGGAAGGGCATTCCGCGGTGAATGCCACCGTGGATGTAGATCTGAACCTTTTCTCCCGTTTCGAACGTGCGTAAGAGTTCGTTGACCGTGGCTTTACCGCGCGACGTAATCTTCGCTCGCGTGTTGGCTCGTTTTCCTCGTGCTTTCTTTCCTGCCATGTTGTATCATTCCTCAAAAAACGCTATAATGGGAAAAAGAAGGAAAATCTTTAAGAACAAACCCCATTCTCCGGCTCGAAAAGGGTTCGATGAACCGAGAAGAAAATCCCTTTTCTTCTACATGCTTCTCTTCTGTGCGTTTCTCGGGAAGCATCGAAAAAACCTGACTTAAATACCTTTATAAATGGTTTTCAGAGAAAAGTGGTATATAAAGCGTTTTTAAAGTGCCCAAAATTGGGTTGGGAGATGATCGTATGAGTGAAGGATCCGGGCAGCAATTTGAGCAGCATTCCTTTGATCACAAAGGACGAAAGATCGATTACGCGATTGTCAATTTGGTGGCAAGCGGCGGGCTGAACGCCAACTTGGACCTGTACAACCTCGCCATGTCCATTCCCAATATCGAATATGAACCGGAACAATTCCCGGGTGCTATTCTCAAAATGAAAGAGCCGAAGGTTTCGATGCTCTTGTTCAAAAATGGAAAAATCATCTGCTCCGGTGCCTCGGCCCAAGGGCAGATTGACTTGGCGATCAAGAAAGCCAACAAAATGATTAATGAAATCCAACCTTCCGTCAAAATCCTCAAAACCATCGAATACGAGGTTGTGAATTTGGTGGCCACGGGTAACTTACACCAAAACTTAGACTTGTTTGCCACCGCCATGCAGTTGGACAATGTGGAATACGAACCCGAACAGTTTCCGGGAGCTATTTTGCGATTAGACGATCCCAAACTCACGATGCTGTTGTTCAAAAACGGTAAAGTGATTTGCGCCGGTGCCAAAAATGAAAAAGAAATGATCCGCGGACTCGAAACCGCTGATGATTTGGTACGCGGAATGAAATCCGGTGCTACCCCGCGAAAGAAAAGTCATCCCGCCGCGCTTGAAGATGATGAAGACGATTTAGGCGATGACGAATTAGACGCCATCCCCATTCCCAAGACCGCGCCGGCAAAACCCTTACACAAAGGAAAAGCCCCTCCGGTGGACGACGACGAAGTCGAAGAAAAACTGGTTGACGATAAAGAAGCGGAAGAAGGTCCCATTGACGATGAAATGGAAGACGAAGACGAAATCGACTTGTCTCCCATCAAAGGAAAGAACCGTAAACGACCCGTTGTTCCCGTCGCCGATGACGACGATGAAGACGACGATCTGAAAGACGACGACGAAGACGAGGAAAAAGAAGACAAGTTGTGAGCGTCATGCTTCCTCGTGTTATTATTGTCCCAGGAAACCACGAAACGTCCATTGAGGCTAACTGGTATCTTGACGTAAAACGACGACTTGAAGAGAATGGTTTTTCGGTTGTTGCAAAAACGATGCCAGATGGATATTTGGCGCGAAAAGAGATTTGGCTTCCCTTCATTGAAAAAGAATTGGAGAATTCTCCAAATGCTATTATTGTGGGACATTCATCTGGAGCAGTAGCGGCTCTGCGGTATTTAGAAACTCACACATTAGAAGGTGTAGTTATTGTAGGGGCTTGTTATACCGATCTGGGAAGCGAAACAGAACGCTTGAGTAATTATTATTCAGCCCCTTGGCATTGGGAAACGATTAAAAAAAATGCCAAATGGATTATCCAATATGCTTCAGTAGATGATCCATTCATTCCAATTCATGAAGCGCAATTTATTCATGAAAAATTAGGTACTGATTATCATGAAGATACATCTGAAGGCCACTATGGTAGTTCACACAAGGAAAAGAAAGAATTCCTTGAATTGACAAATGTAATACTGGCTAAATATAGTCTGCTTCCGTTTTGAAAAAATACAGAGAGTATCAAAAGAGGAAGAACTAGGCACCACAAACCAACCTTTTTAACCCTTCTCCAAGGGAATTCGTTTGATTGACTGTCATGCAGGCGTGGTCCCACCCGGTCCCATCTCGAACCCGGAAGTGAAACGCGCACTGGTGGTTAGTTGCACTGGGATTTTTCTTGGAGCGACGCCAACGCAGTCAGTCATCCTATTTATATCGCCCGCAAAACGGGTGTTTTTGAGCTTCCCTTCTTCTAAGTAGGCTTTATTATCATTCAGGAAGGATGGAATTTACATGAACCTTTCTTCTTACTTGAACTCGGCCGAAACGGTTTCGAATCAAGTACTGTTTCTCATCCAACTGCCGTTGCTCTATATTCAATCCCGCATGCAAAACCGCGGAGTATTCACGCTTGATTTATTTCTTCCCATTCGAGGGAAGAAAACCGTCTTAGGATTCATGTGGGAAAAACCCCAACCATTTTTGCCTGAATGGTTTGCAAAAATGGATCTTTCATCGTATGAGGGAAAAGCATTTTTGGATGTGGGGGCCAACCTCGCATTATTTGGCGCGCATTTTGTGAATCAAACCAATGGAAACGCGCATTGTTTCGAAATCAGTCCGATTATCAATTCGCTTTTAGAAAAAAACGCCACCACCAAAAAAGGAATGATCATTGTGGGCGGGGGATTATCGAATGAATCTGGAAAAGCCACGTATTATTCCGATCATCCGTATTCGATGATGGGCACGCTCCGCTCCGAACGATACGCGGACAAAGGATTTACTTCTGCTGGAGAAACGAATTTGTTTACGCTCGATGAATATATGAAAAAATTCCCTGAATTAACGATTGGATTGATCAAAATTGACGTCGAAGGAAACGAAGAGAACGTGTTGAAGGGGGGATTGAAAACCATTGTGAAACACAAACCTGTTATTTTGTTTGAAACCAATCGCCCGGGCGATTTTGAAAAATGTGAAAAAATACTCAAACTATTGGGATATGCATTCGAACCCTTGGATGCAACGAATTGTCGCGCCGTTCCAACGAAAACAAAACCAAAACCGACCACTAAAAAAAAGAGAAAACCAATCGCTAAAAAAGAGGTAAAACCGATTGCACGGAAGCCCTTGATTGCTATAGATCCCCTTTCAACACTCGAATGAGGGGAATATTGTTGATAATCGTTTGAGGGAAGGTGACCCAATTTCCATCGACAAAGTAATAATGTAACAACCGCGTGAAGAACCACACATCATCCAACATCACGCGCGACATGCCGAGGAAGAGGAAGAACAATAGCACGGAATAGGCCGTGAGAATGAAAATAATTTTCTTGAACAAGGGTTTAGAATAGAGTACGAATAATCCCATCACGTGCACCGGGAAAAAAACCGCGAAGTATCGATTACTAAACCCCCATCCCGCGTCCCAGGCGTTGAACGTACTGTACACTACTACATTCAATGCGATGCACGCGAGCAAGGGATATTTGCGCACGTCGTTCCATTTCCAAATTCCATAAATCGCTAGCAAAAAGAGGGGCGTCCACACTAACAGGCCGCGATCCAAATCAAAAAAGATACGGAACATGTTCACGAGCATTAATCCGGGATCTAAAATGAACTCTTTCAAATAGGGGCTGCCAAATAACGCACCAAACTGCACTTGGAAGAAAATGGCGAGCATGGCGAAAAACGGAAGAATACCTCCCAGGAATGAAATCGTTTTAGGTTGGTCTTTCTTGACGAAGAAATAATAGAGTAAAAAAGGAATGAAGAACACTCCGCTCGTGTACCGGATGAGTGTGGATATTCCGAGCGCGATTCCCAGCAAGAAGGGTTTGTCTCGGAGGAAAGCGAGGATGGCCAGCGTGACTAGCGCCGCTTCCGCCACATGGCTGTAGGATGGGGAATACGTGATGTACCAAATAATGGGAAACGAGAAAAACCCCAGCGTGATGATTTCAAAAATATCGGTTTTTTGAGGAGGGGGATTGCGGTTCATTTCGCGGAGGATTTTAGGCAGTGCAAAAAGAGTGAGAATGAATAATGCGAGACTGGTGAGAGGCAATGCGATCCCGCGGAAAAAAGGAATCCCAAATTTAACCAAGAGCGCGGGATCGAGACTAATCGGAATGAGTTTTTCCAGCGCCAGCATCACAATGAAAATGGGACCGCTCAACAAGGGGAATCCAATTCCCCAGCGCACGACTTTTTTTCCGGAAGGGTTTGTAATAATTTCCGGACAATCGGGGTGAAGTTCACACACTTTCATTTGTCCATCCACATTCGGCTGATGATCTTCAAAAAAAGCAGCGGCATTGAGATAGTATCCGTATCCATCACCCCCCACGTTGGGTTTGAAAAAAAACAACACGACAATGAAAATGGGAAGCAAGACCCAAAACCATTTGGGAAGGGGAAGCATAAATGGAATCTATTTTCATTTTCTATTTAAACGAATCATAATCTGTTTTCAAGCGAATTTGGTATTCCATTTAAAACGCTACTATCCTACCATTCTGCATGGATTCGCCTCTCCAAAGCGGGAATGAAAATCATCTCCCTACCCTCGGAAGCGAGCACCCCGCGCATTCGACGACACATCATACCCCATCCTCACTCGTTCAACGCGTGAAGGGACTGGTTTCCAATCACACGTTTTTGCTTGTTCTCCTGGTTTTCATTTTAGGATTCATTGTCCGCGCACAACTCATGCGCTACGAACTCTTTTTCGAGTTTGATAGTTATTGGCACGCGCGCATGGTGTCGTATTTGTTGCAAGGGATTCCGTTTACGGGAGTGGACCCATTAGCATATTATCAAAACATTCACGCGGCCACCATTCCGTCTGCACCCTTATTGTTTTGGTATATTTCTGCCGCCATTTACAAAATTTTCACGCTCAACGGGGCGTACGTGTTTGAGAATTGGGTATTATGGGTCAAAATATTGCCTGCGTTGTATGGGGCATTTACGTGTGTAGCGATGTTCTTTTTGGGAAAATCGTTGTTCAAAGGAAAAGGAGAGAATGCGGTTGGATTTTTCGCTGGAATTTTAGCCGCCGTGGTTCCGAGCTTTGTGTACCGCACCATGGGTGGGTTTTTCGAGGATGATAGTTTAGGATTTTTGTGGATGGTCGTGGGATTGGTCTTCTTCGTCCGCGCGACACGGGATCCTATGTGGAAGCGCGAGAATATTGTGAATGCGGTGTTGGCCGGCGTGTCATTCGCCCTCATGGCGATCACCTGGTCGGCGTTCAACCAGCTCGTTCCCGTGTTGTTAGGTATTGGATTTTTGCAGTTTGTATTATGGATCTCCGAGAATCATTTTGAGAAGGCTAAACATTATGCTCAACTCTGGGGGATTTCATTCATTATTTTTGCCATCGCTGCTACATTTGAAAGTGGGACGTTTTGGTTGGAACAATTTGGGGGATTTTTGGGACCGTTATTTTTGCGCAACGCGGAAATCATTAAGGCACCCGAAGTGGCGGTATTTTTGCTGCTCTTTTTCGGATTCACCGCATTGCTGTACCATCTCAAGTCCAGACAAAAGATTCCTGATTCCGTTTTCAAAAAAGCAGTGGCGGTCGTCGTTCTCTTTTTTGTGTTTGTTCCGCTCATTGCACCGATTGTGGATCTGAGCTTCAACTCCGGAGATGTGTTGGGACGCACGATCGGAGAAGAGAGTACCGGTCATCAATATTTTGGAAACAAATACAGCCTGTTGATCCTGTTCGCCATTCTCGCGGTGCCGATCATGGGATATTTACTTATTCGCCGGCACACGGACTACAACTTCCTCGTCGTTCCACTCGTGTGGGTCGTGGTTATTTTCTTCATGGCGTGGGTCAAGCTCAAGTTTACGTTTTATTGGGGATTGCCCCTTGCGCTGTGCGGGGCCGTTCTGTTTGGTTTAGCGCTGCGGTGGATGGCGAGCGCCAGTATTACCACCCAAAAGGTCATGGCAGTTGGAATGGGGTTTTTACTGTTAGGATCCATGGCTGCCGGAATCGTGTTTGTCACGTCGAACGTGCCTAATATTGAATCCTCATACGGATGGAAAGAAGCGTTGTTTTGGTCTCAGAAGAATCTCCCGGACGATGCACGCATTTTCAACTGGTGGGACGAAGGGCATTGGATTTCATTCCTGACGGGAAGGAAAACGCTCATCGATAATCGAAATGCAGACACGCAAGCAACCGTCGATGTGGCGACGTTCATACTGAGCACCAACACGGAAGAGGCGGTTGAACGAATGACCAAAAACAATAGCAATTTCATCCTGTTTGGAAATGATCTATTGCAGAAGCTTCCCAATTTAGCGTTCTACGCGTACAACATCACCAATGGAAGCGATCCGCGCATTCAGGGAATGGGTGGATTTGTCAATCGTTGCTCGGAAGAAAAATCCCCACTTACGCAAGAAGTGGTGTATGTCTGCGGGTCGAACCGAATCGAAGTGAGTGAAATGAACAAGCTTCCTACTACCTGGACGGCTACCCCTAACAATTTGCAAAACGGAACCCCGTTCTTTATTTACCGCGACTCGCGCAACCGATGGATTTACGCATTCACACAACCCGCGAATCAAACGATGTTGGTACGAATGTGGTTTGGGGAACCCAGCACGCAAACCTATCTCACGGAAGTCTATCGAAACGATGGAGACGTGCGCGTGTATCAGCTGAATGAATCTGCGATTGCACCGCCGGTCAATGTTAGTGAGGAAGAGCCGGTTGATCTCCCTTCGGATGTTAACTCTGACGCTCAACCCACGGATGCCAACACCGCTTAGCGTTTTCACGATCGACGGATGGTTTCGATCCTTGTATCATGCTCATTAATAGGCGGTCTCCGCGGTTTTTTTATGGGTTCTGATCCCCTATTCTATCGTGAATAATGGGATCCGTTTGGAGAATGAATGAAATGATTATCGAAGCGGGGTATTTACTCATTTTAGTGGCGTCATTTTGCACCGCATACGTGACGTTTCCTCCCTTCATTCGTCGCATGCACGATCGAAAAATCGTGGGAAAGGACATCAACAAAGCGGATCAACACGAGGTTGCAGAAATGGGAGGGACCGTGGTTCTCCTCGGGTTTGTTTTCGCCGTCATGATTGGGCTGCACCTGAACAGTTACTTTGGACTCTTTCCAGGATTAGACTTGCTCGCGTTGCTCGCTTCCCTCTTAACCATCGTATTAGTAGGGATTCTGGGCATCATTGATGATGTCATCGGATGGAAAAAGGGAATCCGACAGTATCAGCATGCATTGTTTCCTATTTTTGCCGCCCTTCCATTGATGGTGTTACCTCAAGTCATTGGAAACACGGGAATACAGGTTCCTGTTTTTGGATTCATTAACTTTGGAATCGTCTACTCGCTCATCTTGGTTCCGATTGCCGTAACGGGGGCCAGCAATGCATCCAACATGCTCGCAGGGCTGAACGGATTAGAAGGGGGAATGGGATTACTGAATGCATTGGCTGTGCTGATTGTTGCATTAGTGTTAGGAGAAGTCAGCGTGGTCATTCTCATGATGGGAATCATCGGCGCACTGGTCGCATTTTTGTTTTTCAATTGGACCCCGGCCAAAATATTCCCCGGGGACTCACTCACCCTCATGATGGGAGCCAGCATTGCTGCGGCGTGCATCATTGGAAACATGGAGAAAGTAGGATTGATGTTGTTTGGTCTTTATTTTGTTGAACTGATCCTGAAAGCCCGCACTAAAATGCAGGCCGAGTGTTTTGGGAAGATTCAGCCGGATGGAACACTCAAGGCACCTGAAACGATTGGCAGCTTAACCCACGTCGTTATGCGCATGGGAAAATTTACCGAAAAGCAAGTGGTGCTGATCATTCTGGGCATGCAAGTCGTTGTGGTGTTGTTCACCCTCTTCGTGTTTTGGTACAATCGATACTTTTCATCCGCTCCGTTATGGGGAGGGTTGTGAGATATGATTCTCCTCACCTGTTCCGCCGGAGGACATCTGGCCGAAATGCGACAGTTGGAATCGTTCTATGCTCGATTCCCTCATTTCTTCATTACATTTGAACGAAAGGACACACAATCCTTAGCTCAAACTGAAACGGTACACTTCATTCCTCGACCGGGACGAAACATTCTGCAAACCTTGCGCGCATTTTCTGCCGCGTGGAAAATCGTTTCCGAAAAAAAGCCTAAACTGGTCATCTCTACCGGTGCAGATGTGACGGTGCCCGTGTGTATCGTCGCCAAACTCCAAGGAATCCCTATTATTTTCATCGAAAGCTTTTGCCGACCGTACACTGCCAGCGTGAGCGGGAAAATTATTTCATTGTTCGCGGATAAGGTCGTTTACCAATGGAAGGAACTCAAGAAGGACTATCCTTCCGGCATTTACGGGGGGAGTATTTTTGTCACCCCGTAAAATAGACGTGTTTGTTTCCCTCGGAACGCACCCGCAGCCGTTTGTGCGCTTATTAAATGAGGTTGCGCGACTCGTGGATGGAGGAAAGCTCAAGGGAAAAGTAGTCGTGCAAGCCGGATATACTCCCTTTTCCCATCCCAAAATAGAAACGGTTGACTTTTTATCACTCAAGGAGTTTGAAAGCGCATTGCACCAGTGTAACTTGTTTATCACGCACGCAGGCGAAGGGAATATTGGTCAAGCGCTCCAGATGAAGAAACCCATGGTGGTCATTTCACGCAAAAAAGAATTCGGAGAACATACGAATAATCATCAGGAAGAGCTGGCGCGCGCGATGAATACCGAACTAGGCATTCCGTTTGTAGAAGATATCCAAACGCTCGAGCATGCCATCGCTACTGCGCGTGAAAAGAATGTCGTGTCTCACTTGGATGGATTTATCCCCCGTATTTTGGAAAAAGAAGCCCGCGAACGAGGAATAATCCCTTTGGCCACTGTAAAAAAAATCACTTCTGCATCTAAATGGAAACCTCCTGCGAGCGCAAGCATTGTAGTAGCCTCCTTCAATGGAGGGGAGCCTCTAATCAAAGCTGTAAATGGAATGTTAAATCAAGACTTCAAAGGAAAATGGGAAGTCATTGTCGTGGATGACGGAAGCTTCGATGGAAAAACCCCAGAATTGCTTCGGAAAAACGTTGGGAAAAACCCTAAAGTTACTCTTATTTTTCTCCCCCGCTCCGGTGTGTGTAAAACGCGCAATGCCGGAATCCACGCCGCAAAATACGAGGTGGTCATCAACATGGACCACGACGACAATCCCGAAAAAGATTGGTTGCGCGTCATGGTAAGCGGATTTGATTCCCCGAATGTGGGAGCGGTCTCCGGATATGGACATTATGGAGGAACCAGCACGGGATTCCGAAAAGATATTTTGGATCACCTCGGCGGGTATGATGAGGATTATTTCTATTATCGCGAGGACACCGATCTCTCGTTTCGTGTCATGGAGTTGGGATTCGAGTACAAGAAAGTAGACGGAGCCAAATGGCATGGGGATCGGACGCTGGTAACCCCGCGCGGAATATCCAACATTATTTCATACACCATTCAACGATTCAAGTATCATATGAACGATGTATTGTTGTACAAAAAACATTCGACGAAACTCGCGCAAGATTTTTTGCACGTTAAAGGAAAATTTTTCGTGAATCCGGTGGAGGATTTTAAGGTTGCTACAGGGCTGTGGAAAAACGACGAGCAAACTCCCACCCTTTCCTCGCCGCGGGGAATGACGTTCCTTTCCAACACGGGCATTTTATCGTTTACATTGATTGTGTTGGTTGGTTTAGGGTATGCGTTTGCCATGAAGTGGGCCCGCTTGGCCGGCAGCATCAAGCACGGACATTTATTGGTATAGGGATGGGAATCCGGTATGGAATCGTTTAGCGGAAAAAAAGCGCTGGTGACGGGAATCAACGGCTTTGTAGGAACCCACCTCGCGCGCACCCTCATGGAAAAGGGAATGGAAGTGCACGGTCTTGTTCGCGACGCAAAAAATATCCCGTATTTAGACGGAGCAAACCTGCCGGAAAAACCTCATTTGCACGTGGGCGATATTCGGGATGCAGATGCCGTGCGAAAGGCCGTATCTGCGCATGAGTACTCTCACGTTTTTCATTTAGCCTCGCAATCCAACACCTGGAAATCCGCCGAAAATCCGAGGGAGACATTTGAAATTAACACCCTCGGGACGTTGAACCTATTGGAAGCAATTCGTCAAACAAACCATACTCCTTCATTCATCATGGGGGGATCCGTGCGCGTGTTTCACTACACTGCCAAGCCCGGACAAATTGGGAAAGAAGAAGGGATGCACGCGTATGACGCCAGCAAAGCCATGGCGGAGATGATGGTCTCGAGTTATTTCCAAACGTACGGAATGAATGGAGCTATCGCACGCAACACTAATCTGTATGGAGGAAACGACCTCAATTTTTTTCGATTGATTCCCACGATTATGAAAGGGGTGTTGGTGGATCATGCCATTAAACTCTGGGGAAAGGGCCAAGTGAAACGAGACTTCCTTTATGTCCGCGATGCCGTGGATGGAATGGTCTTGCTCGGAGAAAAAGCAGAAAATAAATCCATCCGGGGAAATGCATTTACATTTGCATCTGGAGAAACATCCAGCGTGAACGATATTTGTTCCATGGTCAAAGATATTAGCCCCGTTCCGTTTTCTATTGAATGGAGCGAGAAAAACAACGTCAGCGATCGCGATCAAGAAGCGTTAGATGTGAGTCACACTCAGGAAGTATTGGGATGGGCTCCTCACACATCCATGAAAGACGGACTGCAAAAGACGATGCAATGGTATCATGATTATTTTTCAAAAAAGGAGGAAGCAAAATGAAAGGAGTGATTCTCGCCGGCGGAAATGGTACGCGATTATTTCCGCTTACAAAATCAGTGAATAAACATTTGCTTCCAATTTATGATAAGCCGATGATCTACTATCCACTTCAGACCCTTTTGGATGCTGGCATAACGGAAATTCTAGTTGTTACAAGTGGAGAACACGCGGGTACTATTTTCAAACATTTAGGCAGCGGTAAGGATTTCGGAGTGCACTTCACGTATCGTGTGCAGGATACGGCCGGAGGGTTGCCTCACGCCATTGCCCTCGCAGAGAACTTTGTGGGAAATGAAAAGTTTGTATCGATTAATGGAGACAACATTTTATCGGATTCCATTCGACCGCATGTGGATGCATTCAACCAAGGAAACGAAGACGCGCGGGTATTATTGTTTGAAACCACTCTGGATGAAGCTAAAAAAATGGGGGTCGCAGTATTAGACGGAGAAAAAGTAACGAAATTAATTGAAAAGCCCGCCATCCCTCCATCGAATTGGGCATCCATTGGAGTATATTTCTTCAAACCCGGGGTATTTGATATTATTCGCACGCTCAAACCCTCCCAACGAGGGGAATTAGAAATTACAGACATTCACAACACGTATATTCAACGTGGTACCCTTGCGGCGAGTAAAATCAATGGTGAATGGTTGGACGCCGGAAGCTTCGATGAGCTCGCACGCGCCAATAAAATTGTAAAAGAATGGAAGAAAGAGTGATCGTATTCATGCAAACACGCGTACATGCACTCATGGCCTCATTGTCAGGAAGAGTGTTAGACATTGGTGGAAGCGCGGGAACACTGCATGAGAAATTACTCCAAAAAATACCCGCGGAGAAAATCGTTTCATTGGATATTGAACTCATTCATGTGCGCACGAATCAAATTATTGGAGATGGACAGCAAATGCCGTTCAAAAACGGGACATTCAACTCCATTCTTGCGGGGGAAGTGTTGGAACACGTTTCTAATCCTCAAAAATTTATTCAGGAATGCTGGCGCGTGTTGGATTGGAATGGTGTATTGGCGATTTCAACACCAAACAAGAAATCGTGGTTGAATCGAATCACTCATTCGTATGAAATGCCCCTGCATATTTCACTGCATGACCCAGATGCTTTACGCACATTGTTGGACAGTGAAGGATTCTCCATCCAAAAATTTGAATATTATCCTTTCACCGAAGAAAGCTCGGATGGAGCCCGCAACAAATGGTTCTTTCCTGTGCGAAACTTCATGCACGGAATCATGCCGAACTCCCTGCGCGAAGATATGGTTGTGATTGCCCGGAAATCACCTAAGAAGTAGATTTTATTCATAGTTCAACCGTCGAAGAAGGCCATTTTTTTATAAAGGGTGGCTGGGTAGGAGTACTTCATGAGCCTGCGTGTATTGTTACTCAATCCCCCGTATTTTCCACAGTTTTCAAAGAACTCTCGCAGCCCTGCGGTGAGTAAGGGTGGATGCGTCTATTACCCAATTTGGTTAGGATACGCGGCCGGAAGTTTGGAAATCAACGGACACCAGGTAAAGCTCGTGGATGCGACCGCACCCAAGGATATGATGTCCGTCGAGAAAATGATTGAAATCGTCCAAGAATTCAATCCCCGATTATTGATCATGCACACGGTTACAAGCTCCGTGGTAAACGACGCGAAAGTCGCGGCCAAAATCAAAGAAGCCGTGCCCTCGATCACTATCGCCATGGTCGGACCGCACGTTTCGGCGGTGTCGGAAAACACCCTCACGATTGCGCCCGCTGTCGATCTGATTTTGCGTAAAGAATACGATTTGACTTCAGTGGAATTAGCCAACCGAATCGAACAAAAACAGCCCTTGACCGACATGCAAGGAATCACCTTTCGAAACGAACAGAATGAAATCATCAAAAACCCGGACGCGCCGGACGTTCCATCCGAGTATTTGGATAAGATTCCGTTTGTCACTCAAGTTTGGGCGAAACACCTGAACATCAAGGATTATTTTTACCCCTCCGTGTTGTGGCCGGAAGTCACGGTCATCACCGGACGCGGATGCCCCTTTCGTTGTACGTTCTGTGACTGGCCCCAAACGTTCACGGGACACAATTTTCGTTCTCGAAGCGTGAAGAACATTGTGGATGAGTTTGAATGGATCAAAACCAATTTGCCGTATGTGAAAGACATCATGATCGAAGACGACACATTCACGGTGGATCGTGCACGCGTCAAGCAAATCTGCCAGGAAGTCATCGATCGCGGATTGAATGTCACGTGGACGGTCAACTCGCGCGCGGATGTGGACTTAGAAACGCTCAAAATCATGAAAAAAGCCGGCTGTCGATTAGTGTGTGTCGGGGTTGAGTCCGCTTCGCAGGAAATTTTGAACAATATTAAGAAAGGGACCAGTACAACGAAGATTGAACAATTCTTCAAAGACACCAAAGAAGCCAACGTCCTCGTTCACGCGTGCTTCATGATGGGAAATCGTGGAGAAACAAAGGAAACCATTAAACAAACGGTTCAATTCGCCAAAAAAATGAACCCGGACACGGTACAATTCTTTCCTATCATGGTTTATCCAGGCACGGAAGCGTACGAATGGGCGAAAACAAATAATTTCCTCACGATCAAAGCTGAGAACTGGGAAAATTGGTTATTGGAAGACGGAACGCACAACACGATTGTGAGCACGGACAAATTAACCGCCACCGAATTAGTGGATGCCTGCGATGACGCTCGACGCGAATTTTACATGCGACCGGAGTTCATTGCCGCGAAGATTTGGGAAGGCATTACGACCCCGAGTGAGTTTCCTCGATTGGTGAAAAGCGGCCGAACGTTTTTCAAATTCTTGTTTAACACCAAAGAAAAATCCACGCTCGGTGAAACCAACCAACGAACCGCGTCCCCGAGTATGGGACAATAATCAAACCAACCCCTCGTTTTCAATGGGTTTAAATGCCGACTTTTGATGAGTGAGTAATATGGCCCACAAAAAGACGGGAAAATCAGTCACGATCATCATTCCTACCTACAACGGAGAAAAGACGCTTGCGGAATGTTTGGATGCCTTAACGATGCAAACCATTCATCCGAATGAAATCATGGTCGTGGACGATGGGAGCACGGACGGAACCAAAACGGTCGCGGAATCATATTCCATGGTCACGGTTCTCTCCCAAACCAATGCAGGACCAGCCAAGGCTCGAAACGCGGGAGCAAAGAAGGCCAAAACCAATATTATCATTTTTCTTGATTCGGACTGCGTTCCTGAAGCCACGTGGATTGAGGAAATGCTCAAACCATTCTCCGATGAAAACGTCGTGGGAGTGCAAGGGGCCTACAAAACCAACCAAACCGCGCTTTCGGCCCGATTTGATCAGCTCGACATTGAATATCGATACGAGCGCATGAAAAAATCAAAACACTTAGATTGGATTGGATGTTATTCTGCGGCGTACAAACGGGATATTTTTATCCAGGAAGGGGGTTTTGACGAAACATTTCCAAAGGCCTCGGGAGAAGACAGTGAGTTTAGCTATCGTCTTGCCAAAAAAGGACATACATTAGTATTCAACCCCCGCGCAATCGTGTATCACACGCACCCTCCGACTATTTTCCAATACTTGCGAGTAAAATTTGCCCGCGCCTATTGGCGGACGCGCATGTACATTAAGCATCCCGAAAAAAGCATCCGGGATAGTTACACGCCCCACCTGCTCAAGATCAACTTTTTTGTCGGCGGACTTTTTTTGGTGGTCGTGGCATTTATTGGGTTTAAACTCTTGACCTCTACGCTCAGCCGAGCATTGGTTGCGCATGAAATGGAACAATTGTTTTTCTTTTTGGGAATTATATTTGCGATTATTATTCTCACGCTCTGCGATTTTCTCCTCATGGTGGCGAAAAAGGATCTCGTGATGCTTCCGTATGCGGTAGTAATCGTCTTTCTCCGCTCGATCGTGTTTGTATTGGGCGCGGGACTTGGACTCATTGATCCGAGGGTTCGCGCATGAAAAAGAAACTGAAAATCTTGCACGTGGGAAACCATACCATTCCATGCGTCGGGGGAATTGAGCAGGTGGTGTGGAACACGGCCAAAGGGCAAGCCAAAATGGGACACAATGTTAGCATTATGGTCTTTGACACGTGTACGGATGGGAAAACCAAGCTCGAATCGGAGGAGACCATTGAAGGCGTGCACATTTTTCGCGTTCCTCAATCGGGATTTTCATTTTATCGCAGTCCTTCGCGCGAAACGCTTTTGGAACGCGCTCGGGGGCATGACATTGTTCATGTGCACGGATTGGGAGCCTGGTTTGACATTCTCGCAGATGCAAAAAATAATTCGAGCGGGTACAAACTCGTCCTTACCACTCATGGCGGGTTTTTCCACACCGGCAAACGGGGGTTGTTGAAGTGGGTGTATCGTACGTTTCTTCTTCCTGCGCGATGGGGGAAAGCCGATTGGATTTTTTTCGTAAGCGCCAACGACCAAGCGAACTTTGAAGGGTTGGATTTTTCCCGAAGTTCGGTTTTAGGAAACGGAGTGGATGTCGCGCCGCTGCTAAAGCTTTCTCTCGCTAAAAAAGATCCCCATCAATTCATTTTTGTCGGAAGACTTTCCCGAAACAAGCGCGTCGATCGGTTGCTGGAGGTTTTTTCTCACCTTGTCAAGCGCGATTCCCATTTTCAACTGCATATTGTGGGACCTGATTGGGAAGGAATCATGAACGAGCTACGAGAACAGACGAAACAATTGGGAATCGGAAAAAATATCGTGTTTCACGGAACCCTTTCCTCGGAGAAAGTAAAAAAGGTCTATGAAAAAAGCCTCTTTTTCATTTCCGCATCCGAATACGAGGGATTTGGCATTACCGCGATTGAAGGGATGGCTGCCGGAAGCATTCCCATTCTCCAAACCATTCCTACCTTTCGTGATTTCGCGGGAGAAAACAGAGGATTAATTGTGGATTTTGCCCAACCCGAAGCGGCTGCGGAATCTATATTGACTTTTACTCAATCGATGAAGAGTTTCTCGCCCATTCAACGCAAATGCCGGGATTTTTCAAACCAATTTGAATGGGAACGCATTCTCAAGACGATGATGACTCGTTTGGAGGGGTTGTGATGGGATTAATGGACAAAGCCGCGCGCGCTCTGCCGTTTTTGTTAGGACAAACCTTCTTCTCGAAAGTCATCGCGGCCATTAATTTTGCATTGTTGGTTCGTCTCCTCGCTCCCACTGACATTGGGCTCATCGGTCTTACGGGAGGGTACTTGGGAATCCTTACCTTACTTATGATTGCTCCGGAAAACATTTTCCTGCGCGACTTTATTCGAATCAAAGACCAACTCAATGAACACATCTCTTCGTTTGTATTATTTGGCGCGGTGCGGGGGATGGTCATTTTTCTGTTATCACTGCCCATTGCGATGTTTATTCTCCATGAATACTCCTCCCTTCCGGGAGCCTTTTACTTTTTACTCGTCGCATTTGCCACCGGAATGAACGCACTTGCGTCTCCGTTCCGCGAAGCATTTTACGCCAGCTTCCGACAAGCGCGCATCGCGATGGTGGATTTATCGATCAATCTCTTTTCACTGATTGCATTAGTGTGGGTGTTTTACTCGCACGAATTGGTGGCCTATGGGTGGATTCAAGTCATTAGCTCGCTTCTCCTCGTTGGGGCGTGGTATTGGACCGCGCGCACCAAAATTAACTTTCGATTTATACATGGAAAAGAATGGCTGTCGCGCTCGATCCAATCGCTGAAGGATTTTACGTTTTGGAATCACCTCATCGGGTTTTCGTCGCGGTTGTTGTATCAGTTAGACATTGTGATTCTCTCCTTTTTCACCAGTTTAGCCGTGTTGGGAGACTACACCGTCGCCCTCACCATTTCGAACGTGTTCTTTATTGTTCCCCAAATCATCCAAAAGCTTTCGACGCTTTCATTTAGTCAAGTGGAAAAAACATCCGATGCCGTGGGATTAGGATACACGATCAAATACAATTTCATTCTCTCCGTTGCACAATACGCTGTGTTTTTGATTTTTGGATACTGGATCATTGCCTTTTTCGGTCCTCAGAATCCGGATGGGGTGTTGTATTATTCCTTCTTCATCGTGACGGGGGTTACATTGTACAACATTGCCCGACCGTGGATTGCGTATTCGTTTGTTCGTCTGAATAACAAAACCATTTTTTTTGAATTGTTTGCACCGGTGGGATTGTTAGCGATTGCCATTTATTCCATTGCGGCCGCATACGGTGGGGTGGATGCCGTCGCGAAGAGCAACATCCTAACGTATGGATTGGCCGCGGTATTGAGCATCGGATACGTGACTTATCGCCTGCGCATATTCCCCCAATTTAGTCTTTTTTCACCCGTCGAGAAACGCTTGGTTAAAAAATGGCTCCAACGGTGAATCGTAAAATAGCGAGCATGATGCGCATGGATGAATCAACGAAAATCCGAATAGGAATCATTGGCGCGGGGAAAATTGTGGAATCCACCCACCTGCCCATTCTAACGTCGATGCCCAACGTGCGCGTGGAATATTTAGCCGACATTAAGGCGCCGTATGAGCTGGCTAAACGGTACAACACCACAGCGGTTTCAGTCGAAACTCTTTCATCCCTTCCGAATTGTGATGTTGTTTTTTTGGCGGTCCCGGTGGGAGTGCGTCATGCGTATGTCGAAGAATTTGCCCAGCGAAAAATTCCCATTTTTACCGAGAAACCCTTTGCGCGGGACATGGAAGAGCACGAATTGTTTCTCAAACAATCGAATGTGATTGGATGCAACTACATGCGCACCACCTATGATGCGGTCCAGCAAGCGAAAAAATGGATCCAAAACAACATGGGGGGAGACATTCAACGGATTGTTCTCTCGGAAGGGGGCATTGTTTCGGTTACGGGAAAAGAAAAAGACAATTACCAAACCAACATTCGCATGTCGGGCGGAGGAATTCTCATCGAAAAAGGGTGTCATCTCTTGAGTCAGCTGTGCTACATCCTAGACGAAACCCCCATTCGCGTGCGAAAGGCTGTTATCGAATATCAAGGAGAATTGGACGTGGACGTGCACGCGGAAATGATCGCCCCACATGGAACGAAAACCATCCCCATCGTGTTTGACATTAGCAACATCCGTTCCCTTAAACCCTTGATTCGAATCGAAGGGAAAAATAGTGCATTAGAGTTCAACCCCCAATCGGCAAACGACCCTCCGGTCATTTGTTCCCTTTCAACCGGAGATCGGGTTCCCTTAACGCCCCTTTCAACGAGTCCTAAAAATTACACGCAAGCATTCTACCTCAAATGGGATGCGTTTTTGAGCTCGGTTGCCAGCAAAACCAAAATGAACACCCGGAAAACCACCTCTGTGATGGTCACAGACATTATTTCGAGTCTCTACGAGCGGACGCGTGACTAATATGCGAATTGCCATCGTTGGAGCCAATGGTCACGTGGGACTGGAACTCTGTTTTCTGTTTGAGCGAGCCGACCATGAAGTCATTCCCATCGTGCGAAACGAATTAGGCGCTGCTTTTTTGCGCCGACATGGATTTGCTCCTCGTGTTGCGGACGTGAACGATTCGGAAGATGTAACGCGCGCGTTGAAAGGAGCGGATATCATTGTGCTCGCCGCCAATGCCACCGATGTGGGGGGTTCTTCTCGAAAGAGTTTGAACATTAATCAAAAAATGATTGAAAATGCGATCCGGTTTGGAGAAGGAACGGTCGTGTATTTCAGTTCTATCCGCGCATTCTCTCGAAAAGTGGATCCAACTTGTGGAAGGATCATCACTCCCGCGTACGATGCTGAAAAGAGAAAACTGGAGAAGGTTTTCCTTCGCACGCTCTCGAAATATCACAAAAATGGAGTTGTGTTTCGATTAGGACATGTGTTTGGTCCATTCCAACCCCGCACCAAAGGAATTCGAACGTTTTGTTCGACGCACAACCCGATTGAAGTACAAGGAAATGGAGACACCCCCTCAAATGTGATTCACACCGTTACGATTGTGGAAGCCATTCTTCGCGCGCCCACACTTTCCAAAGGAGTGTATTCGCTCGTGAATCAACCCAACTGGACGTGGAACGAGGTCTTTACGCATTATGCTCCCGCACGCACGACGATTCGATTTTCTCCCCCTTCTGCTGCGCCTGCCAAATCGTTTGGATGGGGAAAACTACTTGCGATTCTCAAACCCTATCTTCGTTCACTGGGTATGGTTCGGCTGTGGGTTCCTACGTGGTTGGACCAAAGGATTCAACATCACTATCACTTGTACCGCACGCGCTCGGACATTCAGGAAATACGTTCTCGTCAGCGCGATAGGGGAACGGAATTATTTGTGAGCCCTATGTTGACCTACAATCCCATTCCCGGACCGTTTGTTTCCGGATTGAGCCCCACGACTCAACGATTAAAGGATGAGCTGCCTGAAGAATTATTTGAATGATTCGAAGGTTTGGTCGAGTGCGTCGCTCATTATTTTTTTACGATCCCATTTTTTGGAAACAGATTGAGCGAATTTTTTACGAGCGGCCGGTGTGCGGATCTTTTTCAATTCTTTTTTGAGCTTCGCACGAAACGCGGACCAGTCGTTGCAATCGGTTCCCCACGTTGGATTTTTTTCTAAAAATTCGTGAATCATCGAATCCAAACTGCATCGTGCGAGGGTGCGGATTCCAGCTCCGGCATAATCGAATATTTTCACCGGAAGACTCGTGGGATACGCATCGTTCCAGGGAAGCACCCCCACATCGGCCAGGCTGAGTAACGATTGCATATCTGAAATGGGGACGTTGGTTAATACCCGTGAACGGGAATTCAATCCCATTTTACTCAACTGATCGTTGAGTCGGTTGAGCTGGTGCTGATCCGCGGGGGTGGGGTCTACTGAAACGGCAAACAGGAGGAAGACATTCGAGGGGAGGGTGGAAAACCCTTCTTTGACCAGCGAAAAAACGTCCTCATCTCCTAAGGAACCGGCATAGAGGATCACCTTGTCCCGGGAGGGAATCGACAGGGATTTTCGCTGGGAGGATCGCTTTTTGAGGCCGGGGATGAATGTTAAGCGGGAATCCGTTCCATTGGTTACGACCTGCGTGCGGATAAGAGGGAGGGCGTATCGTTGAACCGCCTCTTCCTGGTCCCGTTGCGTAAGAAACCACACCCGGTCGGCGTTCAAATACACCCATTTCCGGAGGGCCAAATAGGCCTTTTCCTTGAGAGAGGGCTTCTCTTTGGTCAGGATATGGAGGGCGCGACCGTCCTCTTTGGCATCCAAAATAAAGGGGCAACCGGCGATCCGCGCTCCGATCATGGCCCAAAACGTAGGAGGGAGCGGAGGGGAGGTCGCAAGGACATAATCGGGCTTTGATTTAATCGATCCGATGCGCCGTGCGAGCGCGATTCCTTTCCCGTCAGCGGGAGTCAGGACATGCGACTCCATTCCGTGATCGTGAAGGGCGTTTTGAATCGATGCCACGCGCATTCCGGCTGCGCCGGGGGTGGAAGGCGAGTATGGGGTGTATACCATTATTTTTTTCATTTGGACTTCTCCGCTTGAATTTCTTTCGCGATCGCTTTCCACTTTTTGATAAATGTGGAAACGGAAAATCGCTTCATCCACGCTCGCGAAATCGTTTTCGTAGAAGGGGAAGAAAGGGTTTCTACGAGCGCGCGCTCAAACTCATGGAATGAATGAGAAATCACTCGAATGTGGGGATGTGAAAAATCATTCAATATTCCTACACGCGACGCAATGACGCGACATCCGCATGCAATCGCTTCAAGGGGAACAAAACCAACAGGTATTCCAGTTTTAAAATCTATTATCTTTAATTTACCTATATTATACTAAAAAAAACAACCTAAAGTAAAGACAACCCCGGAAAACCAGGGCTGTCTTGATGATTATTTTATAACTGTCTATTATTGGCTACCCTTAGTCACATAATCATT
>CAYHGC010000010.1:0-20137 GCA_964356075.1 uncultured archaeon
ATGACGTGAATGTGTAAATGATCCTGCGAAGAATGCCGTCCTTTGTTCCAGACCCTGAAACACTCGTCTCCAAACTTTTTGGCCAAACGTTGAGCGGCTTTTTCCACTTGTTCTAAGAGTGCGCGGGTTCGATTGGGGATAAATCTCCCGCATTCCGAACATGGCGTCGCGGGAGAACCATGACGTGTCCGTCCATTAGTGGTTCGTGGTTCAGAATGACAGCGGTATATTCATCCACATACACGGCTCGTTTTTCATTGGTGAATTCCGCACAGAGCGCGCATGAATGCATACGAAGTCTTCTCAATAGTGGTATTTATACTGCGTGGGATCGTATTCTTCTAGTGCTTTTTTGGGCCATCTTTTTTTGATTTCATTCCAGTATTCTTTCAGCACGGGGATTGTAATTCTTTTTTCAGTACTCATTAGAAATTCAGTCAGGTGTTTTTCATAATTTTTATCGTTTTCGTATTCAAGTGCTTGAAAGACCATTTCCAAGACTTCAACTTCCTTGACAAACTTCGATTCTTTTGTTTCGCGCGCTTCAAATTCATCATTCAACTCTCTCCACTCGGATCGTTGAGGTTCAGGAATGGTTTTCAAAAAACTTTCTACCGCGATTTGTTCGCGCTTTTCCTTTTCTTCCTTTGATATTCCATCCAATGGGGTATAATCACGATCATTTATTTCGCTAATATCGTGTAACACGCCCATTCGTAACATCTTTTCGCGATCATATCCTTCGGGAGCAAGCACGTAGGCGATGATTCCCGCTCTCCACGAATGATCAGCTACACTTTCAACATTTTTTACTCCGCGCAATAACCATCCTGCGCGTGATCGTTCTTTGAGTCCACGCAGGGCGGTAATCGCCTCGAACAAGGGGGGGGAAGACGTAGAATTATCTGGCATATTCCTTTCTTGATTCTGTCTTCTTATAAACCTCATTTCTCTGGCGATTCACCTCCCAATTTATTAAATACTATAGCACTATAGTATTGGGTGAAATGATGGGTGATACTACCACAATTCAGATTCAGCAGGAAACCAAAAAGTTTCTGGACTCGCTCAAGGAGGCGTATAACGTGAAAACCTATGATCAAGTCATCAACAAATTGATATTGAAAAAAAGCAAATCGATGCATAATGCATTTGCTGATCAGGGCCCCGTTTCCACAAAAGAAATTTTGAAATGGCTAAAGGAGGATCGGGGAAATGAGTGAATATAAATTATTTTTTGATTCAAATATTTGGCTGCGCTATTTCCTCCCGTCGGACGATAAGATTGGAACACTCGTTGATTCCTCTCGCGGAAGAATACTAACATCTATCCTTTCTTTTCATGAAGTAGTGAAACGTCTCCGTAAATTAAAGTATACTGAAGCTGCCGTTAACGAAGCGATTCGCTTTATGCGTGAGAGTAGCTTGGTTGTTGGAGTGAATGATGAAATTGTAATTGATTCAATTGAATGGTGCCTCGCGAATGAACTTCACACGGTGGATAGCATGCTCTATCAATCGGCCCGTGCATCCGATGCTGTATTTCTAACATTTGACAATGACTTTCGTGGCCTTCCGCACGTGGAGATTCTAAAATGAAAAAGAAATCAATGTTTGGTTTTTTGGTCGATAAAGATAACCCTGTTTCGATAAAAAAAATCATCAAAGAGTTGAAAAAGGATAGAAAAGCGTCTGATCGAAATTTTGATTACATTAAGGGTAAAGGATCTCCAAGTGATAAATTTGATCATAAAAAATTTACCCGAAAAAGCCTTTTGGCATATTTGAATAGCCGGTTGTCAAAGTAAAATACAAGCGGGGGCCGAGAGTCGAACTCGATTTTCCAGCTCTGCAGGCTAGCGCATGACCGTTCTGCCACCCCCGCAAACTTTTTACGAAAAAGTTTGATCAAAAAGCCGCGAATAGGCTTATCGATACCCTATTTCACGCGGAAAAGGGTTTTAATGGTGGGTGGCCTGGTTGAGGGATGCTCAAGGCGGTTGTGTTCGATTTCGATGATACTTTAGTTAAGAGTGGAGATACGTCCTATCGGAACCACTGCAAAACGGCGACTTTCCTCGGTCTCCCCAAGCCCTCCTTTACGGTCTTTTTGAAACATTGGGGGAAGCCCTGGCATGGAATGATTTCGGCGTTGTTTCCTCATTATGATGTGAATAATTTCATTGAAGCATATGGGAAAATCCGCAAGAGTGCGCGATATCCATTAATCCCGGGTGCGCTTGACACGCTCAACTTTTTGCGTGAGCATCATATTGAATTAGGAGTTTTATCCAACAAGCCCACGGATCAATTGTTGCAACGCATTGATCAATCGGCGCTGAATCCCAAAATTTTTTCCTTCATTTTCGGCGAACAATCCACGAAATATAAAAAGCCCGATTCGCGCGTGTTTGATGAAGTCTTGTTTTCGTTTCAAAAGCACTACATTCGCAAGCACGAATTATTGTATGTCGGAGATTTAACAGTCGATTATTTTGCCGCGCGCGGAGCAGGGGTTGATTTTTGTGGCGTGTTAAGCGGATTCCATACGAAGCAACGCTTTACTAAGGAAGGATTGGATTCGGCTCACTTACTTCCGAGTGTGAAATACCTCCCGGAGTGGTTGGAAGAGTTTCGCTATCTCAAGCCCGCGCATGGAAGCGGGTACTAGTATTATTTTTCAATTATTTCAATTACACGTTCCGCTGGTCGACCAATAATGGCTTTGTTTCCTTCAATCACAATCGGTCGCTGGATCAAAATAGGATTTTCGACCATTGCTGCAATCCATTGGTCATCCGTGAGTGTTTTTCCCTTATACTTTTCGGTAAAAATGGGTTCTTTCTTCCGAATTAATTCCTCGGGTCGGATTCCGAGCTTTCGAATGAGCTCCTTCAATTCCGTTTTCGTCGGAGGCTCCTTGAGATATTCTCTAATGGTGAGTTTGACTCCCTTTTTCTCAAGCAAATCAAGCGCCACGTGACAGGTGCTGCATTTAGGGTTGTAGTATATTTCCATACACATCCATACCCTCTCCTTGTTTTTACATTTGACCTTTGGATGGGGTTGTTGCCATATTCTTATTAGGTTCCAAGTCGTTCTACTGGGATGCGCCTCGCCATTGTTTCCGACACCCACCTGGGCTTCGCCCGCGGTTCACCCCGCGAAGGGGACGCTGTGTTCAATCTCCGTCAGGCGTTAGAGGGGATTGCGAAGCAAGAACCCGACGTGGTTATTTTTCCAGGGGATTTATTCGATCATAAAATCCCTAAACAAGAGGTCTGGCACGAATTTTTCGAACTGTTTAACATCCTTCAAAACGGAAAGCACCCCGAATCCAAAATAACCCACTTTCCGCGAGGAGAAAAAGAAAAGGTGTTCAACTATCGCGGTATTCCCGTGATTGGAATCGCGGGGACGCATGAATACCGTTCCAAGGATTTGAAGAATGCCTTGCAGGTTCTTGACACGGCCGGATTTTTGGTTTGTTTACACGCCTCGCACGCCACGCTGGAGAAAAACGGCGAGAAAGTCAACATTCATGGAATGAGTGGAATTCCTGAGAAGCGTGCGCTGGAAGCGTTGCGGATGTACGATCCAAAGCCCCATCCGAATACGCATAACTTACTTGTATTGCATCAATCCATCAAAGAGTTTCTTCCATCGAAGGATGATATGGTTGCTACGATTGGTCTTTCCGATCTTCCAAACGGTTTCGATTTGTTAGTCAACGGTCACTTACACTGGACATCCATCACGGAATGGGAAGAAAAGAAGCTCCTGATTCCCGGATCAACCGTTTTCACGCAAATGAAACGTCTCGAAGGAGAGAAGCCGAAGGGATGGTACATTTACGATACCCAAACAAGAGCATTGGAAATGCACCACATTCCCAAACAGAGAAAATTGTATTATCACTGCATCAAATTCAAACTCGCCACTCCTCAAAACGTGGTAAAGAAGTGCCGCGAACTGCTCGCGAAAGATTTGGTCAATCCGCATGAAATGCTCCCGCTGTACCGATTGAAGTTGAAGGGAACGCTCGCGCAGGGATTCACGCAAGCGGATATTGATTTCGCCAAAATCCTGGATGGGTTTGAGGAAAAAGCACTATTTTCAACCATGAAAAAATTCCAAACGGGTGAATTGTCCGTTCGCCTCGATGAGTTGCGCGCATTGCACAAGTCCAAAACCTCCATCGCGCAAATGGGCATTCATTTGTTGGAAAAAAACCTCGCGTCAACGCCGTTAGGAACGCGGTTGGATGTAAAACGCTTGTTTGAATTGCTCGAAGACAAAGAAAACGTCGAAAAAGTGATTCAGTTGTTACAATCTGGCGAATTAGTGGAGCCGGAAAAGAAGATGGAAGAAGTGTTGATGGCTAAAGAAGTAAAATAGGGAGGGATTTTTTTGTCTGAAAATTGTAGTTTATGTTATGATATGCAAACAAAACCTTTTCGTACAGTTCATCAAAACGAGAATTGTGCGGTTATGACAAGTTATGAACCTGTTTTAGACGGACATTGCATAGTGTTGCCTAAGTTGCACCGTTCGACTTGGCATGATTTAACAGAAAAAGAATCTCATTCGATGTGGAAAACCGCAAATGAGGCGGCCGAAATACTTAAAGACGTATATGGACTTGATTGTATAATATTAGCTAACAAAGGTAATCATGCTACTCAGTCACATATTCATATTCATGTCATTCCAATCAAGCAGAACTTCCGTGAACTAGTATCTAACGTATCTGGTGCTTCACCTAGGGAGCGTGCAAGTGATCAAAAGCTGATGGAAACACGTGAACGCATTGCTGCGTGTTGGAGATAGGGGGGAAATCGGTGGTAGAACCGTATAAGGCTGATTTGATTGTAGCTTACGATACCTATGTCGCGGCGTTTGAAAAACGGTTTGACTCAACTTTTCGCGAAGTAACGGAACCGTTCTTCCAGCGGTTTGTTCAGACTATCCCTGGCAAGCGTGTGTTAGACTTAGGTTCTGGAGCTGGCTCGAATGCTGTTCTTTTTACAAAAAAGGGGTTTGATGTAACGTGTATTGATTTGTCCCAAAAAATGGTTGAGCGTTGTATGAAAAAAGGGCTCTGCGCAATTCAAGGGGATATGGAGGAAGTTCAATTTTCTCCCAATAGTTTTGATGGAATTTGGGCTTATTGCTCACTACTTCATCTCAAACGTGAAAATATTCCACGAATGGTTGAATGTCTTTCAACTTGGTTGAAAAAAGATGGACTATTAGGGGTTGGCTTTCTAGATGAAGGTCGAGCGGATGAATCTCGCGAGGATAAATCTTATCCCGGAGTCCATCGATGGTTTAGTTACTACAAAATGGAGGAAATACCTCTTTTTTTCGCTAACCATTTTGATATTATTTTTGAAGAAAAGAAAAGTGCGAAACGATCAAATGGCAATCCATTTTACTATCTTCACGTCCTGATGCGTAAAAAATAGATTTATTTTTTGTTTCCGTGTTTGAAATAAGTCAATGCGTGCAATGCGGCTGCCGCATCAATGGGTTCCTCGAACGTATTGATTCCTTCTTTTTCCAAGAGTTTCATGTGCATCTTAGCAAATTCTCCGCCCGCACTCACGATTAAAACGGGCTTTTTACGCTTGGTAAGTAATTCGCTCAATCCTTCAACAATGTCCGAATCCAATGTGGGAACCTGGAACAAGATAATGGTGATAATGGAGTCCACATTCGGATCTGCTAGTGCATTTTCAATCGCCACCATGAATCGGGCGTTGTCCGCATCGCCCGTTAAGTCCATGGGATTCTTGATAACAGCATAGGAAGGACTCGCTTTGATGATGGGCTTCTTGTACTGGTCCTGCATGCTGGCGAGTGTCAATGAGGAATCAGCCAATGCGTCGGTCGTAAGGACACCGTATCCTCCTCCATTGGTAATAATCTGTACGCGATTGCCTTTAGGGTGCGGTTCGCTTTCGAGAACGCGTGCAAAGTCAAACACTTCGCGCATGCTCTTGGCATAAATGAGTCCAGTCTGCTTGACAACGGCTTCAAACACTTTCGCACTGCCCGCAAGGGATCCGGTATGAGAGGCCGTTGCGCGTCCACCTGCTTCGCTCATTCCGCCTTTGATTATCACAATGGGTTTTACGTGCGCATACTTCTTGGCGACCTGGAAAAACTTCTTTCCATTTCGAACGCCTTCCAAATACACACAAATGACTTTCGTGTCGCGATCGTTGACTAAAAATTCAAGCAAATCGGCTTCATCTACACTCATGGCATTTCCATACGAGATAAATTTGTTGATTCCATACTCTTTACTGCCGGCCCAATCCAACACGGCACTCCCTAATGCACCGGATTGGGAGATGAAGGATATTTTTCCTTTATGGGGGCGCATCAAACGATAACGGGGCAAAAACAATGTGTCGATTCCGGAATGAGTATCAAGAATTCCTAAGCAGTTCGGTCCAACCACCGGCATGTTGGGATATTTGTCCATGGCTTTCTGCAATTTCTTTGTCAGATCATGATTTCCTACTTCGGAGAATCCAGCGGAAATAATAACAACGGCTTTCACTTTCTTTTTTCCGCATTCTTCAATGGCCTTAGGAACCAATTCTCCTGGAATGGTGATTACCGCAAGCTCAACGCTTTCTTTGATGGCTCCAATCGACGGGTAGCATTTTTGGTTGAGAATTTCGGTGGCGTTGGGGTTTACCGGGAATATTTTTCCATGAAAGTTTCCTTTGACGAAGTTTTCGAGACAGACATATCCAATTTTTCCTGGGTTGCGGGAGGCCCCAATAACAGCCACAGATTTGGCTGAAAAGGCATATTGAAGATTGGATTTCATGCTCGAAGAATTGATTTGGGCATTAAAAAGGTTGCCCGAATCGCGTCACGGCAAGAAGTCTTCGTCCTTAATCTTTCGCGGTAAATATTCTTCCGTGATGAAGCGGATTCCTTTCTTGGATAATGCTTCTAATTCCATCTTGATGTTTTTGTCTTTCATCAACTGGAATTCTTGCTGCCATTTCTTGTGTTTAAACCACTCATACGATTGCAATTCGTTCAATCGCTTCAAGTCCAATGTGTTGAGCTTAATGGTAACTTCCTTTGGAATTTTGAACTTCTCAACGTCTCCAACGGTCAATCTGATGTATTTCGTGTCGGGCGTGGCGAGTTTTTCTTCTGAATAGGATAGCGAAATCGATCCTTGCTTAATTACCGAGTAAATGTACATTCCCCAGGGGTCGGCATCCATCAGTGCGTAAATGGGCAATTTGTGTTCCTTGTTTAAGCGTTGAACAAATCGTCGTTCTCCGCGCGCAGCCTGTCCGCGTCCGGTGATGATAATACAATTATTTTTTTCCCAGAATCGATCTTCATTGAAGCGGCGCCATACTGCATCCTTTTCGATGAACAGCACGTAGTCGGCTTTGAGCTTCTTGATTTCAATACGATCTTCTTCCACATTCGAAGGAACCGACCATCCTCCGGATCCCATTTTGGCTAAATCAATAATGTCGTTTCCGTCTTTGACCACCATGTCTCCGGCAATAATTCCTTTGGCGGAGGCCGCTAAGTGTAATTCTTCGCGTAATAGATTCAAGCTCGCTTCCAAGTCTTCAATTAAGGGGTCCGATTCGCCTTGATCTTCAAACGTGTTTTCCTGCGTGCCTTCAATCGTGTGTTTCAACGCGTAGTAGAGATCACGAATAGATACCGTTGCATTCTGGTGAATGACTTTTTTGATTTCATTCGCAACCAACGCGGTTTGCATGAATTTTCGCGTGTGGGCGATATTCAAGAATTGTCGTTCGGAGACTTTGTCTCCCAATTTAATCGTGCGAGATTTTTGATCAAAGAAAATGTTTCCAAGTGAACGAACGGGTAATTCGATGGTGGGGTTTTCTCCCTTGTTGATTTGCGCCGTGAGTTGGGTGGCTAATCCTTCTAATTTCTTGATGACATCCTTGTCTTTGGTTTTCGTATCAACCATTATTCATCGCCCCCGTCTTCATCGTCTTTTTTCTTCTTTCCTTTTTCGCCTTTCCCTTCTTTTTCTTTCTTCGCGAGTCGGGCGATTTCCTTTTCCAATTCTTCATCCGATTCAGCTTCGAGTTCCTTTTCTTGTTGATCGTCTAACTTCAATCGCTTCGCCACAATATCCAGGAGTTTGTGCTCAATAGGCTTCGGGTCTTTCTCGAGTAATTCTCCCAATGCAATAGCAACTTCCACGGCGTAGCGCATGTAAATACGCTTCTTTTCCATCTTCAAGCGTTCACGTTCTTTTCCAATGATATAGCGCGCGGTCTTTCGGGCGGACTCCATGAGTGCGAGACGAATTTCTTCCACAATTTCAGGATCGTTTGAAACGGCTTGCTTTCCGGCCCCCGTATAAGGGATGTGCACTGAAATAAGATTGACAAATACCGTCACCGGGGCGGTTTCGGCGTCCTTGATACCGTAGCGTTTCCAGTCCACCGTCTTGATGGCTTCGGTAATCCCGCATCCACCGGTGTCAAACAACAAGGGTACGCGGTTGGCGAAGCGCATATTTTCCATCCGCATTTCTTCTCCCACACGTCGTCCGGCTTTTCCACCGTAGGCAACGGATACTTCGACTTGGAAGGGATATCCTCCTTCGCGAACAGCCGGTTTACGTGTAACCACGGACAAAAATTCAGGCTCCACAATGCTTTTGAGTGATTTCTCAATTTGTTCCTCTCCAATCGGACGCAACATATCCGTTCGGGGGGCAATGAATGTAACCGATTTGAACGCTTTGACTAATTCTTCGATCTCTTGCCAGGTTAGCTGGCGGGGATCTTTGTTCAGATCAAATGAAACCTTTTTTTCTATTTCTTTGATCGCGTTGTCTCCCATTCGGTCGAGTTCCGTTTTCAAAAATGAGTTCGTGCGTCGCGTCGGGGTGGCCTTCGACATATTCAGCAATTCATCCACAGTAACTCCACGGGGGTGGGGTTGGACTTCTTCAGGTTTCTCCGGAATCTTTTTGGCGGTGCGCTCAAATACAACCGTTTCTCCCGAAGGATCGGTGAATGTAATCTTGGCGTGGGGGTTCGCAATAGCCGTGCGGCGTAAGTATTCCAAAGGTCCCTGTTCGTTATTGATATATTTCATTTCTTTGAACTGGGCCTTGACCATGGTTCCTTTGAATTTCTTTGTAAGGGGGACAATGTTGCTGACTTTGGGTTGATTGTATTTGGTATCAATGGAAACGTCGCAGGAAAATACTTCGTGCGCGTTTCCGGTAACAACCTTGACTTCTTTTCCCGTTGTCATCTGCGAAAGCATCGTACATCCCGCGGCGCCGATTCCCTGCTGTCCGCGCATTTGCATCAAGCGATGAAACTTCGTTCCCGCGAGTAATTGTCCGAATGCTTTTCCCACGGTTTCGCGTGTTAATCCTGGACCGTTATCCCCGGATGTTACTTCGTAGTGCTCGTCTCCTAATTCTTTGATCTGCACGTCAATGTCGGGTAAAATGTTGGCGTTTTCACACGCATCAAGTGAGTTGGTCACGTATTCGTGAATAATGGTGGTGAGTGCTTTTGTTTTTCCCGATAATCCCAACATCTGTTTGTTCTTTTTGAAGAATTCCGCAACGGAGTGTTCGCGAAATTCTTTGGCCAGATCGTCGGCGGTCGCTCCTTCGCCTTTGGTCAATACTTTGATTGGTTTTTCGATGGTTTCGGGAGTTGCTTTCGCCATAACGTGTTTCACCTGAATTCAAACTCTTCTTCGTTGGAATGGGATTGCCGTAAGTAATTTAAGACGGTGGCGTGCTCGGCACCTTTCACCAACAATGTGATGGCATGCGTGGCTTTTTCCACTTCCTCCGCTTTCCCAATAATTCCAATAGTTTTTCCATATACAGAAATGTACGTGTGCGTGTCTTGTTCGATCTTTCCTCGGATGGCACCTTCTTTTCCAATGACGCGTCCTTTCTTGGCTTGGATATGTTTCCAGTTCTTTCCTAACAATTCGTTCAAATCGATTAAGGTAAAATAATACTCATCATCCACTAATTTCATCGCATGCTCGGGGGAAAATCCGCGTCCGATGGCGCGAATAATACTCGCGGCTTTCATGACAGCCACCGCATCATCGGCGTCGATTTCAACATCCCCGTTTTTGGAGTCAATGCGAATCTTCGTCTTCGTCTGCTTTTCGATTTCCTTCTTGGTTCCCCCGTTCGGACCAATGGCGACTGCCACGCGTTCTTTGGGAATAGCGAATTCTTCGAGAGACATAGTGGGTGGTGATCCTAGCCGGGGTTGCCGGACTATACTAGAAGAAGGTCGAATGGTTTAAGAGCATTCTGGCTTTTGTTCGCCGTATGCCTAGCTGGATTCACCAATCCAAAGAATGGCCGGCCCCTAATTCTTCCGAAAGCGGGTCGTTTATTCAAAACTTTCCATTTGAAGGACTGGGCATTATTCTTCCTCTTTCGTTCCTTTTGCTTGCTTAACGTCGTCATAAAATTCTTCGTAGGTCAAGTCTTTCATTCCCATTCGATGGAAAACCTTGAGCATGTTTTTGATGTCGCGTTCGTAGAACTTTTTGGCGTTCGGATGAATGGTGGGGACGGTTTGTCCGACATCGATAATGACGGGCAGGTCGTCTTTGACTAAAATGTTGTATTCGGATAAGTCTCCATGAATCATTTTGGCGTTAAGCATCGCAGCAATCGCTTTGACGACATGCTTGTAGAATCGCGGCATGTTTTTGATCTTCGCATCCTTCAATCGCGGCGCGGGCTGGGTGCCTTTTCCGATGAATTCCATCACAAGAACATTATCCTTGGCAGCGAGCGGCGTGGGGACGGGGACACCGGCTTCCTGCAGTTTGCGTAGGGATGAAAACTCTTTCTGCGTCCACGCAAACACGATTTGGCGTTTATCGTTTTTGATTCGCTGAAATCGTTTTTCAAAATGGAGATAATCTTCCATTCGATTGAAATCCGATGTGTCGATTTTGTATATTTTCACTGCGCGATAATGCCCGGCTTTATCGGCCGCGCGAAACACATGCGCTTCTTTTCCAGTAGAAATGGTAAATTCCAAATGATCAATGTGTCCGCTTCCGGCCATGTTGTGAATAATACGAATCACATTGTGATCAAATACTTTCTCAAACGTTTTACGGACGTCTTCTTCCGGAAAAAGTCGGGAAAGTGCATCGCTGTCGTTAACCATTACAAGATTCAGCGAATAGACTATTTATAGGTTCGATCCTTTTTTCGCTCAATTTTGGTTACTTCAATTGCGTTCTCTTTCCAGAAAACAAAATATAAGATTCGAATATCTCCAATTCTAACGCGATAGCCATTTTTTGAATTGGTCAATTTCGTTACATCGAATGAGCTAGTCGGAACGGGGGAATTTTCAAGAATAGTAAATAAGTGTAAAACGCGTTCTTGTGTTTTTTCATCCAGCGTTTGAGAGATTTTATCGGCCTTACGGCTGACTTTTACAATGAACATAACCATTCCTCACTTCTTTTTCAGTCTCGCGCGGATTTGATCCAGCGTGACAAAATGTCCTACTGCTATTTCTTCATGGCCTTTTTTCATGGCTTTCAATTCTGCTTTGGTCGCTTTTCCTTCTTTGACCATAAGGGCATCAATCTTCATTTCAAGATGATCCACTCGTTCCTGTAGCTGTTGAATGGCTTGGGTTTCGCTCATGCGTGTACTTCGTTTTCTCATAATCTTAATCCTATGGATACCGTTCCGCCGACTAAATAAATCTTCTTTCGAGAATGAGTATTTTTTATGTTTTATTCAAATGGGAAGTTTCCCAAGTAAGTTCATTCGGCGTAATTTTTCAGTCTGCATGGGCAAGTAGCGCCACACCACATCGGCTTTGATGGGTTGAAAGTCCCATAATCGAATAATGATAACATCCCCTTCGCGCATCCATACTTTCTTTTTCAGTTTCCCTGGAATGCGGCAATGTCTTTCTTTTCCGTCTTCGCATGTCGCGAGAATTTGGTCCGTTCCGTGTAACTTGGTAACAACCGCAAACATTTCTCCGTGATCACGATAGGGGAGGCGTAGCTTGTATTCTCCTTCGGGTGCAGCGGGGGCGTCGACCATACTTTTTTCCTGCCTAAATCAGTTTATAGACCTGTGCATGGGGCACGCCTTCGATTCGAATAATTTTGGATAATTCAATCAATCCTTTTTTGTGGGCAACCCCGACGGTTTTTTCGCCGATGAGATTCGCATTGGTTGCTTCGTCTAATTGTTTTTCGAATTCGTTTAACGAAATCAATTCTTTGTGATAAAACGCAGGGCTTACCACAAAGTGGATCTTTCCCTGTTTGAGTGTTTTGCCAATCAGTTCTGCATCTGCAGCCGCGAGCACGCTTCCTAATTCATTTTCGTGGATTTTGATCGCGATGGACGTCTCACTCAATGGCAATCATCCTCGCAACGGTGAAATAGCACCGCATGCTTCACATTTCAACTGGCGCACGCCATTGTGTTCCACGTAATGCGTGTCGGGTTTTCCGCATTCTTTACAAATGACAAACTCTTCGAGGAATCGTTTGAACCAATCGTTGATTTGTTTTTCGGAAAACTTTCCTCCCATCATCAATCGATCCTGTTCGGGCTTTGCAGGAGATGCACTTTCCTTGGTCAAAAATTTCAACAAATCCTTGGGATCCTCGCGTCGCATGATTTTAGTAAGCTGAACGAAGTTCTTGATGTAGGTTTTAGGCCCTTGAATAAAACTCTCCACGCGGGGAAACTCAAATCGTTCTTTGTCTAATGACTTCTTGGGAATTTGCATGTAAAGGCGATCCAACATCTGTTCGTAGGGAAGGGTCATTCGCATCAGAAGGGGTTGGAAGCTTTTTTAAAGGTCCGGCCGTTTCGCGGGGGTTTTCCCTTGGAAAAATGCGGTTACAGGTATTCTTTTTCCACGTGCAACTGGTGGGCGGAAACAAAATCCTCATCTTCGGCCGGCATTTTCTTGGTCGATTCATCCTTTTTGAGAGGCGGAGATTGGAGTAAGACGAATGGTTGGACGTTCAATAAGGAGGGATTTTTTTCGAGGAGGGATTCCCATTCTTTATTCGTTTGACGAACACAGTAGTCATATTCCTCCGTCTCTATTTTTTTCACCCATTTGGCCGCGAGCATCATTTTTCCATCCGGCTGAGGAACAATCAACCCGTACGCGCGCATAGATTGTCCGGGCTGAAACTCGGATGTATTTCCGTCTGAATACGCTTCCCATTCTCCTTTTTCATCTTTTACGCGGACGATTAATTCAGGATTTCGTTGTTTGGCTTCAACGAGTTGTCCATGTAAAAATACGGTGTGATTCGAAAGCGGGCTTTGAGGATAGAGCGCGGGAGAAAAAACAAACTGTACACCGTCAGAGGGCATGTACTATTCAATGCTTCAACGGTTTTTTATCCGAATAGGCCGGAGGCGCGGAGGAGACCGTATACGACAATCATTAATCCTACTTGCAACGGAAGGGCTGGCAAGGCTTTTCCCACATTCTTGCTTCCATAATCCAGCGTAAACGCTAATCCAATGAAGGAGGCCAACAACACAATAATGGATGGAATCGTGGCATTCGGCCAGGGTACTCCTCGCGTGAGGGTGTCATTCAGGATCGATACTCCAAATACTAAGGGCATGACCAAATCTCCGGTTCCTAATTCGAATTGATGCTTTGCGGTGGGAAGGGCAAACGTAAACGACAAATTTTTTTTCGCCACCGCTTTGGCCATTTTCACCATGTGTTTCGTTTTGAAGACGGCGATGTAATCATACACGGCTAGGGCGATTAGGAATACAATGACGGGCCACACGCCAATACTCGCACCCAACAAGGATCCCACCCCAATCGTGGCCATGATGGATGAAATGTTTCGCCAAATTAAATACTGCGGAGCAAAAATACGAATACATACTAATCCGACTGCGAGAACCAATGCGAGTTCTAAAATGACAAACACTTGTAACACGATCAAACTGGTTACAATCAGTGCGAGGGTTTCCATTCCTTTCAGTACCCAATACAATATTTTGTCGGGCAGAAACTTAATCGCGAGTAAAATGAATGCGGTTCCCACGAGCATGTACGCAAGCAATCCAAGCGAGTTGATGGGATCGTCGGGATTGTCGTTGATAATCGGCGGGGTTGTTCCATCAAATTGTTGAATGAGATTATATCCCACATACAATCCGATGAGATTGACGATGACGAAATACATCGCTAACTGGAGGATTAAACCACGGTCCATCCCCGAAAAAGGGCGGAACCCCTTTTAATGCGGTTCGGTGGCAAGGGCGTTTTTTACGCGGCTTTCAGGAAGCCGTGCGAGGGTTCGTAGATTTCTCCACTCTTTTTGAGCTTGACAATAATGTCCCGCACTTTCTCTTCGTCGATTCCGCGGGAAATAGCTTCCGCGACCACGTCTTGAATCGGCACTTTGTCCATTTCCTTACTCTTCGCTTTGATGATTTCCGTAATCACGCGCATGTGATCTCTTCCAGATTGGGTTTGTCCACTGGTGACGATATCAATGTCGATGCGTCCGGTTTCGGGATCCTTCACCACATCTTCGAGCGAACTGCGCACCAATCGAATCGCACGATCCGCATCTTCGAGTGTAACTTCGTCGCTCAAGCGTACGCGCGCAGATGCTTCGGCCAATCGGACAAGTCCTTCTAATTGTCGCGCCGTCGCGGAATAGCTTCCGGCTTGTCGTCCTTGGTCGCGCAATCCCACGTAAAAATCTTGAATCGCTTGCGCAGCATCAACCGAGAGAATGGGAAACACGCGCTGGCGGGCAAATGAAATATATTTGCGTAATAATTCGATGTCAATGATCGGCGCGATTTTTTTAGTGATTTCCTCGATGGCCTGCAGGTCGATTTGTTTGTTTCCGCGTTCGTATTGCAATAATTGTTCTCCCGCTTTGTGCGTGGCTAAAATGTGGGATGCAATAGTTTCATCTCTTTTTTTGTCGAGCGTGTCGCGGACCATGAAGAATAAATCGAATCGTGAGATGAGAGATGCGGGCAAATCAATCTGTTCGAAGAAAGGCTTGTACGTGTCGAAGCGTGAAAGCTTCGGATTGGCTGCCGCGAGTACGGACGTGTCCGTTTTGAACCGCGTAACGATTCCGGCTTTCGCGATGGAGACCTGTCCCTGTTCCATCGCTTCGTGCATCGCGGAGCGGTCTTCCTCTTCCATTTTGTCAAACTCATCCACCATCACCATTCCGCCGGAAGCAAGAACCAATGCACCCGCTTTGAGCGTCCATCCACCTTCGCCGAAGTCATCCTTAACGGCACTAGCCGTATTGTGGACGTAAAATCCGTTGGCAATAAAGTTGTGGCTACCGGAAACGGTCATATCGTATACATATTGATATGGGGGCACAAACTCTTCCTTCTTTTTGATTTGGTCCCAGAGCACATTGGCATTACTTAGTTTTTGAAGGAAGCTTTCCTCTTCATTTTTCATTAATTCATTCAATTTTGCATAGGAGATCCGTGCTTTTCCTTTTTTGTACTGATTTTCCGCATTCGTTTTTTGCAATGCTTCTTTTATTTCGGGAACAAAATCAATGTTTGTTTTTTCATAATGGATACTTTGGATGATTTTGTCTAATGTTTCTTGTTTCCGTGTGAGTCCGAATCCTATTTTTTCTCTGAACTGTTCAAGGTTTTTTTTTCCATAAATTTCGATACAGTATTGGTCGTTTCGGCTGATGACTGTTATCTTTTTTCCAATGGCTACATTTCCTGCTCTTTTTCGGAACCTCTTTTTGGAAATAATTCCGAATTTGAGTAAAGATAAGTGGATGGTTTGGGCAAGGGGTGGACTAATGGAACTTATGCTAACGTTCTTGCCTCCTGTTTTTGAATCATCCGCGCATCCATCGGTGTCAAACAATCCTTGCAGGAGGTTGCGAAGAATATGATTCGGCATCTCTGTGGCAGTGTGTGATAACGAATTTTCTTTTTTTGTATGTCGCATTCCATGGGCATAAAGAATTTTCCCAAGGATGCGAGAACTCATTCGGAGAGAAGGGACTCTTTCATCACTTTTTTCCTTTTCAGGAATAATTCCAAATTTTTCATACAATATGTTAGTGCATCGTTCAAGTATCTGGGGATCGTTTCCGCAGAGACGAATGGTTGTCCGTTCGTCACTTTCTTCCATGCTTCCGTCTCCCATAATGGCTCCGACCAAATAGGCAACATCTGGATCGTCAAGATAGGGGGGGATGCGATTAGTTATGCCGTGTCGGATAAACAAGGTAGTTATTTTCTGGGCAATTTGATCATCCGAATATCCTGCCTCGCGAGCTAATTCGACTACTTTTTGCAACTCCCATCCATGATGGAATTTGGGGTTTTGAATAGCATAGATAGTGTCTCTGCTTTTTCCAACCTTTTTGGCAATGGCTTGTTTGCTTCCATATTTTGGAACAAGCTTCTCGATGATTTCTTTCATCCACTCGGCTAACGGATTTCCAACTTTGATATAGGGGTCATCCAACAATACAGTAAATGTAGGAATGTTTTTTCGCTTTCCTTCAGGCAAGAACCGCGGGACAGCAATATAATCTCCACTTTGCAGTGCGTTGGCTTCAATCCATTCTGCTTTGCTATTTTTGATGCGAATGAGCGATGTGGCGGGAGTTAAACTCAATTCTCTCCCGGTGCGCGTCGTCATCTTAAACATCTTTGGCGGGGCCTTTATTCTCCAAATTTTTTCAACGGATTTGGTCTCAAAGTCTAATTGATCCGTTAGTGTAAACGTTTGTCCTGAAAAGTCGTTGCTGAATGCACCTGGGAGTTCTTCCATCGCAAGTTTTTCGTCAAATTTTGTTTCTACAAACTCTTGAATCGATTTGAACCCATTATGATTCATAATCAAAGAATCAGGTGCCACACACAATCCAGCACTTGAGCTTCCTTTACCACTCACATACACGGATTTGGGGGCGATTTTATCGGTGGCTTGCAACAATACGGATTTTCCCGTTCCCGGATCACCTACGAGTAACACGTGAATGTTTCCGCGAATCTTGTTGTCTCCAGGTAAGTTCTTTCGCACACCACCAAATAACTGCAACGAAATGGATTCCTTGATCATTTCATGTCCATGAATCGCGGGCGCGATGGATTGAATGAGAATGTCATAGATTTTAGGATTCTGCGAGAGTTCGCGAATCTTAATTTCATCCTCTTCCACAATGGTGACATCTTCAAACTCTTTCTCCGTTTCCTCCACGTGAATGACTTCCAAATATCGGCCGTACACATTTTTTTTGTCTTTATTGGGAGGATACAGTCGGAGAACGCCCGTCATTTGGGTTCGGTTTCCTGGATACACGCGGTTGACAAAATCATCTTCGATGTACACATCTAAATTAACGGCTTGCTCGCTTCCCTTCAACGATTCTAATGGTTCTTGGATCTGGACTTTTTGATAATCCACAAACGCGCTTTCTTCGGGAACGAGTTCGAAGTCGCGATGTTTGCACGAACACAATGCAGGTTTGCGTTGCTGATGTCCGTCCTGTTCAATCTGGTATGCGTTCCCGCAGCGTTTGCATCGCCAGGACGCATTCTTCAATTTAGGCATGACTTCCGTGACTTGGCGGATAACCCCTTCCACCGAAATGAGTTTTCCGAGTTGTTTCGCGGAAATATCCCGTACGAGGGGTTGTTGATCTTTGGGTAATCCTCGGAATCGAACGTTAGGTTCAAATTTATCGAGTTGTAAAACAGATACTTCGATCTTTTTCACCGCGAGTCGCGCGGCTTCAAACAGTAAATCGGGATGTTCGAGCAATTCTTCCGCAAGTTGATAATCGAACGAATCCAAATCGTTGAAGTCGACCACCAGCGAGCGAACCTGGGGATACGCATGGGCCAGCGTTTCGATCTTTTTTTTGTATTCGTGCGTAGAAAAGAATTCTTCAAATTTGGGAATGAACGGGTTGGATTCTCCTTTCAACGTCGTCGTGGCAATCGTTGCCTCTTCAGGCTTTTCGAACCGGCCGGCCTCTTGAAACTCATTCCCATCCATACGTGTTCACTCAGTCTAACTGGTTTTTGCCCCATTTATAGGGGTACTGACGCCAGTTCGCCGATTACGGATTGGGAGAATGTATATTGGAGTTGATACTCTGAATGGTTCTTCCTTACTTATTCCGAATGGATGGGGAAAGCAAACCGTTAACCGGTAATGGGGGATTGGATTTCAAACCAAGGATTATAATGGGTTTTCCATCCATACCTATTCGATGTCCAAAGGATTCTTCATCACCTGTGCCATTGATTACCCGAACGGGAAGCTTCACATTGGTCATGTGTACGAAAAAACCATCGCGGATGTGATTGCGCGTGCCCACCGGTTGAACGGAGAAAACGTCTTGTTTTCGGTGGGAACGGACGAGCACGGGGAAAAAATCCAAAAGGCCGCCAAGGAAGCCAACATCCCCCCACAGCAATACGTGGATCAGATGGCGGCCGAATTTCAGAAACTATTTGACCAATGTTTGATTTCGTACGATCGATTCATCCGCACTACGGATCCAGATCATGTTAAGTCTGCTCAAACGTTTTTTCAGAAAATGTGGGATGCGGATGATATTTATCCCGACATGTTTGAGGGATGGTATTGCGTTTCCGATGAAACGTTTTGGACGGAAAAAGATACGATTCAGCGGGACAAGCTGACAAATGAGCGTAATACGGAAGACCCTAATCGGTATTGCCCCAATTTACATTGCGGAAAAGTCCTACAGCGCGTGAAAGAAGAAAGTTATTTTTTCAAATGGAGTCATTTCCAACAAAAACTCGAAGAATGGTATCAGAAAAACCCCACGAATGTCATTCCTTCGTTTCGTAAAAATGAAATGCAGGAATTCATGAAGAAAGGGTTGCATGATATTTCATTTTCGCGCAAATCCATCAAATGGGGAATTCCAACGCCGGTAAATCCGGAACATACCATCTATGTGTGGGGGGATGCGTTGGTCAATTATCTTACGGTGGCAGGTTATCCGGATAAAAAATACGATCAATGGTGGCCGGCGGACCTGCACGTGATTGGTCACGACATCAACCGGTTTCATTCTTTACTCTGGCCTGCAATGTTAATGAGTGCCGGCGTTCCGTTGCCCAAACAAGTCCTTGTTCATGGGTTCGTAAACGATGCCAATGGGGAAAAGATGTCGAAGTCCAAAGGCAATGTAGTGGATCCCCTTGTCATTTTGTCAAAATATGGAATCGAACCCATTCGCTATTTTTTGCTACGGGAAGCCCCGCTTGGAAATGATATTTCATTTTCAGAAAAAAACCTCATGGAGCGAAACAACTCCGAGCTTGCAGATGGATTGGGAAATTTAGCCTATCGTGTGCTTTCTATGATTGAAAAATACAATAACGGGATCATTCCAAAGGTCGAATTAAATGCGCACATTCTTGGACAGATCACTCCGTTTGTCCAGGATGCGTATCACTCCTATCTTTCACATGATATTCAATCCGCCCTCATGCACACGTGGAAAGTCGTTAACTTGGGAAACAAAGCCATTGCGGATGCAGAACCCTGGAAGCAAATGAAAGAAGGCAAGCGTGCGGAAGTGGAGCAATTGTTGGCGACGGAAGTCGAACTCCTTCGCCAATTATCCATCCTCATCGCACCAGTGCTTCCCCAAACAAGCGAATCATTGCAATCTCAATTCGGTTTCGAAAAACCATTGTTCAACGCATTACAAAAATCCTTTTCATTGGGTGGAAAGTCCATCAAGAAAGGAAATGTGTTGTTTGTCAAGCACGAAATAGAAACGAAGAAATAATTTATTCGTTTTGGTTGCGCGTCGAGAGGAACAACCATCCCACAACAATGGAAACCATCACCACACTCATCCACCAGGGTTGATCGGGGATGGCGAGCGGCGTTTCCGGATTCGTTTTGACAAGTTGTAGGGTCACGGCATTGATATTCATAATAATCTCAGTTGGTAGGGTGTCGGCTTTGAAGTACAGCGTCTACGTTTCTCCCACCACAAATGCAGCATAATCAATAGTGGACTCGATTTGTACGCTGATCGCGGA
>CAYHGC010000011.1:0-17997 GCA_964356075.1 uncultured archaeon
TTTCCCGTTCCGGCGTTCTCTTTCAGGTTAGCAATGTTGCTCAGCTGTCGTTCTTGTTCCGAAAAAATACTATCGCGCGTGGGGAATTCTCCACAAATAGTTCCACTCAAACATTGGGTGGGATCCCCGGCGGGTAAAATAATATACCAGCTCATATAGGCCAACACCAGTCCCACGAAGAACCAGGAGTACATCATGATCAAGTCGAAATGCCGTTCGATGAACGTGGTTGGGTTGCCGGGTTTTTCGGCCTCCTCATCCTCTTCCTGAATGAGGGTGCGTCGGATGAGGGGTTCGGCTGCAATGACGATGAATGCCAGGGTCAATATGCTCGCGGAATGAGGGAAAATAAAGTAGGCCAACCACATTCCCACGATGGCAAACACGAATGCGACGAGCATCATGTAATGGGGCTTTTCCCGTGCTACTCGACTCGGAAGGAGGGTTTCCAGGACCATGTTGCGATTCAGGGTGGGGGTATTTAAAACCATTCTGGGCCCTTTTCGTTACAGAATACACGTTCTAAACGAGGAAGTTTGTTTCGCATGGCCGATCCTAAAAAAATGGTTTTTCCCGGACAGCACTTGACGGTGGAAGAAGAATACACCTCCGGCGCCCACACGTTTGTGGATGATGAAGGGAATGTCGTTTCGACCGTTTCAGGTACGGTTTCATTTGATGATGATGTGCGCGAAGTGAATGTTCATCCCACAGGCAAAGATCTGCAGGCCATTGACGTCGGAACCATTGTCATCGGTCGTGCCGCGTTGGTAAAAGACGCAGTGGTTATTCTCAACATTGGCTACGCTGAAAAAGATGGCAAGCGAAGACGCATCCATGACACGTCCGCTGCGTTGGGTGTCGCCCGCGTTGCGCGTGAATTTATTCGCTCCTTACACGATCATTTCAAAGTCGGGGATTTTGTCCGTGCCAAGGTAACCGGAGTAACGCCCTATTCCATTGAAGTTTCAACGAATGAAAAAGGATTAGGAAAAATCCTTTCGCGCGAAGACGTGATAACCAAAACCATCATGGGTCGCGAGACGTTTCCCATTCAAGAAAAAAAAACCGGAGAGGAGTGAATACGTATGGAAATCGAATTCATCAAGAAAGCAGCGAATCATGTGGAGTTCAAGATCGTCGGAGAAACGCACACGTTTGCCAATTTGTTAAAATCGCATTTAGTGGATGATCCCAACGTGGAATTCGTCGCCTACAAACTCGAACATCCCACCGACAAGGATTCCATTTTCATTCTCAAGACGAAAGGGAAAGAAGCCAAGAAAGTCTTGCTCGATGCCGCCAAACGCGTTCAAGAAGACGTGGAAGAATTACAGGGTGCATTCGATAAAGCGCTGAAGTAATTTCTTACACAGTCCTTTTGCGTCTAAATCGCTCACCTTTTTAATGGCATTTCAGCTCCCTTTCGTGAATGCATCCTTCGAAAGAAAAGAAATCCATTTGGACGAAGCTCGATCCGTTTACGTATGTGGATGAGCTCATCATGCCGCGCGTGAATCCGTGGAACAATGAAATTCTTTCCTGGATTATTTACATTATTTTCTCATTCATTTTTGCATTTGCGTTATACACATTATTTGGTTTTATTTTGCAAACCGCTTCTCCATTGGTGATTGTGGTTTCCGGTTCCATGCTTCCCACGATGGCGCGTGGGGATGTAGTGGTATTGCACGGCGTGCAAGGCGTGGACGTGTATGCCCCCGAAGTCATATTGGATGGCGTCGACGTGGAAAATTCCTCCTTGAAGGATCTTGCGACCATTACTCCGTCCGGCTTAGGCGATTGGGACATTACCTTTCATGCGAACGGTCAAACCATCCACGTTTCCCAAAAAGGAACGAGTGATATTGTCGTGTATTATTCTTCGCACAAAAATCTCGAAATCATTCACCGTGCCGTTGTGAAAATCAAATCGGATGGAAAATATTACGTCTTAACGAAAGGGGACAATAATCCTTCTCTCGATCAGGATTGTGGGGAAGTTTCGGATATCTTTTTCCCGGCGGATGGGATTCAAACCATCACCGACAAATCCTGTCCTTCTCCGTATCCCGTTTCTCTTTCGGATGTGAAAGGGAAAGCCTTGTTTTGGGTCCCCTACGTGGGATACATCAAGCTCCTCCTCGTGGACAGTTTTCCTGCCTCATAACGCGATGCCTTTCGACCTTTTTTGAAAAAAGCTCGACCAAAAAGGCGATTAAAGGATGGCTTTAAATCCAGGGTCGACATTCTTACTCTTAACGAAATATCCCACTACGTTGAAAATTGGGGGTTGGGTTATGATGGAATTAGTCATTGAGCGGGCTGACGTGTTGAAGCGCAGCGTGGATGCGATTGCCGTCCTGATTGATGAGGCCGAATTTGAAGTTTCTGAAAAAGGGCTCTCCCTCAAGGCCACCGATCCGTCGCAAATCTCCATGGTTGATTTTGAATTCGAGAAAAAAGCCTTCAAAAAGTTCCACGTGGACGGGGTGGTGCGTCTGGGTCTCGACCTTGAATATTTGAATCAGGTCATGTCCCGCTCTAAGCCTGCCGATGAAGTTTCGTTAAAGCTCGATGATGATTCCTCCAAGCTTTCCGTGACATTCCGCGGCACCAGCACTCGAACATTTTCGGTTCCTCTTATCGACATTTCAGCGGGAGAATTGCCCAATCCTAAAATCGATTTCGATGCTACGGTGAAAGTCAAAGCGACCGTTCTCCAGGACGCGCTGAAAGACGCCGGCCTCCTTTCCACCCATTTAACATTGGGCGCGAAGCAGGAAATGTTTTTTGTCAAAGCGGTTTCAAGCAAAGGTGAATTGCTCAACGAAACGCCCAAGGGAAGCGAGACGATGCCGGATTTATCGGTGAAAAAGGATTGCTCGTCTATGTTCCCATTAGATTATCTCAGCGACATGCTCAAAGCCGCCGCCGTGGATACGGACGTCATCATCAAGTTGAAAGAAAACGCCCCGGTTGAAATCAATTACAAAATCGGCGAAGCCAAGATGCGATACTTCCTTGCTCCGCGAATCGAAAGCGCGTGAGTGCCTTTGCATTTATGAAGGGTCCAAGAGTGCCGGTCGTTTTTCTGGATCGCGATGGAACATTGGTGAAAGAACCCTCTGGATCAACTGTGGGCGACGATGTCATTTTGGGTTCAAATCGACCGCGAGTCCTTTCACACGTCCTAAAAGGTCTTCAACTTCTTTCCAAAAAATACCGATTGTTTGTAGTCAGCAATCAGGATGGTATTAATCGCGGACAACTTTCGATGCGCGACTACAATATACAAAACAAAAAGCTCAATGCGTTATTTTTGAAAAAGGAAATCCGTATTCGTGCGTGGAAAGTCTGTCCCCATATGCAGGAAGAAAAGTGCGCATGCATTAAACCCAAAACAGGTATGGCCAAATTCATTGCCAAACATTTCATGATTGATTGGAAAAACTCATTTATGATCGGAGATATGAGCACAGATATTCAATTTGGGAAACGATTGAAAATGAAAACGATTTTAGTGAAGTGGAATGAAAGAATATATGAGAAAACAACTGAAAAACCATGGAAGAGATGTCCAAACGTACTTTCGGCCGCTCACATGATTCTTGATAAAAAATAAATTCACTTCTTTCGTTGCGTCCACGCAAACCCAACAACCAATCCCGCAACTAAGTCCACGATCAAGTCCTGCATCGTGTTTTGAAGTCCGTGTTGAAAGTCCGTTTGTCTGAAAAAGTCGGATAAAAATTCTCCAATCTCCCACAATCCGCCCAATCCAAGCGCGAATAACATGATGGCCATTCCTATGACGATGGGTTTCTCATTGTACACCAACTGCGGGTGGGCTTTCTGCAGTAATATCAGCGCCGACACGGCCAAGAACAAGCTCGTGGTATAGTGCGTGGCAATATCCCAATAGGGAACGGTGTGGTAAAAATCAAACGCTAATCCCAACAAATTGTTGAACACAATTAACAACGCGAGCATCAAATCCATGTATTGACCTGATTCCCCGACGTAGTGTTTCATCACATAGTACGCCAACCCACTCGCGCCCAAACTCACGAGCATGATTCCGACGTTCGACCATTGTTGCTGCACCAAAAAGTACACGATTCCCAGCGCCATTGTTGCGCGCAATCCCCATGCGAGGACAAATCCCCATTGTTGGTTTTTCATGCGTTTTCCCAATATCTCTTTTAACTTCCGAGGTATATAATGCGATATCATGATGGAAACCTCCGACATTTCCAGTTTCAAACGCACGATTGATGCGATTGCCTCGTTCATTTCGGAGGGAAATTTTCGATTCTATGACAAAGGCGTCAGTCTGCGTGCCGTGGACCCGTCTCAAATCGTCTTAGTGGACTGTTTTATCGACAAATCCCTCTTTTCGCAGTACGAAATCGAACCCACATTTGTGGGGGTGGACGTGGTCGAACTCGCGCGGATGCTCGCTCGTTCCCTTGCCACCGATCGTTTGGTGATGGATGTGGATGAAAATGAAATTCACTTGAATTTGGAAGGCGATTTCTCCCGAACGTTTCACTTGCCTCTCATCGATGTTTCAGAATCCGAAAAAGAACTCAAACTTCCTTCACAAACCTTTGACGCGCGGGTGGAAATCAACGCACGCTTACTGAAAGAATCCTTGAAAGACGCGCAGATTTTCGGCAGCACCGTTTTAGTGAAAGTCAAAGACAATCGGTTCGAAATGGAAGCGAAGGGTAGCCAAGGTACGCTCAAAACCGTCTCCAAACCCGGGGATGCTATTTCCGCTAAAGCCAACGGGTTAGTGTCAAGTAAATATTCCCTCAATTTTCTATCCAACATTGTCAAAGAGGCGGATAACGACAGTAAAGTCCTCCTCGAGTTCAAGTCCGATGCCCCGTTGCGCGTAACGTATACGATTGGCAAGACGAAGATGCAGTATTATTTAGCCCACATGATTTTGTAAGAGCATGAACGTTGTCGTACGAACCCATGGTAAGCGGAGTCCTCGTCGTCAAGAGCAGCGCCGAGTGGCTCTCGCGCGTCGATCCATGCGTCCATCTTTCAGTCAGATATCATCGTCCGAAAATACACACTATTACATCAATCAGCAAGGAATGTTGTTTGAGGCCGTTACCACTCCACCTTCTGGAAAGTCAGAAGGGCGAGTCGATATATTCACCCATTTTTCTAAAAAAGAAAAAGCATTGGTGGGTGAGGGTTTTTTTCAACTATCTAGAGATGGATCTTCCGTTCACCTTTACTGGGTCACGAAGCGTTCGGTCGAGCTAAAATCGCTTAATCCGCGCCATAAGATCAAAGACAAAGGGATTGATTTGGCGCGTCCTGTGATCGATGCGTGCATGCGGGAAGCCATCAAACGAGGATTGAAGAAAGTGACGTTAACTGCTCCGTCATCTTTAGAATCCTATTACACTCGTTTTGGTTTTCACACTCTTGATCGGAGTCGAACAGGGGATTGCTCGATGGTTCTTGAATGGTGATATGCCACCCTCTCCTTTTTATCATTCTGGGATAGGTAATAGTTTACATGGTTCCCGTTTCACAACTACAGTTCGCGCGCAAATACCCTTTTTCAAGCATTGCTAAAACCGCGGTGCGTCAACTCGTTCCGTCCTTGGATGCGATCGACCTACCCATACTAGATGCGGCGATTCAACTGGTTGAAGTCTGCGCATCCACTTCTCCCAAAACCCGACGCGCGTATGTGGAGCGTCATTTCTCTCAGCGCGATTTGTCCTATCCTGAATTTCTCTCCCGGGACGTTTCTCTTTTTCCGGTGACTAAAATTATTCTCTCTTTTCTCCACAATCCTACACTCAACGAACGCTTTGCCGGTTTGATGGGCGATTTAACATTCGAGTATTTAGTGAATGAAAAAGATCGTGTTTCCATTTGGTTGGATGTCGCGCGCGACCTGAATGTGAAGGCCGACATTCTCGTGGAAAACAACGTTCAAAAGCTCGTGATTTCGCTCCCACAATATTTAGCATTCCCCCTCCAAGATGGGCAACTTCATTTGGTCAACCAATCCGTTCGTCACGGGAATATTGTGTTGGAGGAAAATCTCGCATGTCGTTGGCTAGCCGAAGGGGTGCATCATTCTATTCTTCAATCCCTTCCCGTAGACACGCGTGGATTACCTGCCTTTCTGCGCGAGTCTGCGATGCAAGCCCAATCGCGTATCAACGTCATCCGTGTGAGCGAAACCCAATCGCTTTCTTCCGGAATTATTCTTTCCGCATTTCCTCCGTGCATGGACAAATTATACGGTGAAATAACCTCCGGCGTTAACCTTCCTCACATGGCACGGTTTGATTTGGCCACATTTCTCATCAATGTTCCCATGCCGCATGAAGACATCGTGAACGTGTTCTCCAAAGCCTCTAATTATGATGAACGCATCACGCGCTACCACTTGGATAATCTCTCCGGGAGGTCCAGCGGAAAAAAATACTCCATGCCGGCGTGCATCAAAGTGAGAGAGCACGGGTTGTGTATCTCCCGCACGTGTAACGTGACCCATCCGCTGCAATTTTACCGTCGAGAGTCGGAAAAGCCCAGTGAAACCAGCAATGATTCTCCAACCGTCGACGAAAAAAAATAATTAGTGATTTGGTGTCGCGGGCCAGGCTTGCTGAATGTATTCATGCTCATTTTTTTCTTTATTTTTTCGCGCCAATACAATCCAAATACGATTAAGATAGGGGACGAGTGTCGCCGACAAGCTTGCGAGGAGAATCACTCCCCAATCCTGGAACAATAATTCTTTGGTTCCAAAGATTGGATCGAGCACCGGGAGATACACCGCGAGCAATTGCAATCCAAACGACGCAAGGACGGCAATCACTAACCACTTGTTTGTAAACGGTGAGACTTCCAACCAGCTCTTTCCTTCTTGACGGGAGTTAAACACGAGCACGAGCTCGTACACGACGATGGTGGTAAATGCCATCGTCTGCGCGTATTCCGTTCCATACTGGAGTCCGTACACGTACGCGCCCAAAATCACAATCGTTCCAATAATTCCCGACACGGTGATGAATGATCCCATGTTGGTTAACACTCCTTCTCCGCGTGCACGGGGTTTTCGTTTCATATTGTCTTTCGCCGCAGGATCTTCTCCCAACGCCAGCGCAGGTAATGCATCGGTGGCGAGGTTAATCCATAGCAATTGAATTGGGGTCACGACTTCTCCCAATCCGAAAAAGAATCCGAGGGATACCACCATTACTTCTACTACATTTGCGGCGAGCAAATAGCGCACAAACCCTTGTAGGTTTTGAAAAATAGTGCGTCCCAAATCCACTGCACTCACGATGGTGGCAAAATTATCGTCGCGCAGCACCATATCACTGGCTTCTTTCGCCACATCTGTCCCTTTGATTCCCATCGCGATTCCGATGTCCGCTCGCTTAATGGCGGGGGCGTCATTCACTCCATCGCCTGTCACCGCGACAATGTGTCCCGCACTCTGAAGTGCTTCCACGATTTTGTATTTGTGTTCCGGATCCACCCGCGCAAAAATAGAATGGTTAAGTGCGGCCTGTTTGAATTCGGCCGGACTCATTTCGTTGAGTTGCATTCCCGTAATTACATCTCCTGGCATTCCCAATTTTTCCGCGATGGCTTTAGCCGTAGTCGGATGATCTCCCGTGATCATCTTGACTTGGATTCCCGCTTCGTGGCAGAGGACAATGGCATCTTTCACTTCTTCGCGCGGAGGATCGCGCAGGGCTTGCAGTCCTACAAAAATGAGTGATTGTTCCGGGTCGGAGGAAATCTCATTCGTGTCTCCGTATGCAAATCCCAACACGCGATACGCGGATTTGGATAATTCTTCTGCTTGCGTCAGGAATTGGTTTCGCTTTCCCGCTGTGAGGGGAATTCTCTTTCCATGTTCCAATACCCACGTGCATTCGTCCAGTATTTTCTCCACGGCTCCTTTAGCAAACGTACGATACGTTCCATTTCCCATTTCATGTACGGTAGCCATTTTTTTTCGTTCGCTCGTAAATGGAATTTCTTTCACGCGGTTCAACACGTTTTGAATGCCTGATTTGTATCCTACTACCAACATCGCTCCTTCCGTGGGATCTCCTAACATGTTTTCAGTAGTGGGATTGTACTGTGCATTGTTGCAGTGCATCCCTGCGGCAATCGTGTACCACAATCCGCTTTCCTTTTCGATGGAAATGCGTTCGTTGTTGGATTGCACGTCTCCGCGCGCGGAATACCCTACTCCCGTGACATGAAATAATTGTTCGTCCGCATACACGTATTCGCATGTCATTTCATTTTTGGTAAGGGTTCCTGTTTTATCGGAGCAAATAACAGTCGTAGCGCCGAGTGTTTCAGCACTCGGTAAATGTTTGATGAGGGCGTTTCGTTTGGCCATGCGCTGAATTCCAAGCGCTAATGTTATCGTCGTAATCGCCGGCAGCCCTTCTGGAATCGCCGCAACGCCTAATGATATGGCAAGCAAAAACATCTCCACAATCGGTCGCCCCTGAACAAAGAATCCGATCACAAAAAGTACAACCATGACCGCAACCACTCCGATCGTGAGTTTCTTGGCCAGTGCTTCCAATCCTTCCTTGAGGGGGGAGGGTTCGTCTTCCACTTCTTCTAATTTCTCGGCGATTTTTCCAAACTCCGTTTTGAGTCCCGTGGAAATAACGATTCCAATCGCGCGTCCGCGCACGATGGAGGTGTTGGCATACCCGTAATTTTTTCGATCCGCAACGGGTTTGACTCCTTCCATCGGGAGAATGGTTTTGGATACGGCGTTGCTTTCTCCCGTCAGGATGGCCTCATCAACCGCCGTCTCAATGACTTCCATGAATCGAATATCCGCTGGAATCTTCGTTCCTTCTTCGAGTTCGACAATATCCCCGGGAACAACGTCCTTCGCATCAATTTCTTTCCATGCGCGATCTCGTTTAACGATCGCGCGAAGGGCGCCCATTTTTTTGAGTTCATCAATGGCTTTCTCGGCTTTGTATTCTTGTAAAAATCCCAGAATTCCGTTCAATAGTACAATGGCAAAAATAGCAATCGTGTCAATGGGATCTCCCACCGCGGCGGACAATATTCCGGCGGCAATTAACACCAACACGAGCAGTTCCGTGAACTGTCCAATGATCATTCCCACAATATCGATCTTTTTCTCGAGTTCAATGGCGTTTTTTCCATATTTCTCCAATCGAACCGCGGCCTCGATCGATGACAATCCATTTGCGCTCGTCTGGAATGCGCGCAGCGTCCCATCAACGGTGTCATTATAGGGTTCCATACTCAATGGTGGACGAATCGTTTACGGCTTTAAAACCCGCATCTCATTTGCAGGGTTTCAGGAGGGTTGATTTAAGTGAAGGTTCTCCTATTCCTTCTATGGGTGGATTTGAATGGGGGTTTCGGGAAATGAATTGGTCTGGCTCAAGAGTTTGGTCCGCCAATTCTACGAAAAAAATACCATTGTTCCGCCGTATGATGTTTCCCGTCGCGAGTTTGGGTATGGTTCCATCAAAAAAATAGATAATCGCAATCTCGGATTTGAAAACGGAAACGAACTTAATGCGTTTTTGCGCAATCAAAGTCCGTTGTACGTTTCCGCATCCGTTTCTGAGTTTCTCAATCCGGCCGCGCAGCCTATTTCAACGAAAGGGTTAGTTGGGAGTGATTTGATTTTTGAATTTGATGCAGACGATTTGCGCACGGATTGTAAAACCATTCATGATTCGTGGTCGTGTCCCCATTGTGGTGCGAGTGGAAAAGGGCGCGTGATGAAATGCACCACGTGTGCGAAAGGAACCATTCTCAACGAATGGGTCTGTGAAGCGTGTTTGAATGAAGCCAAGCAGCAAACGTTTTCATTATTGAATATCCTCCAAAACGATTTTGGGTTTGATGAAAAAACCCTTTTCATTAATTTCTCCGGAAGCAAAGGGTATCACATCCACGTCCGTTCCCCAGTCGTGTATTCGCTTCCTAAATCCGCGCGTGCAGAGCTCGCCAATTATCTTTCATTGTTCGAAGTCGATTTGTCCCAGCTTGGTTTTTCGTTCGATGGAAAATTATTCCGCTGTCCTCCGCTCAATCAGGCGCACGGTCATGCGTTGCGCATCCTCAGATCCGTTTTACAAAAAATAGAATCCGCTCCCTTGGATGAATGGATGGTCCTGTCAGGCCTCTCTCCTCGAACCCTTCAACCGTTTTTAGAAGACCGCGCGCGCCTCACACGCGAAGTTCAATCGGGTGTACTGCCTGCTCTTCCCGGGAAAAAAACCGAACCCTTTTGGAACGCAGTCCTTTCATCTATCGTCGATGTTCACCAATTACGCGTCGATAAACAAGTGTCTACCGACATCCATCGACTCATTCGCGTACCCAACACCATTCACGGGAGCACGGGCTTCCTCGCCAAGTCCATTTCTGTATCCGCGCTAAAGGAATTCGATCCCTTCTCTGAATGTGTCGCGTTTTCGTTTGTCTCGGAGCGAAAGCTTTTAGTTCATCATTCGCCTAAGATTAGAATCGGGACAGAAACCCTGGATCCGCTCTCCGAGAGTGAGGTCACGGTCTCAGGTCCCCTGGCGGCCTATTTAGTGGGATGGGGCGCGGCCTCGTTGCGGTAATGAAAGATGGAACGGTTGGGAAAGCATATGGCACTTGATTTTGAAGAAATGAGGAGAATCTACCGTCTGGAAAAAAGCACGGCTCGATTGGTTGAAATTCCCGACGATTTTTTCGCGCAGTTACATGGTCTCATTGAAGAGGAACGGAAAAAATACTTTGATTCACTGCAAGACTTAAACGCCACCCGCGCCCGCGATTTTGGAAATTTGAAAAAGCTCATCGATGAATGGTTTCTCGTCCGCGAAAAAAAACTGCTCAACACGGTACTAGTCTCCGCACAAATGGGAGAGAAAGACATGACCCACATGGCGGGGGAAGAGAAACAAATGTTCTCGCTCGTGTTTGATGCATTGTGTGCGCACCGTGAAATCTCCAAAAAAGTATTGGAAGCCAATGGAGGATTTTCTCCCATCGTTTCCACGAAAGTCGAAACCAAACCCATCGTCGAACGAAAAAAAGAAACCATTCCTCCGTCGACTGAAACGGAACCACAGGTTTATACGCCCGCTCCTTCCACATCAACCGATTCTCCCACCCACGTGCGTATTCTTTCCGAAATTCCTTCGTTTGTGGGAACCGATCTCAAAGAATACGGTCCCTACAAAACCGGTCAAGTCGTGGAGCTCCCTCCCAAAATTGCTCAATTGTTTATTTCCCGTAAACTCGGGGAAGCCGCGTGATGCGGTTTAACGCCCCTGTTTTATAAGTCTAATTACGGAGGATTGAGTCATGCCGGCCCCCTTTACTCCGAACCGAGGAAATTTTTCCTCACGTCCTCCTGCTCGTTTTTCGCCGGGCGGTCGTTCGTCTTCATCTGGTCCCATTCGTGCGGCATCTCCCGTTGCTTCGTCTCGAAATCAAAACGTCAAGAAATGGCCCAACGTTGGAGAGATTGTCGTAGTGCGCGTGGACAAGGTATTGGATTACGGAGTATTCTGCTCGCTATTAGAATATGAAGGAGCAACGGGATTCGTTCACATCTCCCAAGTCGAAAGTTCGTGGATCAAGAACATTCGAAACTATGTGCGCGAAGGACAGATGCGCGCGGCGCTTGTGCAGAAAGTGGATCTCGAAAAACTCCAAATTGATTTGTCGCTCACAAAAGTAAATGAACGCACTCAACGATTGCGTATTGAAGAATACAAGCAGCTTTCGCGCAACAAAAAACTCATCGAAGTCATGGCGAAAACGCTCGACAAAACGGCCGAAGACGGATGGAAAGCGGTAGCGGAACCGTTGATGCACAGTTTTGGTTCCCTTCCTCAGGCGTTTGAAGCAATTGCCCTTGAAGGTGCTCCTGCAGTGCAAGAAGTGGTGGCCAACGAATGGATTCCTTCCCTTGTGGACACGGTGCAGAAAAACATTCGTCCTGCGGAAAAGGAAGTCAAGGGCACGTTAACCATTGCGTGCATGGCCCCCAATGGTGTTGAAATTGTAAAATCCGCGCTCGCGGAGGGATTGAAAGGCGTACAAAATGCCAATGTCAAATACTCTTACCTTGGTGCAGGAAAGTATCAATTGCGCGTGGTATCTTTCGATTTTAAATTCGCCGAAAAAGCACTCACGGGAGTGCAGGAACGCATTGCGAAGCGCGTGGGAAACACGGGAACGATTTCATTTGCTCGCCAGGAGGCGTGATATCTCCATGACGACGCAGGTGTTGATTTATGAAAAGCCCCCTGCGAAAGATGCAATTGTTTTTGTTGGATTACCCGGCATCGGATTGGTGGGGAAAATTGTTGTAGACTATTTAGTGAAAGAACTCAAGCCCAAAAAAATAGCCGATGTGTTGAGCGATTCATTCCCTCCCGCAGTGATCACCAAAAATGGGACGATTGAATTGTTCAAGGATCACATTTACCATTTGAATTACAAAAAGCGCGATTATTATTTTGTCGCGGGTCCCGTTGTGCCTAACTGGGATCAAGGCGCAAATGTCGTGGCGGAACAGTTTGATTTTTCCCGCACGTTAGTGGCGGCGTTTAAGGAATTGAAAATCAACGAAATCTGTACCATTGCAGGATTGGATGTACGTGAGCAACGCATCAAGATCAAACCGCATGTGATTGCGGCCGCAACCGACAAAAAAACACTGGATGATTGGAAGAAATCCGGCGCGACGCAGGGAGAAAATGAATCCACTATTTTCGGTCACGCGGGGTTATTGTTAGGCATTGGAAAAATGCAAGGTATTCCAGGCGTGTGCTTGATGGGCGAAACCTCCACTCGATTAGTGTATGGGGATCCCGGCGCCAGTAAAGTCGTTCTCGATTTGCTCATCAAAAAATTCGGATTCAAACTCAAAATGGAAAAGATGGATGCGGAAGCGAAGGAAATCGAAACCACGTTTCAGAAACTTTCCGAAACGATGGCGGCGGAAGAATCTGGAAATAAAAAATTGGACCTCCCATACGTTCGTTAGTTTTTTTTCTACAATTTTAGGTAATAATTCCAAAGAACGCTAACAGTACCACTGCACCCAATCCGGCTAATCCGAATATTGCGGAAACAATCAATGAGGGCAAGAAGGGCAAGTGAACCTGAAACACGTAGGTCAGAATCGCCCACCCTACCACTCCCAAAATGGCGTTGACGAGAATGTTTTTCAAAAAGAAAATAACAATGGCCGCTAAAACAAACAATCCAATTCCCAGCGCGAGCCACGAAACATTTCCTGCGATCGTGTTGGCGACGGTTTCAGTGGCGCCGGTTTGAAATAAAATACTCATACTACCTTCTCTCGTTTTTCTCGTTTTTAACTCCCCTTCTCCCTTTCGGGTATTGCTTATAAACCGTTCCCGACTCTTTGATTGGATGGCCCTTTCCTTTACGGATTCGCAAAAGAAAATTTCCCAAGCGTTGCTGCAGGGCCCCCAATCCCTTGATCGTTTGGCAGAAAAAACCCAGTTGAAACAATCCGAATTAATCGAGGATTTGAAAACCCTTCAGCATTTGAAACTCATCGCGTTGCAGGGAACGCCGCCCGTGTATGCATTGAAAGATGAAATTGCCGCGGAACTCAAGCGAAGAAAGTCCATCGAAGACGAAGATGATAATATTTTTCGCGTGCGTATTTTGATTGAAGTGCAGGGAATCCAAGAGGATTTAGTCCGCAAACAAGGTGAAAAAATTCTCGAGAATTTGAAAAAAGAACCCTTTTTCCGTATTTACGCGTATACGATGGAGAACGTGGACAAAGTGGGGGAGCAATACTCCACCTTCGCCGAAATCAATTTGTCGGTGCGCGACTTTCGTGGACTCGTACGACTAATGTTCTTCTACGGCCCTTCCTCGATCGAGGTTATTAAACCTCAAAAAATAGAATTCAAACTCGATGATTTCCAGAATGGATTGGTGGATATGACTGAAATGGTCCATGGCTATGCCGAATATATCATGGGCTTGCTCAAGCGGAAGCAAGTGGAAGAATTCAACACGCGCATCTACAATGGCGCCCAAAAGGCGCATTCCGTCCAGGCGAAGGCCACCGAAGCGGCCGCCGCGCCGGAAGACCTTCCTACGATCTAAACCGGATTTTCTCCTCTACATGAATCTCCCTTTTTTTGTTCGAGGATTGTCTTACTCTCATTCGATGATTGTCCCATGCTTTTCCGCCCTCGACTTATATACTTCCGCCTATGTTTCGACAAGTGTCGTGCAATTCTCGAAAGATATTTAAACGCCTTGACCCCTGTTTCCATTCAATGAGCCAGTCACCGATACCGCGGATTCTTTCCAGGGTTGTATTGGTGGGGAACGCTCGTTTGTGAATCGTGAGGTGAAGCACAAATGAATGGATTGAAAATACGCAAGCTCGCTGCCGTTGTTGCAGGTGGAGCTTTACTGGGTGCAGCCGCAGCCCCGATGGTTTCGGCCGCTTTTACCAGCGATCAAGTCAAGAATACGGTCTACGACACCGGCATGAGCCCGGTTGTGAACGTAGTAGTGGGATCAACTGCCGCCATTTCAGATGCGGTTTGGGCCGGAAACATTGCCCGATCGGTTGTGGAACACGCCGTAATTACGCAGACATCGGATGGATCCGGTGGAAACGGCGGAAGCGGAAACATTTCAGTTACCGACCTGTCAGCCGTTTTGTCTATTGGTGGAAGTGTCACACTCACCGGTGGAAAGACATTCAACAGCAACCCCTTGATCTCGAATGGATCAAGTAACGAATACGATCAATTCATCGGAAAGGACCCTTTGGCCTTTTTAGCGGAAAAGACCGTTTCATATAAGTATAATGACAGCACGACCAACATCGATGTCAAAGAACAAATCGGTGTTCAGTTGAACGCTAAATTTAGCACGAGCTCGGACGTCAAGGATTTGATGGCCCAGGTCGATGCTGGGGATGTCAACTACACGTTGAACCTCGGAGCCGGATTCCAGATGGTGGATGTGACAGGCTCAGGCGGAGCCAGCGCAGACTTCACGGATGACTCGGACGATAATATTCGAATTCCGTTCTTCGGAAAGACCTTCTTGGTCCAGAAAGTCGATATTGACGACTCCAACCAAGCGATCGAAGTGCGATTAATTGAAGACAAGGCCAAGCAGACCTTCGTTGCAGGGGAATCATTCACCATGCAAGGAATCGGCGATTACGATGGTCAAACATTGACGGTTACCGTCGTGTCCATTGTGGCTACCGGACCTGCTGCTGCCACGTTCCAAGCCAAATTCAACGTAACGGATGAAGCCGGAAACTTGATTGACACGCAAACCGTGTCGGCCGGAAGCTTCGTCACGTTCGAAGATTCGGACGGCGATGACGTCGTAAGCGGAGATGTCTACATCGACACCGCCTCGGTCAACACCGGAACGAACGAAGGAACAGTCGACGTTTTGGTCGGAACCGCCTCGGTTCGATTGCGCGATGGTGAAAACTATCCCTACACTGAAGCAGCCGACTCCGAAAACATCAACGGACCCTATGTGGTTGACTTAGGTCAAATCGCATCCACGGCCCGATTGACCTCAATTGTGGTCAAGAACCGCTCCAAGAGCAACATCAACTCTCCGGACACGCCTTCGGAAGAAGTCATCGATGCGACGCCCTCGTCGGTTTTCGACACGGACAACCCTCTGTTTTCAAAGAACGACTCGTTGACCTCAGCGGGTGAAGATGGAACAAGTTCGTTTACCTGGCTGGAAGGAACCGGCGCGTTAGGTGAAGGATTGTTCGCAGTCACCTTCAGCGGTTTCAAAGACGGTGAGGAAAGCACGTACATCCAGATCGGAGACAACGAAGTGAACTTCCGCGATTCTTCGGACTCGACGCACAGCATTCCCATGTGGTTTCGCGTAGATGAAGTTGGAGACAGTTCGACCGGATTAACGTCCACGAACAACTCGAACGGAGTCTCGTTCTCGTTCGACAACGGAAACAAAACGTTGTATTACGACTTGAACATGAATTCGCAGGACTTCAACGTAGCAGATGGTACCATCCTCAACGGTGTGGCTGTCGACCTTGAACCGCTTGGATTAACTCTCCAAACGGATTTAGGTGCAATCGATATCAACACGGCCGGTCCGGTTAATGTTGTCTTAGGCGGAGTGAGTTACACCACCGTCGCTCCAACGACCAACTTTACCCAAGTTCGCTTGCGCGCGGATGGATTCGCTCGCTTCGCGAAAGCTTCATTGAATAGCAGCACAGCGTCTACGGACTTCTTGTCAGGTGCCTCGGCCTCCGCCAGCAATCCTACAGGAGTCTCTGGGTTCATGACCACGGCGCAATTAGCGAACGTGTTCTTCTACGATGATGCCAACGTAACCTCGTCTGGATTAATCGCTGGAATTGCGAACGGACCTCGCTTGACGTTGTCAGGTGACTCGTTCTCAGCCCAGTACGGATTCTTCGTGAATGAATCGGGAACCAATATTAACAACCGATCTGGACACAAGGGTATGTACTTCGTCTTAGGTGGAGGAATGGGCGGCGGAACCGTCAATCCCAACACGACTGGAGCTGGACAAGTTATTCCGACCACGAGCGGATTGCAGAAGGGCAAAGGATTGACCTTCTTCGGAACCGACATTACGGAAAACGCCACGGTTGACTCCAACTACTATCTCCCGCAGCGAGATGAGTTTGGATTCGATCCGTCGTCTGAAACGGTGTCGATCGCCTTCTTTGGTGTGGATGAAAATGGAACCACGACCAACGGTACAACGACCGACTTTCAGTATCGAGCGTACATCGATGCGCGCGATGACGAAATCCCCGAATTGGGAGGATCTTCGAACAAGATCTCAGCCCCGACTTCGGACGTCAATTATGGAAACCAGACCGTGCCCGCGATCAACAGTATTAACTTCACGTTGAGCACGGACACGACGTCGACGAGTTCGTTGACCGACGCATGGTCGGACTTCGGAACGAAGATTTCCATCGCTGACGGAACGACCGCCGAATTTTGGATCCCGCAGAACCGACCCAACATCGAATTTACGGTGACGGGTGAAGGTACTTCGACTACGGTTGAAGGCGGAGAAGAAATTACGGTCGACGAAGGCGAAACCGGAACATTTAACTCCGGCACCGAAATTACGGTGGTAAAGATCAACTACACGGCCGAAATTGTCGGTGGTGGCGCTACATCCACGGTTCAAACCGCGGGAGAGCCCTTCACTTACACGACCCCTGCCAACCTCAACGGTAAGGCAATGGTCTATTCGACTGCGTCAGTTCCTGCAGGACCCAAGATTATTGTCGGGGGACCGATTGTCAACGCATTAGCGCAAGAAGTCGCTGATATGTTGAATGCGCCCGGCGACATGGTTGCGGGAGTATACGGTACAAACATCATTGTAGCCGGATACACTGCCGACGACACCGGTCAAGCCGCACAGGACTTGATCGATGCCTTGGATGCCATTTAATTGGCAACCTAGCATTTTCGCGAGAGGAGGGGAGCAATCCCCTCCTTTTCACTCTTTTTTCCGATTCTTTTTTCTTCATCTTTATTGCAAACGAGTTAGTGCGAAGCACTAACTCTACACACGCGCGGCCGGAGTGAGACGGCCTTCACCAACCATTTTAAGCTATTCTTAGGGTTTCTTTTCTCATGCGCAATGGTTTCTTGTATGCACTCTTCACGATTCTTTTTCTCGCAGCGTTATGGTTCACGTTCACGAATACATCTCCTCAGTCCTTTTTCGATAACGTGTTTACCAAATCCTACAAATTCAGCGAGACGGAATCCGGGATTACGTTTGCATCGGACGTGGCACCTCCTTCTGAGGTTCTTTCCGCGTTGGCCAACAAAGATAGTTTCGTATTAGTGTTGCGCGGCGAGCCGGGACAGACCGAACTGAACAGTGCCATGG
>CAYHGC010000012.1:0-16670 GCA_964356075.1 uncultured archaeon
GACGTGTGCTCTTCCGATCTGCACGCTTAATATGAGGATAACCAAAAATACGACCAGAATTCCAATCATTTCGACGAGTGCCATGTTTTCCAACTCCCTGCATGCTATTGGATCCCCTTTTTCTAAAAATAGAGCGGTTTTGTCTGCGTTTCAAAAGGTTGATTTATAACCGTTATTTGGCGGTTTTGATGTACGAGTCAGGACACCTAGTCGTGTTTTGATCGAACTTTTATGAAAAGTTCGGGGGCCATAGCTCAGCCTGGTAGAGCAGCGGACTTTTAATCCGTGTGCCGTGGGTTCAAATCCCACTGGCCTCGTACCCTTTTCCTTTTTTTAAGTTCAAAATCCATGCAGTAGAGTCGGATTGATTTTTATGGTCACCAAAAAGAAAGTCCACTCCTCTTCGAACAAATCCAATGTTCCCATTATTTCCAAACGCCGCTCAACAAACGCCTTTCCTTCTGATTCTCGTTCACGCAATCCTCGTCTCGATTCGTTGATGAATCGCTTTTGGGATCGTGATCCGTTCTCCGGTCCCGTTCTCTTTTCTCCACGCCCATTTGAACGAATGGGGTTGGTGGAGCGTGATCCTGATTCGGATCGTTTCTTGGGGGAACCGCGTTCAACTTTTTGGGAGAATGAAAAAGAAGTGGGTTTAACGATCGACGTTCCGGGCGTGGATCGCAAAGACATTCAACTCAATATTTCACCCGCCGGAATTGAAATTCGCGCGGAGAAAAAAAACCAAAAAGAGGAAAAGCACCCGCACGGCTACCACATGGAACATTCTCTTTCCCGTTTCTACCGTTCGTTTCCCCTTCCTCCGAATGTGAATCCATCCAAAGCACAGGCGAAGTATGAAAACGGCGTGCTAAAAATCACTCTTCCTAAACACGCTGAAAAAAAATCCCATCGTCGGAAACGAACGTGAATTAATAAACTCCAAATCCTCCTTTCTAATATGGCTGCGCAAAAACGATTGTATCGTTCCAAATCCGATCGCATTTTAGGTGGAGTACTAGGCGGTTTCTCCGATTACGTGAACGCGGATCCTTCCCTCATTCGTATTATTTATATTATTCTCACTCTCGCCAGTTTTGGTTTTGGCGTCCTTCTTTACTTGGCGGCATGGCTTATTGTCCCTGAAAAATAACGCATTTTTTCCGCAGCGTATTTAAAATATCGGGCATACGATAGAGGTGTATGCCTCCCAAGTCTGATTTTGTGATTCAAACTAAACATGTAACCAAGATTTACCCCATGGGGGATCAGGAATTGCACGTGTTGAAAGGCGTCGACATTGGGATTAATCGCGGGGAATACATTTCCATCACCGGTCCTTCCGGTTCGGGAAAAACCACGTTGTTAGATGTTCTTTCCGGTCTCCTTCGCCCGACGAACGGAGAGGTTCTCATCAATGGTACACCCATTTCCGAGATGGATGACAATGAATTGGCTCAAGTCCGAGGAAAAACCATCGGTTTCGTTTTTCAAACCTTTAATTTAATCAACCGCATGACCGCGCTCGAAAATGTCATGCTTCCCTTGTGGTTTCAAGGCATTCCCATGGGGGAGCGAAAGCTCCGCGCCGAAAAAGTATTGCGTGACGTTGGTCTGAGTGACCGAATGGATCACCGTCCCAATGAATTGTCCGGCGGTCAACGCCAACGTGTCGCCATTGCGCGTGCACTCGCAACAGAGCCCGATGTGATTGTCGCCGATGAACCCACCGGAAATCTCGATTCCGTCGCGGGGGCAACGATTCTCAACATTCTCGACGAATTGCACGTGAAGCAAGGGAAGACCATTTTAATTGTGACGCACGAACGCTATGTTGCCGAGCGCGCGGAACACATTATTCATATTAAAGACGGTGAAATTGTAAGCAAGGAAGCCGTCCGAAAAAAAAGAACAAAAATCAAGGGGGATTACAAATAATGAATCGAATGCTCTTAGTTTTAGTCGTTAGTTTGATTGCGTTGACCGTCCCGGTGCACGCACTCATTATTTCATCCTACAACGCGGATCCTTCTCCTGTGGGGTCGGGGCAATCCTTCACGTTGTTCGCATATGTTACCAATGACACCCAATCTCCTGCTGAAAACGTGACGATGCAATTGCAGTTAGGGAAAACCCCTCAAGACACGTCGTTTCCTTTTTCGATTGAGCCCACCGATACGCTCACCCGAAGCCTCGGAACGGTTCCCCCGTTTACCACCGTTCAAGTTCAGTGGCAAGTTCAAGTTTCTCCACAAGCATTAGACGGAACGTACCCCCTTGTCTTCTATTCCTTCGCGGATGGAAAATCCGGTGGAACGTTGACGGCGAACATTCAGATTACGAGTAACAACCCCGTGCTCGCGGTCATTTCCTCGACTCCTACTACGGGTAAATCGGGCGAAGAAACCACGCTTCACTTAACGGTCAAAAACACCGGTTCCTCGACCGCGACCGACATTTTAGTCGCGTTGAAAGAAGATCGTACCGTCACGGCCAGTGGAGTGGTGATTGAGCGAAGTATCATTCCATTAGGCGCTTCTTCGTATTACATTCAGTCCTTAAGTCCCGGTGAAACGGCGGATATTTTCATTCCGGTGATTGTCAATCCCGCTGCAGAATCCCAGCCTTATTTCATTCCGGTTTCGTTTGAGTTCTACGATGGAGAAAAAACCAAATCCACGTCCACGGACTACATCGGAATCAAAATCGAGTCGTCTCCCATTTTGAGTACGCTGGTTTCAGACGCAACGCCCTTGCTTTCTCCGGGTAAAAAGTCCCGCGTCTCGGTGGATTTATTCAACCAAGGTCTTGGTCCCGCGAAATTTGTCACCGTTTCGGTTTCTTCCGATTCGTTTATCATTTCCCAAAAGGATTTTTTCATTGGCACGATTGAGTCGGATGATTTCGACACAATCATCTTAGATGGAACCGTTCCCTCGAGTGTGGCGCCGGGAGACTATTCCTTGACTCTGAATATTTCCTACAAGAATGAGTTCGGTGATCCCACCATTGTCGAAAAGAACCTTCCCATTCACGTCTTTTCTTCTTCTGAAGTCGCGACGGAAGGGGGAGAAAGTTCTTCCGTCCCCTTAATCGTGGGTGTTTTGATTGTTTTAGGGTTGGTCTGGTGGTTCCGCTTCCGCAAACCCAAGAACGGAAATGGAAATGGGAAGAAGTAACGCGGAGCCGTGATTTTTCCGCATGAATCCCCTTTCAGAAGCCCCTTCATTCGCGCTGCGCAATCTTACCCATCAAGGATTGCGTTCCGTGCTCACGTTGTTGGGTGTGGTTATCGGAATCGCGGCGATCGTAACCCTATTCTCACTCGGTTCCGGTCTCAATAATGCGGCACAAGAACAGTTTGAAAAATTAGGTTCGAACAGTTTGTTCATTGCCCCCTCGGGACAATTTTCTCAAAGCTCGAGCAATGGTCCGGTAACCAACGTCAAGACCCTTTCGGAGAGTACGATCAATAAAATCAAATCCATTCCCGAAGTAGAAGTCGTCCTCGCGCCGGTAACCGCTCCTATGACGATTGAATTCGGTCGCGAGTCCGTTCCAGGGGTGTTCATTGCCACCACTCCCGAAGAGGCGAAGGAATTCCGCAACACGGGCTTTTTGGAGTTAGCGGAAGGTCGTGATTTAGAATCCCGCGACGCTTTCTCGGTGATTATTGGTCACGGTCTCGCACACAGTACGTTTGATCAGGACATTCGTCTCGGGGACAAAATCAAAATTGAAGGGAAGAGTTTCAAAGTCATCGGGATTGCGAAGGAAAACGCACAATCGTTTGGAGGGGGTCCCAACGTCAACACGACGGTTTTCGGTACGAAGAAAGGCTTTGTTCAAGTCTTCCCGGATGCCAATCCTACATTCTTGTTGGTAAAAACCCTCACGAAAGATGACGTGGATTTGGTCAAAGAAAAAGTCGATCGGGTGTTTGAATCCGTGTACGGGAAGGATCAGAAAGTCTACGAGGTTGTTACGAGTGAACAACTCCTCGCGCAACTCGGACAATTCTTGGCAATCATTCAACTCGTTTTAGTTGGAATTGCGTCCATCTCCCTGTTAGTGGGGGGGATTGGGATCATGAACACGATGATCATGTCGGTGTTGGAACGCACCTCTGAAATCGGTGTCATGAAAGCGATTGGCGCCACGAACACACTCGTGCTTTCCATCTTCCTCCTCGAAGCGGGCTTCATTGGATTGGTAGGAGGCGTGTTTGGCGTGATTATTGGCTATGCGCTTGCGTACCTGGTGGGAATTATTTCCGTTGCCTCCGGTCTCGCATTGAAAGTAGAAATCGACATTGGCTTAATCATCGGCGCCCTCTTGTTTGCGATGATTGTAGGAATGCTCTCCGGTTTGCTTCCGGCTCGCCGAGCCGCTCGAATGGATCCGGTGGTTGCGTTGCGCGGAACCGAATAGCCGTTTTCGTCCGGGGCCGGTTCCGCCCGGCCGCACCGGAATTTTCACCAACCTTTTGCGAAAAGGTTGCTGCACCGAGGGACTACCTTGCAGGATTTTCAATCCTGCAGTAGGCCTGTTTTTACTTTTTGTCAGACGAAAACAATTCAATGGTTCGCCTTACTTCTTCATGTACTCCGTCGATGCATGGGTAGTTTTTCACTTCTTCCGCGTTCACCCACGCGTGTTCGGTAAAGGCCCCTTCTTCCAGTTTCACTTCGCCTGATTTGTAGCGTGCCGCAAACTTGACCAATATAACCGGTGTTTCATCCGGTCGAATAAACGCGACGCTGTTAATGTATTTGAATTCCGGAAATACTTCCACACTTGCTTCTTCCATGGCTTCGCGGGCTAACAGTTTTTCGACCGCGTTTTCAAAGTCAAGCACATCTTGGTTGATTCGCGTCGGCTTATCCACTGGCATATCGTTCCATTCCAGTTTTCCTCCTGGAACCCCATATCGTCCCGGATGGACCTTTTCTCGCTCATGTCGTTTAAGGATCAAACACCGTCCATCACTCTCACGATAGACCACGACGTTGGCTACAAAGTAGAACAGTTTGTCTTTCTTGGCGTTTTCAATGCTTATTTTGGAGGCCGGCATGCGTGTATTCGTTGTCGAATAGAATAATAATACGTGCTCTCCCTCCTCCTTTTGTTCCCCCCTCAATGCCTGTTTTATAAGTGTTTAGCCGTGCTTTTCGTTATAGTCAGGACGTGGGATTGAGGAACAATCCCACTACATTCGATAAACCCAACTCAAGGGTCTGCGGAGCTTTTTTCGAAAACCTTTTGATAAAAGGTTTTGGGGTTGTAGCTCAGCCTGGGAGAGCACATCGCTGAAGACGATGGTGTCGCGTGTTCAAATCACGCCAACCCCATAATATGGATTCCACCCCTCAGTTGGAAACAGTTCGATCATATTATGCGTTTGTTGATGCGCGCAACTTTTCTCATTTATTTGATTTATTTTCGGATGACGTCGAATATCTGCGCTTCTCTAATCGTATAGTTGGTAAAAAGAATTTTGAAATTTTTACCGAAACATTCGATCTATTTCCGGTAACCACCAGCTTGAATTGATTGATTCTATTGCAAACCGGGTGTTTGTTGTAGGATCATTCACCGGGAAAGATCATTCTGACAATCCAATTAATTTACGTTTCGTGGATGTGTTTGAATTCAACAAATTAGGTAAGATTTTCAAACGTCAAAGCTTTAGTAGCCGTGACATTGTTTAACTTTCATAACCCATTCGATCCTTTTTTCATCTATTCAACTATTTCATCTGTATTCCTGTTGATCATTTGAGTTTTCTTTTTGAGGTCATTTTATTTCTTATCTAAATTCCGCATCTGCGGGAAGAAAATAACGTCGCGCACGGTAGGCTGATCTAACAATAACATGCACATTCGATCGATTCCAATCCCCAATCCGCCGGTGGGGGGCATTCCATATTCCATGGCACGAATGAAGTCTTCATCCACGGGCATTTCCTCTCCACCTGCGCGTCCTTCTTTGGACTGTTTCTCGAGTAATTCGCGTTGTTTGATTGCATCATTCAATTCCGAATACGCGTTGCACATTTCCCACCCGTTGATGAATGATTCAAAGCGTTCGATCAATCCTTTTTCCGTACGGTGTTCTTTACACAACGGCGTTGTCTCATACGGATGGTCCATCAAATGTACGGGCTGAATCAAATGGTGTTCCGCAACGGCTTCGAAGAGTTCGTTGATGATTAATCCGCGGAGTTTAGGATTTTCCATTTTCTTTCCTGTCTTCGCAATCAAATCCAACATTTGTTGATCCGATAATTCGTCTACGTCAATGTTTCCGTATTTTTTTATTGCTTTTTTCATGGGTAATCGTTCCCATTTCTGTGCCAAATCAAATTCTTTTCCTTGGAACGTAAAGCGTTCGTCTCCGTGAACGGCAATGCATGAGTGGCGGAATAGTTCTTCGGTGAGTGCCATCATGTGATTGTAGTCTGCGTAAGCCCAATAGCATTCCATCATAGTGAATTCCGGATTGTGTGTTTTGTCAATGTCTTCGTTTCGAAAGTTTTTACAAATAGTATATGTTTTCTCGATGTTTCCCATGGTTAATCGTTTCAAGTACATTTCGGGAGAAATGTTGAGATACAAATCTTGATCGAGCGCATTGGAATGAGTAGTAAAGGGTCGGGCGTTGGCTCCTCCGTATTGGGGTTGCAATGTCGGAAGTTCCACTTCTACAAATCCTTGTGCGTCTAATACACGTCGAACGGTTTGAACAATTTTAGCTCGACCAACAAATACTTTTTTCACGTCGGGGTTCATGAACAAGTCGACGTAGCGTTGACGATAACGAACTTCCACATCCGATACGCCGTGCCATTTGTCCGGTAACGGTGCAATACTTTTGCTTAAAATTTGAAGATCTTCGGCCAATACGGATAATTCTCCGCGCTGTGTCCGCACAACTTTTCCTTCGGCTCCAGCATAGTCTCCAGAGTCCATCATTCCCATGAGTTCAAAGGCCGCTTCGGGTGTAACGCCGGATTTGAGTTGCACTTGTATTTTTCCCGTGTCATCCCACACATCCAAAAACGCGAGTTTTCCAAATCCTCGCATTCCCATTATTTTTCCGGCGATTTTTACATTCACCGTGCTTTCTTCTCCGTTCTGGAGGGCGTTCAATTTGTCCTTGATTTCCGCAGCCGTGTGGGTGCGGATATACTGGTACGGAAACGGATTGATTCCCTTTTCACGGAGCTGGTTCAGTTTCTGAATCTTACTCGCGCGCAGTTCCTCGTACGTGGTCATGTATATGCATGCCTGGGCGTGGGGTTAAAAAGCCAATTCTGGAACCAACAAAATTCTAGGGGTACTCGCGCAGCGACGTGCCCGTTCCCCGCGACCTTTTTGCGAAAAAGCTCGACCAAAAACAGACGGGTTATTGCGTAGCAATAACCCTATACTGGTCTCCATGGAATGGAGCGGTGCAGCCGATCGGAAGCGGCTAGACGTTCTTGAAGCTGCTTTCTACTGTTTCAATCTGGATCCCTTTCGAAGTGATGTGTAATGGATGCAAGTCTTCGGAATGATGCGTCGCGCGGAGTTTTCGAATGTGTAATGTCCGCGCGCTCTGGCTTCCCATTCCCAGGAAGTGCAGCATGAATACGCCATCCACGACGAACTCCTCCACACCAAACCGGGAGTACCCTCCGTCTCCGTCTTTGATTTCGCTGACTAACAAGCTGGTAACTCCGGTCCGTTCGAGCATGTAGGAGATTTTCAGGATGGCTTTCCGCACCTCATTCACATTCTCATAATTGAATCCCAGCGCGGGAATGGAGTCGATCACCAGTCGTTTGGCTCCGATTCTTCGCGTGGTGCGCATGATTTCCAACAACAATTTGTCCAAGTCAAATCCCGTGGGCATGGAAAATTCTTCGTCGGACGGGAGTCCAATCTTCGCCACACTTCCATCAATAATCTCAATCATGTTATCGTCTTCGAGTTTGCGCAAATCCCATCCAAATGACAGCATGTCTTCGCGCAACAAGTTCGGTCGCTCATCCAGCGTCACGTACACGCCGGGCTGTTTGTAGTTAACGGCTCCATTGTAAATGAATTGGGTGCAAAAAATAGACTTTCCTGTTCCAGTTGCCCCTGAAACGAGGAAGCTTCGTCCTTCCGGCAAGCCTCCTTCGGTGAGTTCGTCTAAACCCGGTATTCCGATGGGGAGTCGGTTCATGGTCCTTCCACCTTTTTGGTTATTTTAAGCCTGTGTGTGGGCCTCTATTCGTTTCCTTCGCTTTTACACCCTTATTTTAAACACAATATTCCTTTCCTTTGACATTCCGGTATTTTTTGGAATACATTTTGGAGGTATTCAATTATGACTGAAGGTATGGGGGAGCATCATGCGCATCATTCCGAACCGAAGAGTGATGGTTTCGCGATGTACGTGCTTCCGTTGAGTATTTTGTTGGCGGCCGTGATTATCGGATACGCCATGATGAGTTCCGCGACCACATTGAGTGCGGGCTTGTCAAAGATTACAATTACCGCCGGCTCCGGTTCGGGCGACACGGTCGTTCCAACACCGGATGACGGAAGTGGGGATTTAACACCTCCTGCTCCGACGGCCGTTATTGCCGAATTAATGGCGGGTGCTCCCGGTAAAACAGGAAGCGACACCGCTCCTTTAGTTTTAGTGGAATGGTCGGACTATCAATGCCCGTACTGTAAAGCCTTTTTCATTAACACGGAAAAAGCATTAGTGGAAAAGTACGTGAAGACGGGTAAGTTGCAGATCCTCTACAAGGACTTCCCGTTAAGCTTCCACCCGATGGCAGCCCCTTCGGCCAACGCCGCGCGTTGTGCGGGAGATCAAGGCAAGTATTGGGAGATGCACGACAAGATCTTTGAGGAAACCTACAAGATCAATCCCTCGGCCACGTCCCAGTACACGAACGACGATCTGAAGCAGTGGGGTAAAGACTTAGGTCTCAACACCACAACCTTTGACAAGTGTGTGGACGATGACGCCCATGCCACCGATATTACGGCGAACTTTAACGAAGGAGCAGCGAACGGAATATCCGGCACGCCTTCCTTCTTTTTAGGTCCGCGTGACGGAGAAGGTCAATTGATTGTGGGTGCGCAGCCCTTGGCAACATTTGAAGCTGCTATTGATGCGTTGTTGGCCCAACAGAATTAATCATTCGTATAGGGAAGGGGAGTTGTTTTCCCTTCCCTTTATATTTTCTTTCACTCTTTTTCGCTCATGCGTTTCCTGGTGATGATTGGGCTACTTGCGTTGATTGTTTTCACTCTCGGATGTATCAGTTCTTCCTTTGAGAAGAAAGATACTAGTGGTATTGCCCCTACTTCCATTTCTACTTTTAATGTTATTTCAGGTGCTGAAATTTGCACCGAAGATGGAAAGCCCATCATTCGATTATACTCGACAACCGTTTGTCCGCATTGCCGCTGGATTAATTCCACGTACAATGGGGTCATGGACGAATACATTAAAGCGGGGAAAATAGTGGCGCATCATTGGGATGTGGATTTAGGAAACGATCAATTTACCCCGGCTAAAGAATCCGCGATTCCCACGGCGGAGCTCAATTTGTATAAGTCCGTCAACGACCGCTTGTCCGTTCCTACGTACTTGTTTGGCTGCAAATACATGCGCATTGGAAACGCCTACGAGACCCAGGATGATTTAGATGCGGAAGCCGGAGAATTCAAGGCGGTAATTGAGAAGCTCTTGCAAGAAGTAGCGGCAGACGCCAATTCTTCTTCCTAATTGGGAAATTGTTTATATTGTCTGGGTTGCACGTTCTGTATACCGACTGAGGTTGATTTTCCATGGCTACTCCTTCCATTACTATTTATTCGACTCCCTTTTGTCCGTATTGTAAACTTGAAAAAGAGTTTCTCAAAGAAAACAAAATTGTATTTAAAGAAGTCAACGTCGCCGAAGACACGCAGGCCGCGCAACAGATGATTATGAAAAGTGGTCAATCCGGCGTTCCCGTGACGGAAATCGACGGGAAAATAATCGTGGGTTTTGACAAGTCGGCGTTGAAAAAATTGTTGAAAATTAATTAATTTTCTTCACTATTTTCCAAGTGCACTTCCAAATTGACTTCGTCCACGTCGCGCATCTTGTTTCTGTCTTCGTTCCTTTACGCGCTCGCCCAATCGTTTGGCTCTCAGTTGAAGCATTCGCTTGACAGCCACTCGATTGTTTGGTGCAGTGGTGAAGCTTGCATTCGGTCCAAAAACGCGATCCATAACTCCTTTCGGACTAACTTTTCCGCTTTGAGCACTTCGTAAAAGATCAACACGTCGAGGATCGTTCGCTGGTAATCTCACCAATCGAAACCCCTTGTTTCCTTGCACTACTCTTCGATTTGCTTGTTTTCTCCCTAAAAGGGATGGTGCTCGCGTCATATAGTATTGTGGTAAAATCACTAGTATTTAATTCATTCACTTCACGCAATGCAGCGGCGGTTTTCGCGCGAACGCTTCCAGTAAATCGATGCATTGTTCAATGTCTTTTTTCGAGGCAATGGAATGCGTGGTGTGGATGTTTCGCAGACAAACACCGATGGAAGTCGCCAACACGCCTCCTTTCGAGAGTGAAATAGTGAGCGCATCCGTAGTTCCAAAGTCACTTACTTCTAATTGTACGGGAATTTTCATTTTCTTAGCAATGCTTCGGAAGTAGTCATTCAAACAGGTATTCCCGATCATTTCGTCATCTTTCATCGTGAGCACGGGCCCTTCTCCCACGATCTTGGTGGGTTCATCGTTCATGTCATTGGCATTGCTGACATCAACTGCCACGGCCAAATCCGGATCGATTTGATACGTGGATGTTTTGGCCCCATACAATCCCACTTCTTCCTGCACGGTGAATACGTAAAACAATTCGTGCTCGCTTTTTTGTAGTCGTTTGGCGATTTCAATGAGTGCAAAGCATCCGATTCGATCATCTAATGCTTTTCCTGCGATAAATTCCGTATTCCCAATGTTATGGTCCATGCGTTCCAAGCTCAAATACGATCCCACATCCACTCCTCGTTTGCGTAATTCGGTGGGAGTGAGTCCCGTGTCCACGAACACTTCATTCATCTCGGGTAATTCCTTGATTTCATAATCATTGTTGATTTCTTTCGTGGTAATGATTCCTTTCACGAGGGGTTTGCTTTCCAATATCTCCACCGTCTGTCCAATTACATTGAGGGTATTGACTCCACCTAATGCACTCACATACATTTTTCCATTTTTTTCAATGCGTTTAACCATGAGTCCAATTTCATCCATGTGGGCGGCCAACATAAGACTGTTCTTTTTTCCTTTTTTATGGCAGATGAGGTTTCCCAGTTTATCTACTGTGATCACATCCACGAATGGTTTTATCTTTTTCTCAATATAATGGCGGACGCGCGATTCATCTCCGGACACTCCTTCGATGTCAAGCAATTCATGCAGCATTTTGAAATCCATTTTGGCCATGTTTTTTTCCCATCCCTTTTTTCCATTTCTATCTTTTATCGCATCTCGCGTGCTACTTTTTCAATGACATTCATTCCCTCATGAACTTCTTCCTTGGTTATATTCAGCGACGGGGAGATGCGCATCCCACTGATTCCACATCCCAACATGATCAATCCATTCTGAAACAATTTTTGTTGCATGTGGTTGCGTGTTTTAACATCCTTTAAGTCAAACGCTTGCATCAACCCTAATCCGCGAGGGTGGTGGATCGTATTCGTTTCCACATGAATCTCTTTCATTCGTTGATTGATTTCGTTTCCCATCCGTTGGGCGTTTTTGAGTAGTTTCTTCTTTTTGATTTCCCGAATAACGGCGGCTCCCATGGCCAAATCTAATACTTGTCCCCCTCCCCATGTGGAGCTGATGGCGCTTTTTTCGGGAGGGAACCATTTTTTGTTGGATACGGTAGCAGCCACCTGTAGCATTTTGGCACATGTTTGAATGTCTGGAGTTATTCCGTGATGCTGATACGTCCACCATTTTCCGGTTCGTCCCATTCCGGCTTGTACTTCGTCAAAGATCAGAGGAATTCCTTCTTTTTTCGTTACTTTTCGGATCCCTTTAACGAGGGGCGTGCTCGCGGGGATGTATCCTCCTTCTCCTTGTACTCCTTCCATAATCACAAATCCTATTTCGTCTGCGTCAAACTCGCGACGAATTAATTCTTCTAATTCCACGGGTCCATTTTCATCATACGAAATATGTCGTATAGGTAAACGAAGAAAATGTTTCACTTGCACGCTGCGTGAATTCGTTAAACTCAACGCTCCCGTCGTGCGTCCATGCCATCCGTTATAGAATGAAATCCCAATTTTGGCCGTGGGTCGTTTGTGGCAGGCGATCTTTAACGCATTTTCGTTGGCTTCCGCCCCTGAGTTGATCAAAAACGCGGCGTTCATTTCACGTGGGACGATTTTCAATAATTCCTCTAACAAGTTCAAATGTTCGGGGATAATGAAGTCCTGTCCTCCGTACTTGATGGGGGTGTGCGTGGAGTGAGTTTGCAATACTTTCAACAATGATGAATTATTGTATCCCAGCGGATTGCTTGCAATCTGCGCAGCAAAATCCAAGAACGTATTTCCATCAATATCAACAAAGTGGCTTCCTTTTCCATCGCCTGAATGAACATATTCGTGATCAATGTTGTACGCCCCACTTTTTTTCTTCATCCCATCCAATATTCGTTTGGATTTGGTTCCAGGCAGCTTGGTTCGGAGGGCTATTTTCATAGCGCAAACACCCGTTTGGGGGTTAAAAGCATTGCATCTTTTTTCCTTTTTGGGATTCCAAATCCTTATATATGCAAAATTGGTGGGATCCATTATCCTATGGCTCGACCATCCAACCAGATGTATATCATGCGGAGATCACTTCTTTCGCGTTCCAGGATTTTTCATCCTCCTTCGGCTCTTCTGCATGCGACGGTGAAATATACCACGGAGCGTCGCAAGGATCAGCCTTCTCAAACAAAACTGAGCGAGTTCTTAACCGGCGGGATAAAAGTTCCGGCTCTTCGAAATGTGGATCGAAAGAGCCCAAAATATGCTGGTTATATTGAGCGCGTTCGCGAAAGTTTTATTGGGCAGTTTGCTCTCGCTGCGGGAAAAAACGCATCTATTCATGATTTTTTGAACGCACACACGTATGTTATTATCGACAATAAAGGTCACATTACTGGAACAAACACCCGTCTTTTGGGGATGGGTTCTTTGCGCATTCCGACGGAAGACATCAAGTGGCTGATTAATCACTTAGATTAGTCAGTCAATGCCCTGTGCTTTCTGCAATTTTCCCGAATAATCAATGTACACCGTCTTCGTCTCCGAAAATTCATGAATCCCTTCAATGCCTGCTTCGCGCGTACCGTTTCCGGTTTGTTTGACTCCTCCAAAGGGTAAATGTACTTCCGCTCCAATCGTCGAGGCGTTTACATACGTAATTCCCGCATCAATTTTCTCAATCGCCAACATCGCATTGCGAATGTTATTTGTATAAATGCTCGAGCTCAATCCATACTCGATTCCGTTGCACACCTTAATTGCTTCCCGAATGTTTTTCACCGAAATAATGGCCAACATTGGTCCAAATATTTCCTCTTGTGCAATGCGTGCGTGCGGTTTGACGCGCGAAAAAATGGTGGGTTCGAAAAAGAACCCCGGCGTATCAAGCGGTTTTCCTCCGCATATCAATTTTCCTTCTTTTCGTCCAATTCCTGAATAGTAAATACTTTTCTCCACGGCCTTTTCATTGATGAGGGGTCCGATGTCCGTGTTTTTGTTCGCTCCATCTCCGAGATTTAATTTCTGAACACGCTTTATGAGTTTTTCTTCCAATTGTTTGAGTATTTTTTCGTGTGCAATGACGCGACTCGCCGCGGTGCATCGTTGTCCGGTCGTTCCAAACGCCCCCCAAACAATTCCATCAACGGCTAAATTTAAATCCGCGTCGTCCATGACAATAATTGCATTTTTTCCGCCTAATTCGAGTCCTATTTTTTTGATTCCTGCATTCTGCGTGATCCATTTTCCGGTTTCGCGGCTTCCCGTAAAGCTGATGGCGTGAATGCTTGGATTGGTGACGATTTCATTTCCCACTTCTCCTGCACTTCCGGTAATCATGTTCACAACACCTGCAGGGATTTTTGCTTGTTGAAGGACTTCCATCAAATCAGTTGCAGAGCGTGGCGTATCCGAGGATGGTTTGAACACGATGGTGTTTCCACAAATGAGTGCGGCCGATATTTTCCATGCTGGAATGGCCATGGGAAAATTCCACGGAGTAATAATTCCGACAACTCCAATGGGTCGTCGTATCGTGTATGCGGTTTTCTGTCGCAGTTCCGAAGGAGTGGTGAATCCAAATAATCGTCTTCCTTCTCCCCCCATGTATTCGAAAATGTCGATGGCTTCTTGCACATCTCCGCGTGCTTCTTTCAATACTTTTCCCATTTCTTCCGTCATGCGTTGGGCGAGTTTTTCTTTTCTTTTTTTCAAAATCCGTGCGACTTCAAATAAATATTCTCCGCGTGTGGGAGCAGGGGTTTCACTCCATCCAACGAATGCTTTCTGCGCAGCTACAATCGCCTTGTTCACATCCATTTTCGTGCTGGATTGAAACGTTCCCAGTGATTTTCCTGTGGCGGGATTGAGGCTATGAAACGTTTTCCGACTCATTGAACGTGTCCATTTCCCTCCAATGTAGTTCAAATGTGCCGTCATTCGCTTCGGAAGGATTTTGCCCTATAAATGGGTGTATTCCCCGTATACTCGTCAGGAGTCTCTTTTGGCCGGGTTTTGTCCCATTTTCTTTAAAAAGAATTCCCGCTCAACGATAGTATGGCCATCGATATATCGCGGATCAGTATGCTCGAGCTCCAAGTCCTCTGGCACCTGGCGAACCACGACGCACACGGCTATGCGCGCATTCAAGACCTTTCCAAAAACCGCACCACTCCGCTGACGGCCGGAACCCTCTACCCTTTACTCGGCCGCTTCGAAGCCCAGGGATTAATTACGGTCAAAGAAACCGGTGAGCGTGAAAAGAAAACCTACACGATTACGGATGAAGGAAAAAAAACCCTCGACAAACTCGCGCATGAATTCATTGAAACATTTGATGGGATTTACACCAAATACAACTGCGCTGTCTGTACTCACTTTTTGCACGATAAGGAACGTCTTGGTCTCGTTAGCGTGGGGAAGAAGGAGCAGCGCATATGATTCCCAACGAAACGCTCACACTCGCCAAAACGGAAACAACTGCTCCGTTAGTCGAACTCGATCGCGATGTCTTTGATCATGCGGATGTGGAACGCCACACCTACAAGGCCAGTCCCGGTTTGTCCGAAGAATTAGTGAGAGAAATCTCCCGTCAGAAGAACGAACCCACGTGGATGCTCGACATTCGCTTGAAAGGATTGTCGGCATTTCAAAAAACGCCTGTTCCAACATGGGGTCCTGATCTTTCGATGTTAAAATTCGAAGAAATTATTTACTATGCGACCCCTAACGCGAAGAAAGACAGTGAAAAATGGGATGAAGTTCCGGCAGATATCAAGAAAACATTCGACCGACTAGGTATCCCTCAAGCAGAACAAAAATATCTCGCCGGAGTAGGGGCACAATACGACAGCGATGTCGTGTATCACAAAATCCGCGACGATCTCGCCGCAAAAGGAGTCATTTTCGAAGATATGGATGTGGCATTGCACAAATATCCGGAGTTAGTGAAAGAGTATTTCATGACGAAGTGTATTCCCGTCACGGATCACAAATTTATCATGCTTCATTCGGCTGTGTGGAGCGGTGGAACCTTCATTTACGTTCCTAAGAATGTCAAAGTCGATATGCCCTTGCAAGCCTACTTCCGAATGAACGCGAAGCGTGGTGGACAATTCGAACACACGCTGATTATTGTGGATGAAGGAGCACAGCTCCACTACATTGAAGGGTGCTTTACCAAAGGAACATTAGTCCAATCAAATCCCGATTATAAACCAATTGAAGAAATCAAAATTGGCGATAAGGTCATGACGGATTCAGGAGAATACAAAAAAGTATACAGTACTCAAGTAACTCCTTACTCTGGAGATCTTTATACCATTGAGACATATGGTGACTCCACTCAGAAAATGGAAGTGACAGCAGGACATCCAATTTTGAGCGTAGCCCGCCAACGACAGACAGATCGTAATAAAGAATGGAAAAAGTCCTGGATGATTCCAAAGTACTTGAAAAAAATGGACTATTTAACAATACCAATAAACAAAACAATTGTTTCTAATGCGACACGTGAATATTCAATAAAACATGGAACGGGTGGAAAAAACTACAAAACCTACATGAAGGAAGTGCCTCTGTCCAAAGACTTCTTTCGTTTGATGGGATTCTATTTGGCTGAAGGAAGCATTTCAGGAAATGTAGGGGACCATTATGTTAATTTCTCTTTCAATGAAAATGAACGCGTATATATTGATGAAGTTAAAATGCTCTTAAAGAATGTGTTTGGATATACGAAAGCAATTGAAACAAATCATCCCAAAAATCATGGGACGAATGTTGTTGTAAGTTCTGTTGATTTAGTCCAAATATTCAAAGAATTTGGAAAAGGAAACTCAAACAAAAAACTGGCTTA
>CAYHGC010000013.1:0-15568 GCA_964356075.1 uncultured archaeon
TGGCCCTTCTTTTTTCGTGGGTGATTTTGAAAGAAATTCCAACCGCTATCGACTGGAAAAAAATGACGGGAACTTTTTCCAACAAGTGAAGGGATATTGTATGCTGAATCACCTAACGGAATCGAACGAAAAAAAATGGGTCTGGGCCATTGCTATCGGATTGTGCATCATCACCATGATTCCCTACCTCGCGGGTTATTTTTCCGCAGGCGATCGAGTATACGTAGGAGTAGAAAATATTCCGGATGGATACACGTATCTTGCGTACGTCAAGAGTAATCTCACCGATAACCTTCTCATTTCCCAGAACTTTACCACGCACGAGGAACAGACTCCCACTCTCCCCAACCTGTTTTTTGCCGCCGTTGCAATCCTGACGAAAATTACCGGTCTATCCGTTGAACTCGTTTATTTTATCCTCAAGACCTTGCTTATTCTCCCGTTTGTTTTCGTCTTGTGGTACTTTCTCCGCGAATTTTTTCATTCCGCAAAGGAGCGCATCATGGGTCTTGTCCTCCTCTTGCTCGGCGGAGGAATCGGATGGATTCTCTGGGGACTGAGTTTCATTAATCCCTGGTTTGATCGCTGGGACGCCACCGGTCTAGAGTATGGATATCTCTCGAATCTCCTCTCCTCATTCCACCATCCCCTTGTGTACGGGGGACTTCTCTTCATGCTTGTGGGATTCATTCTCCTCAACCGCGCCATTCACCAAAATTCCCTTCGCGATGCATTGCTGCTAAACCTGGCGATTCTTTCCGTGTATTTTGTTCATCCAGTAGACATTCTCGTATTTGTGATTACGGTCGGATTAACGCTGTTCGTTTACAAGCGCAAGTGGATCTGGACGATTATTCCTTCCATCGCCTATATTGGGATTCACACCACCCTTGCACGAGACGACATTGCGTATCGTGCGGTGCAGGAGATCTATTTCACGTGGTACAAGACCGTTCATCCGGCGTTTGTTCCGGTGGTTTTCGGGGTGCTTTTCTTCCTCTTCCTGTTCGAATTGTCCAAATTCAAGCCCGCGGATCAAAAAAAAGCAACACTGGTCATTTGGTCAGTCTCCGCACTTATTTTGGCCTACATCATCCCAACCGGAATCAAAATGATCACCATCGCATTCGTCCCCGTGTTCATTTTAGGATTGCATACATTCTTTCGTCTTTCTCCAAAGGTGAAATATGTTCTCGCGGTAGTTATCGTGTTAGGTGCGCCCATCATCCTATACAACAAAATTAGCGATCAGATGCTGGACCGCGAATACATCAGCCAGTCCGACCAAGCGTTGTTCGAAAAAGCCGCTCACGATCAAGGATTGGTTTTTACGTCGCTTGAAAACTCCGGTCTCATCAGTATGAAAACCGATCTTCGTCCTCTTTTTATGGACCGATACACGACGCTCTACTATCGCGAAAAACAATCCTATTCGGATCACTTCTTTGATGGCACACACGTGAAAGAAGCCGTATTGAAGTACTATCCTTCCTATGTCCTTTCGGAAAAGAAGCTCGATTATTCCTGTCTCGATGAGTTGTACACCTCCTCGACGTACTTTTATTATCGCATTCATCCCGAAGCGTGCTAGCGCCACAAAAATCGCGGTGCAATTACCAAAAACGTACAACCCTCGAAGGGTGGTTGATTCATAAAGATTTAGTTCAGCTATTTGATTATGCGCATCCTCGTTACGGGAGTCAATGGATTCATCGGCTCTCATGTCGCGGAATATTTGAAGGCGAACGGTCACGAAGTCGTGGGATTTTCTCAGTCCAAGCCGTCCGTTGAGCTCGATCATTCGTTGATTGGGGATCTTCGTGAGGAAGGAATCGCGGACCGATTGAAAACCGTGTTCAAAAAAGTGGATGCCATCCAACACATTGCAGCTAATGCCGATGTCTGGGACCCTCACCCTGATTTGTTTCAAACCAACGTGAGTGGAACGTGGGAATTACTCGATTATGCTCGTTGGAGTGATGCATCCTTTACGTTTAGTTCCAGTTCCGCGGTCTATGGAAACATTCCCGCGCCCAACAAAGAAAATGGTCCAACGAGTCCGACGAACAATTATGCCCTTAGTAAACTCGTGATGGAAAAAATGCTCGAATCGTATTGTACCGTTTTCGGATTGAACGGTTTTGCGCTGCGATATTTCAACACCTATGGGACACGCGACCACACGAAAGGAAAAACCGCGTCTATTCCCTATCAGTTTTTGCGTCAAGCCATGGATAAAAAAATCGTCATTTATGGTGACGGAAAACAAAAACGCGATTTCATTTGCGTGAAGGACACCGTGCGCGCCAACACGCTGGCGATGGAGAATGCCAAAGGATTTGATGTGATTAATGTTGGTTCCGGCACGGCTGTTGAGTTTAATGACGTCGCATTATTGGCTCAAAAAATTGCTGGAAATAATGCCCCGATCGAGCATATTGACAACCCCCTCAAGAATGGATATCAGTTGTACACGCAAGCAGACATGACCCATGCACGTGAAAAGATTGGTTTTTTTCCCCAGGTTTCCCTCGAAGAAGGGATGAAATGGATGTACGACTACTATTCCAAACCTCAATAATTATTTTTCGTTTAATGTTTCACGATAAACCTGCAGAGTTTGCTGCGTGATCGTATCCCATGAATATTTTTTCTTCAATACAAGCGCATCCTTGGATAATTTCGACAACATTCCTTTTTTGGTGAAAACGATTTCAATGCATTTAGTCAATCCTTTCACATCGTGGGGTTCCACAATGGTACTCTCGTCGAGGACCAGCTCTGGAAGCCCTCCCACACGGGAAACGATTAATGGTTTCCCAAACGCAAGGGCAATGTTCCCCGGTCCGCTTTGTCCAGAAAATTCATGATACGGAAGCATAACCACATCGGCTGAATTGAAATAGTATTTGATATCCGAAGACGGAATGTAATCGAACGCCAACAGGACGCTTTTTTCTCCCTTCAATTGATCCTCGATTCCCTTGCGCATTTCCACATTCCATGGTTTTCCTGCGATAACCAAATACAGGTCTGGAATTTTTTTCTTCGCTTCTTTGAAAGATTGAATGAGGTCTTCGAATCCTTTGTATTTACGCAGGTTACCAAAACTCAGCATGACTTTAGCAGAGACAGGAATGCCTATTTTTTTTCGTGCATCGACTTGCGAAAGGGGCTGATCATTGTAGAAATCATAGTTCCCGTGTGGATTGACATGAATCCGTTCCAAAGAAACCCCAAAAAAAGAATGAAGTTGGTTTTTGTTCGGTTGAGAGTGCACGATGAACGAATCCACCAGCCAAAAAACCGCCCGCGTGAAGAATTTATCCAAAAAACCAGACTAATGACCAAGGACATTATGGACCGTGCACACGATTTTCTTCCCTCGCAGTTTGGCGAGCACAATAATGGTCCAAAAAACATAGGATAAGTAAAACGTCCACCAATGAAAATGCAGAATTTCTCCTTTCGCATTCAATCCAGCTGAAATCCACGTGAGGGGATTATACCACGTCAACGTTTCATGAATGGTGGCATTCGGCGTGGGTTTCATTTTGAAAATGGGATCGTTTTCTTTCGTCCCTCCCGGGTACCAAAACTCGGGATAAATGTCACTGAAATTGTAGAAGTCTACTTTCACGAATTTTTGAAGTTCGGGAACGTGGTTGAGCGTATAATCACTTACCCCTTTCACGGGAGGGAGTGTCGCGACCATCGTGATATGTTTGACCATTGAATCATTCTTCCACGCAAGGGTATTTAGAGTTGTTTCTAGGAATCCGAACTGTTTGATGGATGAATTAGAAAGATATATAATTTCACAGCCGTGTCTCTAGGTATGCTGGTAGCCGTTTCAGAATTATTGGATCGATTGTCCATTGTTCAATTGAAAATCGAACGTATTGGAGAGCCCGGTTTAGAGAAAGAGAAAATTGCCATCGAAGAAGCGCTGAACGAATACGCCAAAAAGGGTTTTGTTATCCAACCCACGTGGTTGAAAGAATTATACGACATCAACGGTCAAATCTGGGATTTAGAAGGGGACATTCGCAAGGGGAAAGAAGGCGTGTTAGGATTGGAAGAAGTCGGTCGTCGCGCCATCATGATCCGCGACAAAAACCGCATTCGAATCGCGATCAAACAACGCGTCAACGAAGCCACGCAGACCGGATTCAAAGACGTGAAAATGAATCACGCGTCCACCGATAAATAATCTCATTTTTTCGTTACTTCACAAGCGGCTTCCACCACCACTCGTTCTGTTTATACCATTCAATCGTTTCCTTCAATCGCACAACAAACGGTTTCGAGTGCGCGAATCCCAATCCTTTGATTTTGCTCGCGTCAATGGAATACCGTTTGTCATGTCCCTTTCGGTCTTCCACAAACTGAATCATATCCTCTCCTTTTCCCATTTCCCGCAACACCGTGCGCGTCATTTCCATATTGGGAAGTTCATGTTCTCCCGCGATGTTGTATACTTCCCCGCTTTTCCCTTTCTGCAACACTAAATCAATCCCATGACAATTATCTTCCACAAATAACCAGTCGCGGATATTCATTCCATCTCCGTACACCGGGACTTTTTTCCCGCGAATGAGATTGGTGACAAACAACGGGAGCATTTTCTCCGGAAACTGGTACGGTCCAAAATTGTTGGAGGAACGGGTAATCGTAACATTCATTCCGTAGGTTTGAGAATAGCTATACGCCAGCCGCTCCGATCCCACTTTGGATGCCGCATAGGGATTGCGCGGGTTGAGCGTGCTTTCTTCGGTAAAACTTCCATCCAGCGTGTGACCGTACACTTCATCCGTTGAAATGCACAGGAATTTTTTCACATTATTTTTACGTGCGGCTTCTAACAAGGTGTGCGTCCCTAAAACATTGGTTCGCAGAAAAATAGCCGCGTCTTCAATCGCTCGATCCACGTGCGATTCGGCTGCAAAATGGATGACCACATCTACATCTTCCATTGCGGCACTCATTTTTTCCGCGTCGCAAATATCGGCGTGTAGAAACGAATAGCGTGGATTCTTTTCCACATCCAATAAATTTTCTTTCCGTCCCGCGTACGTGAGTACATCCACGTTCACGACTTCATCCGTCGGATGGTCGCGCAAATACGTTCGGACGAAATGGGACCCAATGAATCCGCTTCCACCTGTTACAAGGACTTTCATATTCTAGAAAACGCCCCTAATTCGTTATAAGCGCGCGGGTCGAATCAGGAGAAATCAATAGTACAACGCTCGAGTAACCCGTCCTCCCAGAATGGGTTTAATATGCTTCCTCCCGCTTTTTGAGTTACGCATGCCATCTCCTGAGAAGCCCACTCTGATAGTTACGATTCCTGCCTACAATGAAGAGGCTACTATTCGCACGGTGATTGAGTCCGTTCCCAAAAAAATGGAAGGAATTGGAAAAATTTCAATCCTTGTGATTGATGATGGAAGCACGGATAGCACCGCCACCGAAGCGCTTGCAGCAAAAGCCACGGTGATTTCCAATCACGGCAACCGCGGTCTCGCCTATTCCTTTTCTCGTGGGATGGAGACCGCGCTCGAAATGGGTGCGGACATTATTGTCAACACCGACGCGGATAACCAATACGATCAATCCCAAATCCCCGCGCTGATTCGCCCCATTCTCGAAAAGGGCGCGGATATGGTACTCGGTTCTCGCTTCAAAGGAACGATTGAATCGATGCCCCTGACGAAACGCTGGGGAAATAAACTCGCTTCCTTCATTTTGAAACAAAATACCGGTCTCGACATCTCCGATGGTCAAACCGGTTTCCGCGCGTTCACGCGCGAGGTGGCATTACGATTGAATGTGTTGTCCAAATTCACCTACACGCAGGAAACGATCATCGATGCGGTGGATAAAGGTCTCCGCGTCACGGAAATTCCGTGTACCTTTCGCAAGCGCGCGGACAAAAGCCGCTTGTTTAACGGAATTGTCGATTATGCGTTGCGCGCGGTGCACACGATTATTGTAGGTAATCTCAAATTGCGTCCCATGAGTACATTTGGGGGTGTTGGAATTCTCGTGATTGTCGCCGGCATCCTCATTGGATGGCCCGTGATCCTCAGTTTTTTGGCCACGGGTCGAATTGGGGATGCGTATTTGATGCGCGCGATTGTGACGGGTATTTTGTTTATTGTTGGAATTGAAATCGCCGCATTAGGTCTCATTGCCGCGCTCTTAAAACAAAATCGTCAGTTGATTGAGAAGCATTTGTATGAAACTAAAAAAATGCGGTTCAGTAAATGAGTGATAAAATGGAAAGTGTGATATGATATGACCGTCTGGAAAAATCCGTGTTTGTTGTGTGGGTGCGGCGTCTCGGTGTATTGGCCCAACTGCCCCTGCGTCTGTCACAAAGGCGACAAAACGACGGTAATTCAATGGAATAATGTTGAAACCGCTCCTCCTGCACCAAATGTGCCGGATGTTCCCCAAGACGAGAATAAAAAGTCAGGCGGAGAATGATCCTTCTATGAAAGTCATGCTCATCCGTTCTCCCTCGGTGGTGGAGGTTAATTCCCGTCTCGCGGCGAGTCTGACCAAAATCATGGGCGTTGTTCCCCCGTTAGGCTTGTTGTATGTTGCCGGTGTTCTCGAACGCGCCAATATTTCCGTGAAAGTCCTAGATGCGTTGGTGGAAGAAATCACCATGGATGAAACCAAACGTCAAATCGAAGAATATCATCCCGATTTGGTAGGGATTGCCATTTCGAGCGCAACCATTCAGCAAGATCTGGCGGTGGCACGTATCTGCAAAGAATTGGGTGCCAAAGTCTTAGTCGGAGGCGCGCACATGACCTCCTATCCCAACGAACTCCTTTCGTATTCAGAAGTGGACTTTGGAATCATGGGTGAAGGAGAAACGCCGTTTTTGAAACTCGCGGAAGCATTGCGCGATCAAACCCCGTACGAAACGATTGATGGATTAGTTTTCAAAAAAGAAGGAAAGGTCATCATCAACAAGCCCTGGATTGAACCCGACTTGAATGCGCTTCCCTATCCCGCGCGTCATCTTGTTCCCTGGGAAAAATATTCCGTGATTATTGCCGATTATCCCATGGCCACCATTTCCACCGGACGCGGATGTCCGTATCGTTGTGGTTTTTGTTACAAACAGCCCTCCGACATGAAATACCGTTTCCGTAATGCGGATTCCATCATGGGGGAAGTATGGGAAGTCTACAACAAATATCACGTTCGCGAAATTTGCTTTGTAGATGACACGTTTACGGTGGAAAAGAAACACGTCCTCGAGTTTTGCGAAAAATTCATTGCCTCTGGTTTGCACAAAAAGATCAAATGGCAAACCACCACGCGCGTGGATTGTGTCGATTACGAGCTTCTCAAGCGAATGAAAGAAGCGGGTTGCCGCCAGCTTCGGTTCGGAATTGAATCCGGCGACCCTGAAACTCTAAAACTGATGAATAAGCAGATTTCCCTCGAACGTGCTAAGCAAGTGGTGAAATGGTGCCGCGAAATTGGAATCGAATCCTTTGCCTATTTCCAAATCGGATACGCGCACGAGAATGAAGAATCCATTCAGCGCACCATTGACTTTTCGATCGAACTCGATTTGGATTTGCTGATGTATAATGTCGCCACTCCCTTACCTCAAACCCCGCTTTACTTGCTCGCGATGCAAGAAGGAATCATTCAAGGAGACTATTGGCGCGAATACACGCTCGGAAAGCGCAACGATCGCATTCCCTTCTTTGTCAAGAACGCCGACAAATGGGTCTCGCGTGCCTACAAGCAATTCTTTTTCCGTCCGCAATTTATCATGCGCCAATTAGGAAAGCTCCGCAACCCGCGAATGTTCAAAAAATACGTCGAAGCATTCTTCGCGATCACCTTCTTCAACATGGTTCCCGAAACCAAGGACGAAGAGTCGGAAAAAGTGATGACCGGCGCGGCGACGTCCTAAAAAAAATTAGCGAAAATCACTGCGTAACTTCCGCCAGTAATCCATTCACTACCCCAATCACATACTTGAGGGCATTCGCTTCAATCTCCAACACTTCATTCATGTTCCCCGCGCGGATGTATACTTTTTCCTGCTGAAATAGTTTTTCATCCAACACTTTCCACCAATAGTTTTCTAAAAAAGGATGTAATTCCATGAGCGACAGTCCGGTTTCTTTCATGCATTCTTCATTCGTCCCCAATCGCTCAATGGAATCCCCGACGTGCTTGCACAACAATTCAAGATTCACACGCGAAGAAAGGGAATGTACCACAATCACGGGGGCGCGTTTGCCAATGTAAAAGTCACACACTACGAGTTGAGTAGGGGTGCACCCTAACACGTTCGACATTTCACTCATCGGCGTTTGAGAAGAGACCGGCATGACGCGATATGCCACGCCTTGTGAATCCAACCAATCTTTCCCCGTTAATCGCGTATTTTCCATGAGCAAGATGGGGGCGGGGAACAATATATAATCGTAATTACGCACAACCGCGTTCGTTCGTCGAGGACTGTACGAGTATTCATTTTAAAGCGCTGTCCGTCCCTCTCTAGTTAGTATGGTCAATGATATTTCGGCGTTGAAGCAACTCCCTAAACTCTTTTTCAAAAATGACACGATGCCGGTGCAATTGATCTATTTTGTCACCACGCGCTGTAATGCCAGCTGTGCGCATTGCTTCTATTCCGCGGAATTAAACAATCCCCAAAAAAAAGACATGTCGTTGGTTGAGATTGAAAAAATGTCCAAGTCCATGGACGACTTACTCTTGCTCTATTTAGGGGGAGGAGAACCCTTCCTCCGTACGGATTTGCCCGAGTTGGCGGAAATATTCTACAAAAACAACAACACCCGAATCATTGGGATTCCCACGAACGCGTTCCTACCCAGTGTAATGATTCCTTCCATTGATCGCATGTGTCAAAAGTGTCCCAACGCGAACGTCCTCATCAACGTCTCGATTGATGACATTGACGAAGCCCACGAAGTTTTTCGAAAAGTCCCGGGTGGTTGGAAAAAACTCCTCGAAACGATTGCCGGGATTAAAGAATTGCAGAAAAAACACAAAAATCTCGCATTCGGGACGAATGCGACATTCAACAAATTCAATCAGGATAAAATTAAAGAAATTTATTACTATTTGCGTGATGAAATCAAACCCGATTCCATCAACATCAACCTCATCCGCGGCACCCCAAAAGATCCGCAGTCGAAAGACATTGACATTCGCAAATACAAAGAAGTGATCTCCATTTTGCAGAGCGACCTCAAATCGGGAAAACTGGGATACACCACCTCATCGTTCCAAAATATTATCAACCAAAACCAGGCACGCACGAAGGAATTGATTCACAAAACCTATGAGGATCAAAAAGCGCACGTGGAATGCACCGCAGCGCGACTGATTGGGGTCGTTTACCCGGATGGGGAAGTATTCCCCTGCGAATTGTTGGATTCCAAATTCAAATTAGGCAATTTGCGCGATGTCGACTACAATATGCGCACCCTCTGGATGTCCGAACGCACGAAAGAAGTGGCCAAATGGATCGTGGATCAGAAATGCTTCTGCACACATGAGTGTTTCATGTCTACTAATGTTATGTTTGACCCGAAGGAGTTGTTTTCCAACGCCATCATTGCTACCTTGCAGGCACCGAAGCGATTGAGTTAATTTTCTCTTTTTTTATTTTACTATTTGTGGGTGCTGCTATTCGCACTGGGTCCCTTTTTCACTTTGTCTTTGACCCCGTCATACACTCCAACCGCGTGCGCGAGCTTGCTCACAAAAATAAAGGGAGAATACAATACCACTTCCGGATGATAGGGTAGCCAATGCCACACCGTAAATCCAGTGTGGAGTATTCCAAGCGGAATGATCATCAGCAATGCACCCAACCGGGTTTGAGGAATGAGTCCCGAGAATCGCGCGCCCGATTCTTTCGTTCGGACGAAGGGAGCATGATACCCATACCGGTAATGGTGGTAGAGAAATCCCTTCCACGTTTCCCGGTCGTGGTGCGCCATTGAATTGGAAGGATCGAATGCGATATGAAATCCGTTCGCATGCAACCGAGCGGAGTAATCAACGTCCTCCAACCATCGTGTCGTGGCGTTAAACAATCCTACTTTTTTCACCACCGAGGCATGCACGCTCAAGTTGGTGGACGAGATTTGATACCGGTCTTCCTGAAACTCTTTTTGAGGGTGATACTCATACCACGTCGCGTAATGATCGCACATTCCTGCAAGAGTGTTGTTCCACGGAACCACGGACCCCCCTACAACGAGATGTCCTTTTTGCTGTTGCTCCACATGCTTGGTCATCCACCCCGGAAACACTTTCGCATCGGTGTCTTGAAACAAATAAATATCTCCTTTTGCTGATTTGATTCCGTTGTTTCGCGCGGCCGCCGGCCCTTGATTTTTTTGAGTGATGAGTTTGACTCCTTTGAACGAGCGCACAATCGCAGGGGAATCATCCGTGCTCCCATCGTCCACCACAATCACTTCGAACCGAGGATAGTCTTGCGCGAAAATGGATTCCAATACCTCGCGCACAGTTTTGGAGCAGTTGTAACATGGAATAATCACGCTTACCAATGGATGGAACGCGTCTCGTTTAGCGGGCATAGTATCGCCAGTGAACCATCCCTTTTTATCCCATTCCTTCGCTCTATGAGACTAACGACGGGGAGCGAATATGACCACAGGAAGCACGACAGCGAAACACGGTTCTCATCCCAAGCTCGCCATTATTGTCGTGGCCTATTTTGCGGAGAAAACCCTCCGCGGATTGTTGGAAAAAATCCCCAAAGACATTGTGGCGCGATGCTCAGAAATTGTGGTGTTGGACGATGCCTCCTCCGACCGCACGACGGAAGTGGGATTGGAATGCAAAAAAGAATGGGGGTGGAAAAATCTCACCATGATCAAAAATGAAAAAAACCTCGGATACGGTGGAAACCAAAAGAAAGGGTATCATCATTGCATGGACAAAAACTACGATGTCGTGGTCATGTTGCACGGCGACGCGCAATATCCTCCAGAAAAAATTCCGGATTTGATTAAACCCCTTGAGGCCAACGAGGCCGACATGGCATTTGGTTCCCGTATGACCGGCGACCCATTAGGGGGAGGAATGCCCATCTGGAAGTTTGTAGGAAACAAATTTCTCACCGGATATGCCAACACCACCCTCGGCATGCATTTGAGTGAGTATCATTCTGGCTTCCGCGCGTATCGGATTGATGCCCTCAAAAAAATCGATTTGGATGGGTGCTCCGATAATTTTATTTTTGACACCGACATCGTGATTGAATGGCGGAAGAAAAATCTCCGCATTGCAGAATGTACGATCCCCACCCACTATGGTCCCGAGTCCCGACAAATCCGTCCGTTGCCCGTGATGCGATACGGGTTGCAAATCATGAAGCGCACCACCCTGTTCGCGTTCAAGCATCGCTAACCTTTTTCGATAAAATAAGGAACGATTCTATCATTGTTCCATGAAATAGACCCGGGATTTTTAAGCGGGAAAATAATGGTACTATAAATCATCCCCCGCCCATTGATGTAGTATGCCTCTTCCCATCCCCAACCCCCGTGCTGAAAACAAGGACTCTACGGAACTGTTTCTCGCGGCCGAGGAGCCCGAAGAGTATAAGGCTCCTGAGTTTCGAGTCAAAGACGACGCCAAGCTTGATATCACGAAGATTGACGCGCCCATTTTGTATGAGTCGCGTTTATCACCCGAAGAAGAAAAAGCCCGCGTGGGGAAAAAGAAAGTCCTGCTAATCCTTCCCACCGATTTGCGTACGAACACCGAGCTTCCCCGAGGGTTGAAACATTACATTCCTCCATTGGGTGTTTTGTATATCGCTTCCTGCATCCGCGAAACCGGCGCACAGGTAAAAGTTCTTGACATGCAGGTCGAGATGGAAGGAAAGATTGCGTCGGATGAAACGTTTACCGAATTAGTACGAAACGAGAATCCTGATTTTGTGGGAGTAGGAGCGACCATCATCAATTGGGATGCGGCCATCCACACGATGCAACTAGTGAAGTCCATCTTCCCCACGACCAAAATATTTGTCGGTGGACCCCACATCACGGCGCTAGGAACCGATGCGCTCGAACAAGCCTCCTTCATCGATTTTGTGATTAACGGAGAAGGCGAAGAAGTCGCGTCCAACATGCTCCGCGAAGCGGTACAAGATGCGCCTGATTTCTCCCGCGTGCGGGGATTGATTTTCAAAACAGGAGAAAAAGCTTACACCGTAACGGGATACAACATGTTCCTCCGCGACCTCAACAAAATCCCCTTTCCGGCGTGGGATTTAGTGAAGCTCGATCATTATGCATTATCCCCTCTCATGCAGTTTCAGCCCGGTCGAAGTGTGAATATGATTTCTTCCCGCGGCTGCGTATTTTCGTGTATTTTCTGCGACCACGGTGTGCGCGGCTCCGGTTGGCGGGCGCGTTCGCCCGAAAATGTGGTGGGAGAGTTCAAGTATTTGAAATCCTTGGGCGTGCGCAACATTTGGTTGGTGGACGATTTGTTTACGGTTTCACGACAGCGCGTCCAAGAAATCTGCGACCTGATGGTCAAAGAAAAGCTCGACATGTCCTGGTCCTGCCAAGCGCGCGTGGATTGTGTCGATGAACCCACGCTTCAAAAAATGAAGGAAGCAGGATGCAAACTCATCAGTTACGGCGTCGAAAGCGGCAGCGACCGGATTTTAGCATTTATCAAAAAGCGCCTCAACAAACAAAAAGCCCGCGACATGATTGCACTTACACGTAAAATTGGGATTGACACGCGCTGCTTCTTTATGATGGGCTTCCCGACCGAAACGAAAGAGGATATTGAAGAAACCATTCGCTTCTCGTTGGAACTTAACCCCACGTTCATCACCTATTCCCTCTCCACGCCGCTTCCCAACACGGAAATGTGGGATTTGCTCAAGGATAAAATGAGTTATGATTCGTGGAATCAGTTCAATAGTTTTGGCGCCGACAAATTGGTGTATGTTCCGGACGGAATGACGCAGGAAGAATTAATGGCGCTGTACAAAAAAGCCCACCGTAAGTTTTTACTCCGTCCTGAATGGTGGATGGGTCGCATGAAGGACATTATTCAAAACCCCTACAATTTGGTCCGGTATTATCGCGCATCTTCCGCGCTTCAGCTGATGGCGTAATTCGTCCCGCATTTTTCATCAAGAATTCGATACCCTTTGATCGTTGTCCTATTTTTTTCAAATCACTCATTTAAACGCATGTCCACCCATTCGGTAGGAAGCCCTCATGCATTCCCTTTTATCTGAAAAAAAAATCCCGTCGAGTGTACTCTTGCTTGCAGCCGCGCTCGGTTTTACGCTCATTTTTCTTCTTTTTTTGCCCCCGTTTTACACGTCGGTGGATGAGCATGATTATCTGAAAAATGCCGTGCTGTTGCGCGACCAAGGAAGTCTGAAGACGGACAATAATTTGCTGTATTGCTGGTCCAAGCCCGCGCTCGGAGGAGGATTCATTTCCAATTATACGATTGGCCGGTCGCTCTTCATGATCCCCTTCACCTTCATTCCCTTTCCATTTGTCATGGTCACGGGACTTATTATTCACTTGCTCAATTTCCTCATCCTGATTTCTATTCTGCGCAAACGAGGGCTGCCGGAACTGTATGCACTTCTTTACCTCTTCTTCCCCGCCTTCGTGTGGGAGTCTCGCACGCTCTTTTCGGAACTGCTCGTGGTAACATTATTTTTGGGAGCCTATCGCGCGCTTTTGTCCGATCGAAAAGAAGGGACGGCAATCGCAGGCTTGCTGCTGGGTCTTTCGATGTTGGTTCGTTATGATGCTGCGCTCGGATTGGTAGCGTTCGGCGCATACATTCTGTTCGCCGAACGGAAAAAACTCATTCCGTTCATTTTAGGCGCCGCGATTCCCGTGGCGATCGTGCTGTATTCTAACACCGTCCTATACGGAGGGTTGCTCAACACCAGCTATGGAAATTCTCTCGGAATTTTGAGCAAAATTACCCCCAGTTTTTTGTTCGAGGCCGTGACATTTTTGGGATTATTTTTCGTGACGCTTCCTCTTTCCATTTATGCATTGGCCAAATGGAAGCACCCGCATCGATTGCTCATCGTCATTTTGACGGTGATCACGGTGTTATTTTTCACCCGCTTTACTTCGTTTTGGGCATTTGAGTTTTCTCTTCCCGGAATGTTTACCGCACGCCTTCGCTACTTTTTACCTCTGCTCGCACTCTTGCTCATTCCCACGATTGAATGGTATCATTCTCTTTTCACTCAAATCAAAGCGCGTATGCATACCCCTCCACATTTCATCCACGTTATTATTCCCGTTCTCGTGATTCTGCTGGGATTAACCGCCACAGTTTTCTTCAGCGTCCAACACTCCACGATTCTCACTCCTCGTGCAACGATCGCCGAGTTAATTCCCTCCATTATTCCCGAAAATTCACACGTAATTGGGAGCGGGGACGATTGTATTTATTTTTTGGGACCCGTGTTTGGAAAACGATACTATCAGTTAGTCACCGATCTACCTTCGGATGCGACAATATCCCCCGGAACGTATTTGCTCGACATTGCCTACGCCAATCAGATTGGAGATGACAGCAATCGCGGCGCCGTATTGACAAAGGAACGCGAGGCGATGAAGAAATTGCTCGAAAAATACAAAGGACAAACGACCTTGGTCTACAGTCAAACGGCCGATCCCTTCTTCCAGGTCTGGAAGGTGAATGAGAAATGACTAAAATATCTCCACTTCTCATTACTCTTTCCCATCAATCGATTCCAGGGGGATTAGAAGCCTACACCCACTACCTCCTGCGTGCGTTTCCTTCGTTGCGTGTGTGGGATCGTTCCACAGTGGTTCGACGAAACCTTCCCGTTGTTCACGACATTCAAGTAGGATCGAATGCGGCCAAAAAAATAGCCGACATGCACGAAAAACCTCCTCTTCTGTTGGCCAACGGTCTACATGGCTGGGCCGTTTCCCCGCGCGCGCGTTTTCCTCCACTTGTTGGAATTTTTCATGGCACGTATTCTGGTCTCGCCGAGCGTGCGTATTCCATTTCGGATCCCGTGTATTGGAAAATGAATTATTTCTTAGCGCCGATGGAAAAGAAGAGTGCGAGGAATGCCACTCTTTGCGTGGCCAACTCTCCGTTTACGCAACGCGAACTGAAATCCAAATACGGCGTGGAAAGTCGCGTGATTGAACCCCCGATTGATGAAAAAGTATTCGCTCCGGTTTCCAAATCCCGCGCACAAAAAATCCAAGGATGGTCTGCTAATACAAAACACGTTCTGTTTGTTGGCAATCCCACCTATTCCAAAGGGTTCGATCTTTTTGTCGAACTTGCCCGCGGGCATCCGGAATGGACATTTCACGGAGTCTGCCAACCCGTTCCGCGCGCGAATGAAACTAAATTCCCGTCCAACCTGAAACTCTATTCCGCGCGACCCCAAAAGGAATTGGCTTCTCTGTATAGCGCAGCCGATGCGTTGGTTTTTCCTTCGCGGTATGAAGGATTT
>CAYHGC010000014.1:0-14415 GCA_964356075.1 uncultured archaeon
GGAAAAAGATCATCATTTGGAAATCATTGCGGGGGAAAATACGGACATGAATGTCTCTATTCCCGATGCCAATGAAGATACTATTCTTCCATCCGATGTCAATCTGGATTCAAACGCCGGAAGTGTGTAACGATGCCTCCTTCTCCTGACAACACGCAACCGAATGCCGATCCTTCCATTATTGAGATCATCCAAAACATGATTCGCGAAGGGGAGTCCGAGGACAAAATTATTCAAACCTTGCAGCAATTAGGGGTCGAGCCCAAGAAAGCGCAGCGCTTGCTCTTGCTTGGACAAGCGGACACATTCGCTCTATTGCAATCTGAAATTTCCAAAATCGTCAAGCAGGATATTGAGATGCAAAAGAAGGATTTGAATATCTACATTCACCAAGAGGCCCAAGCAGCTGTGGAAGGCGCGAAGCAAAACCTTTCGGGTGAAATCAAATCCGATTTAACGACGTTTGAAAACCAATCCTCTCAAAACCGTAAAACCTTTGAAACGCAAACGGTTGAAACGGTTCAAAAGTTCACCGACTTATCGGAGCGTATTCGTTTGCGCGTGAATGAATTAGGCAAAGACGTTCAACAAATCAAGGTTGATCAGGACGAACTCAAACTTCGCGGGGTGGGGACACAATCGCGTACCACATCATTCATTTTGTTGGGAGTTGGAATATTATTCGTTCTCGCGGCATTGGGTTTGTTTGTTTTCAACTTCGGGGCGGTATTGTCGATTGACTCCGTCATCACGTTCATTGTCATGGCGCTTGTCGGAGTGACGGCGATGTTTGTGAGTACGTTGGTGTAAACATGCCTTCGACGCGTGGAAATCGGCGTGTGTCTCAATCTCCTCCACATGCCACAGTGATTCATCCAGAAACGCTTCAAAAAATCCCCATTTATTTTCGCCCATCTACAAAAAAAGTGGTGGTGGATCAACGGGAAGGGGTGGCTGATCGTCGCGTGGGTCTAGTTGATCGACGCGTAGAAAATAAGGGGCGAAGACACCGCGAGATTCCCATTGTTGTGCTGGATCCTTCGGTTGTGACGTCGGTGCCGATTGTTCCTCCTCGCAAGTCACAATTATTTTCCTACAATGGTTTTTCCATCCCGTGCTTCACCACGCGCACCTATGTTGCTCCGGCCGAAGCGGCACGTTCATTATTTGATGCGGGGCAGATTGTCGTAAAGGGATTCCTGTTTAACAGGAAGGGGAAGAAAGAATATCGGATAAATTTCAGCTCCAGTTTTTTTCCAAAAGATGCGACTTACATTCAATTCGCCACGCATTCCAATCGATCAGGTCGAGACGAGCGAAAAAAAAGACAGCGTTCGACAGACTAAAAATAATTTTATTGTTTCTTGCTTCGATTTACAACGTTTTCAACAATTTCCAAATCGTGGAATTTTTTCAAGTTTTCAATGGCCCATTCTAAATACACGCGGGCGCGATATGAGGGTTGTTTCAAGCGTAATGTTTCCAATTCCGCAATGACGACTTCCAGAGGTTCCATACATGATCCTTCCTCATTATCTCATTTTAAGGGTTGTCATGTCGCCCATTTTAGGGTTGGCGTTCAAGGGTATGACCGAAAAATGCTCAATTTGTTTTCCTACTTTTTGGGCGGTTTCCACGTTCAAGGCATAGCTCTTGGGGTTCATGTGAAAGTGTTCCTTTTTCATGAATCGCCATCCTTTTCGGGGTATTTTCCACGCAATCACCAATTCCGCTCCCGCCAGCCTGCACCATTCTTCCAAATCGTTCATTTGTTGGTGAGAGATGTGTAAATTATCGGCTTTCCACGCCTTGCATTCAAAGGCATAGATCTTCCCTTCGCGTAAGGCAATGGCATCCGGTGTGGGGATGGTATCCTTTCCCTTCCCGCTTCCCGCGGCTCGACAAACGGCCATTCCGGCCAAATACAAGGTGTGGAGCAGTTCCCGTTCCGCGTTAGCCCCTTTATTATAATGTGTCATAAAACCCTCTAATTCCACGTTTAGAGGCTATTTAAGCCTGTTTTACGTTCTCCGGCGTTCCTCCTAGATTGTAATTTATAAAGACTTTGGCCCCTTCTATGTCATAGAGTCCGTTTTTCGGGCTTTAATGAGTTCAGCGGCCTTTTGAGAAAAGCCCGGGGAAAACCCGTGCTGATTGATGGGTCGTAGAAATTTCACGCTTATACAGTTTGAAGGTGTTGATAGGGTGTTGAGAACCCACTTACATATCGCGGTTCACACCCAGAAAAACCAGTTTGGTTTTGTGAAAAAAGACGAATGGTCGGATACATGGCATGTCCATGTTACTTCCGTTCCTCAACACAATCGAGCCAATGCGGAATTAGAAAAAGAATGCACGCGCCTTTTTGGCGTACAAGTAAAAATAATGAAAGGGCATTCTTCGTCCAAAAAAGTGTTGGACATTCCGCTGAGCGCTGAAGCAATCGAACTCATTCTCTCGAACTTTTTAGAAAACCAAGCGAACAATGTTCGCGGGCATCGAAAACCTGGTTTTCGATGAAGTTCGATCAAAAAAGCAAAATAAATCAAAAAACAAAAAGAGTTGATCTTTACTATGGCAAAAACATATGTGGATGCGGTCAAGTACCTCATCAAAATAAAATTTCAAATTAAAGGAATCGTCGACAAGCCCGATATTGTAGGGGCGGTCTTCGGTCAATCCGAAGGATTACTCGGAGAAGAAATGGATTTGCGCGAACTTCAAAAGAAAGGACGCGTGGGTCGTATCGAAGTCTTAGTCCGTCAAGAAGGCGGTTCGACTGTCGGAGAACTCCACGTCCCAACCAGCATGGACATGGCTGAAACTTCCGTTCTCGCCGCAGCGATTGAAACGGTGGACAAAGTGGGTCCGTGCGAATGTTCATTCATTACCCAATCGATTGATGATGTTCGTCAAAGCAAGCGCGCCGATATTGCGAAGCGTGCAAAAGAATTGTTATCGCGTTTGAAGAGCGAGCAGTCTCCCGAAATAGACACGTTAACGGAGGAAATTCGTTCCGAAGTGCGCGCCGGTCATATTGTGGAATATGGTCGCGATCGCTTACCGGCCGGTCCAGATGTGGATTCCGCAGATGAAGTGATTGTGGTGGAGGGCCGCGCCGATGTGGTCAACATGCTCAAGCACGGGATCAAAAATGTCATTGGAATGGGTGGATCGCGTATCTCCAAAGATATTATTGATCTCTCCCGAAGAAAATCATTGGTGTTATTTGCCGATGGCGATCGCGGCGGAGAATTGAACGCTCGAAAGCTGCATCAGATTGCACAGCTGCAATTTGTCGCGGTCGCTCCCGACGGGAAGGAAGTGGAAGAGCTCCAACAAAAGGAAATCATTCAATCCTTGCGCCGACGCATGCCGGTTTCTGAATTCCTTAATTCCATTGGGGTTTCATCCCGTGAAAGCGGTCGAGGAATGAGTATGCGCCATGACCCCCGCGAGGAAATGCACGGTCGCGAGTCTCGCCCGATGGGGAGAGAAGCCCATTCATTTTCCAATTACGAGGCCCCCCGCGACGGAATGCGTTTTCCCGACCATTCACGCGGAATGCCGCGCGATGGAATGTCGCACGATGGTGGACGCGATTCATTTCGCCGACCCATGCGTGATAGTATTCGTCGCCCGGAAGGAATGCGCATTCATCCCCGCTTCGGCGCGACGATGGATGAGCCGATGAGCTCGCCTCCTTCGTTTGGGAAGTTTGATACTAAGTCCTTGCCTTCATTTGAGGCACCGACCCTAGAAGAAAACGCTCCTTCGCAAACGGAAGAAGTGCAGGAATATGTTTCATTCGTTGAAAAGGTCAAAGGCAAACGTTCCGCAATGTTTTTGGATGTCAACAAAAAAGAATTAGCCACTGTTCCTGTTCGGGATATGGTGGAGAAAATGAAGACCGCCAAAAACGTGCATACAATCGTCTGTGATGGAATCATCACGAAGCGATTAGTGGATGCCGCGGCCAAATCCGATGTTAAATTAGTCGTCGGAGTCAAGCGAGGAAAGTTAGGCGATTCACCCGTGAAGACGTTGGTGGTTTCCTAAATTAATTGTTGAAAAAAAAGCAGGGCGGCCGGACCCTTTTCATCCGGCCTTATTTTTTTATTTTTAGTAAATAGGTAACTATCTCTTCTTCCCTCTCCATCGCGGAGCGGATTTTATTTCCATAATATTTTCTTCAATGGGTAATACGATTTTCCACGATCGATAGAATACCATCCCGATCATGAAGGCTGCCACCCAAAAGAATACGCTTGCAATCTTAGGTAACAATCCTGTTATGATTTGTAAGTCCGTCAATCGATATTGGTTGGCGCGCAACAAAATATCAAAGGCATAATACGCTTGCGTCTGGCAATCCTGAATGGATGCGCTTCCCGCGTGGGATGCATCTAAGCATGCATGCACCGACTTGACGGCTTCCCAGGAATCAAACATTCCGGTCAAGCTCTGCACAACCATTAAGGCCGTGGCAATCATGAGGAATGCTCCAAACAATTTGGGCAAATGAACCTCGCGGGATCCTAGTCGAAAAATCAAAATACGTCGCATGTTTTGCTCAACTCCAATAAGTCTGATGCATCCGCTTGCGCTTTTTAAACCTGTCTTGCGCCCCTTTCGATGGGCGGCCCCGAGAAACGGGTACCCACTGCGGTCGGCACCCCTAGTTCATCATTTTCGCTTTTTTTTCCAATTTAGTCCATTGGACACTCGCGAAGCGGCGTGCCATGCCTACGATCAACCCGACTCAAGGGTTGCTTTATATAGGAAATTTTGTTTTTCGGGATACGGTGCATGGGCATGACCGATACTCCCCCTCAGTCGTCCGCAAACGCGCGTGTTGACGCTATTCGCACCGAGATTCCCCCCGCTTCGGCGAATGAAGATGTGGATGCATTGGTGCGCAAAATCAATGCCTTACAATCCCTCACTGGGAGGCCCACGCCCTCTCCGCCGATTTCTCCATCCGTTTCCTCTCCTGTTTCCCCAACGCGACCAACGCCTCCTTTTCCCAATTCCATTCCTCCATATGTCCAATCTAATTTTCCCGCCGCAAAACCTTCCATTCCCAATCCCTCTAACATGGCTCCTACTTCAACGATTCCCGCAGCTCCCTCCATTCCTCCTGCTCCTGTCACGTCCATTTCGGGGGTCGTTAAACAATTGCAGTCCATTTCCAAAGAAGGAAATGTCGATACGTTTGAAGCGCGCATCGCGGATAAACCCAAAACATTAATTGAAGAATACGGCGACACGAAGATTTATCGTGTGCAAGGCGAACCTTTGCTCTATTATTTTGTTCCCGTCGCGCGACCAACAGTTGCCGAGCGTTCGATTATCAATACGCTCAAAGAAGCCACGACCCGACTCATCAGCATTACTCCCTACAAGATTCGCGATCCCGAACAAAAACGAAACGTGTATGCGCAGCAAGTAATTGAAATTCTCCGCGCGTCTCCGGAATTAAAAGTCCCTTCATCCAAATACGATTTTTACGCGCAGGCGGTTGTATCCGAAATGGTTGGATATGGACTAATTGACACCCTCATCAAGGATGATAAGCTCGAAGAAATCATGGTGATTGGTCCCCATGTTCCCGTGTATGTGTTTCATCGTAAATACGACATGATGGTCTCGAATGTTGAGTTTTCGGCCGATGGAGAAATTGAAGATGTAGTAAACCGAATCGCGCGTGAAGTCGGTCGACGGGTCGACATTTCGTCTCCGCTCTTGGATGCGCGTCTCCCGGATGGTTCGCGTGTGAATGCCACCATTCCTCCCGCATCCGTCTCGGGTTCTACGCTCACCATTCGTAAATTTCGTGCCGATCCCTATTCCATTATCGATTTGGTTCGCTACAAAACGATGACAGTAGAAGCCGCCGCCTTTTTGTGGTTGTGCGTGGATGGAATGCAAACGCAGCCCGCGAACATTGTGATTTCCGGTGGGACCAGTTCAGGAAAAACAACCCTGTTGAATGTCCTCTGTTCCTTCATTCCCGCTAACGAGCGTGTGATTTCGATCGAAGACACGTCCGAATTAAATCTCCCTTTACGACATTGGATTCGCTTAGAAGGACGTCCTCCGGGTTTGGAAGGTAAAGGAGAAATTACCCTGGATATTCTCACCAAGAACAGTTTGCGTATGCGTCCGGACCGAATCATTGTGGGTGAAGTTCGTCACGACGAAGCGTTCTCCTTATTCACGGCGATGAATACGGGACATGATGGAAGTTGCGGTACGATCCACGCTAATTCCGCGGCGGAAACACTCATACGTATTACGAGCCCCCCCATGAGTGTACCTGAAGTCATGCTCTCTGGATTGAATTTTGTAATTGTTGAAAATTTGTTTCATTCGGCGTCGAAGGGTTCGTTCCGCCGCATTACTGAGATCGCGGAAGTATTGGGAGTATTGGAAGGCAAAGCGCGCACGCAAACGGTGTTTGCGTGGGATCCCGTCAAGGACGAATTGGAGCGGATGAATGTTCCCATCAAATATTTAGAACGCCTCGGCCAGCTCACTGGGATGAGCTCCGCTGACATTCAAGCGGAATTGAAGAAACGCGAACGCTTCTTGCAGGGGCTGCTTGACAAGAACATCCACGATATGAAGACCATTTCGTCGTTAGCGCAAGACTTTTTGGGAGGATATTAGATGGCCGACGATTTCTCCAACTTGCGTGCCCGCATTGAAGAGAAAAAATCCGTGCGGAAGCAGACCGATTCGGTGGCGGATGAAACGCCTACTGAAATGTCGGACAAGGATATTGATCTCATTGTCAACCGGATGAAAACTAAATATCGTTCGGAAGGATTGGAGTTTAACGAAGTCGAAGGGCAATTAGGCGAGCTCAAGGATATTATTTCCGGCGGACAGCAGAAAGGATTGGATTTTCAGTCTCTCGATTCGTTGCGCGATGGGAAAAACGCATTCGTTCGTATTTTGGGTCATCTTTATTTTTCGCTTCATGGTCCTTTCGAAAAACTCGGGGGATTTATCGAAAAGTTTCCCCAGATGAAAACCCTAAACTATTATCTTTATTCTGCTGCGATGCCCTACTCGTCTAAACAATGGGTGGCGTTGCTCTCCGTGGCGGCCGTGTTAGTGTTTATTGCGGTCTTTTCATTCGGGGAACTGATTCTCCTTGTTTTGCGTCAAGTGGCTGCGTCGCGCGGACAGGTGTTGAATCCCGCGATCACGGCGCTCACCTATATTCTTCCGATCATTGCCGCATTCTTCATGGCACTCGTTACTATTGTCATTGGCTTTCTTATTCCTCAATCCAATGCGCAGAAGCGCGGGGACCAATGTGGAACGGAACTCCCGTTTGCGTTGCGGCACATGGCCACCGAACTGCGCGCGGGTATTGGATTGTACAAAACCATTCAGACGATCGCAAAAGCCGATTATGGGGTTCTTTCTCAGGAATTCTCTCGCACGATTGCGGAAATTGAAGAAGGTACCGACACGAAAGACGCGTTGCGTCATTTTGCGGCGCGCACGCAATCCCGTCCTCTTTCGAATGCGTTGCGTCATATTATTCGCGCGTTGCGTACGGGCGGAAATCTCTCCGAAATTATGGGAACGATTGCCTCCGATGTGAGTTTTGATCTGCGCATGAAGGTGCGCGATTATTCGGAACGACTCAACTTTTTCGGGGTCATTTTCATCTTCATGGGAATCGTGCTTCCTGTGTTTGTGAGTGTGTTGGCGGCGATTGCCAATTCGGGTTTGCCTTTAGGCGCATCCATCCCACTGACTCCTCCGATCGTGCTTATTTTCTATTTTCTCATTATGCCCTCCTTGCTGGGGATGTTGGCATACTACCTCTATATCAGCCAGCCGAGGGTGTGATACGATATGACTGTTTTTGATCATATGACGCCGCTGGAAAAATATAACTATTATATGCAGCAGGCCAACCTCGATGTTCCCGTCTTATTGTGGATTGCGGGGTCGTTCATTGCCGCGTTGGCGGTTGGATTATTATTATTTTTTGGTTCGGTTGTGTTGAAAGTCAACGAACCCTTGTTAGGAGTATTGGGGTTTGCCATCGTACTCGACGTGATGGTGGGTTACCCTTACTTGAAAGGTCGTTCGCGCATTGAGGCCATTGAAGCCAATCTCGCGGATGCATTAAAGCAAATCTCCGACACGCTCAAAACAGGTTCAACCTATGAGTATGCGTTGCGCGAAGTGGCGGCGGCCCAGTACGGCCCCTTAACGGATGAAATGAAAAAAGTCTTGCGTAAGTTGGAAGAGGGTGAGAATTTCGAGAATGCGTTGTTAACATTATCGCACAACATTGATTCTCGTCTCGTTTCGCGTGTGGTTACCATTATCATCGACACCGTGCGTGCCGGTGCGGCCTTGGCGGATATCTTAGATGATATTTCCCAGGATGTCCGTGAAATGAACCGCATTGCATCGGAGCGTAAGACCAAGACGGTGTTGCAGGTTATTTTCATGCTCACGGCCGGTGTTTTAGTCGCTCCGTTTATTTTTGGAATGGTTTCGGTGATCATTGACTTTTTGATTAACGCTTCGGCGAAAGCCCAAAATATTACGGGGGCACCGCTCGATCAGATTTTGAATGCCCGTGATTTAGTCATATTCGCCGTCAAGGGCTACATTATCTCCATCGGCATCTGCGTTTCCCTCATGATGGGGATCATGCGCGATGGGAAGGTCGCCAAAAGCCTTTTATACATCCCTTTGTTGCTATTGGTCGCTTACGCGGTGTTCTTTGTGTCGCAATTTGCGATCGGAATGCTGATTGGGACAGGATTAGGATAAGACTCACTATGGATAATCGCGCACAGGTCGCAACCGAATTGACCTTGGTGATTATCATCGTGATCATCGCAGCCTCTAGTGCTGCGGCGATCTTGAAGGGTCTCTTAACCCAGAACCAAACCAGCATTTTAGCACAGACGAATTCCACGTTACATCAGACGGCCTAAAAGAGGAGGGAACATATGGATTCACGAGGACAAGGAGCATTAGAATATCTGCTGTTAATCGGCGGTGCCGTGCTCATTGCGACGATTGTGTTGTTGTTAATCATTGGCTCGACGAGTCAGACGAACAGCATCATCGGCAATAATCTGACCACATTTACCACACACGTAAATGTCAACGCCGTCTAATGTGACGGTCGGCGGTAATGGAATGTTATCGGAAAGACGCGCGCAGGTAGCGTTGGAGTACCTCCTAACGGTTGCGTTTGGAGTGGTGCTCGCCACCGCTGCCGCGTTGCTCGCTTTCCAAGTCATTTCCATTGCTCAGGTCGCAGAGAAAAACATTGAACAGTTTCGCCAGGAAACCATTTTGACTTTTTTGGGAGGGTAGCTCCTTCATATGTTCCCCCTGGCGTCTTTTATTTTTTCCATTCTAGGATTGCTTATTTCCACGTACACGGATTTTCGTTGGCGAATCATTCCTAATTGGATTCCGGCGAGTTTGGCTATCATTGGTGTGGCGTTGGCGGGATACGAGTCCTACATTCAACAATCTCTTTCTCCATTAATGTGGTCGGTGGGCATTATGGTCGCCACGTACATTGTGGCCTATCTTTTTTGGCGTATCGGCGCATGGGCGGGTGGGGATGTCAAGCTCTTCACAGGTCTTGCGGCATTGAATCCATTCAATCCGTTTCTCCTCGGTTCTTTTTTTCATTTTTCGTTTGTATGGGTGGGGAAGGAGCTCATCCTCCCTTCCACGCTACCTTTGTTCATGCTCAATCTCTTCATGCTTTCCGTTCTGATGTTATTTCCCTACACCGCATTCCTCGCTTTGAGTGTATTGAATCATCGTGACAAGCGCACGGAGTTTTTTTCCCGAACAAAAATTGCTTTCATGGATGCGTTCAAGTACAGTCTGATCGTCGCCCTCACGTTTCGTGTGGTGGAGTTTTTAGCTTTTCCATATTGGTCCAGCATTCTCGTTCTCGTCCTCATCGCGTTTCTTCCGGATGTCGTCAAATGGATTCTCTCCGGTATCGCGATCGTTTCGATGGGTTTCTCGTTTGTTTCGTCGGATGTGGTTCTCCCTTTACTGGGCGCGTTTCTCGTCGTTAATCTTCTTCGTTCCTGGTACGGATTTGCGCAGAAAAACGTGCTCACGTTAAACAAGCGTATTTCACAATTGGAAGAAGGGGATATTTCAGGGGAACTCATTGCGGTGCGAAATGGTAAAGTGGTGCGCGAATCGGCTCCTAATTTGAAAACGATTATTAAGGCGGGTTCTCAGCGCAATTTGAAGATGCTTTTTTCGGTTATTTCTCCCGAGGGAGAAGTGTTGGCCACCCCTCGTCAGGCGGCGGGATTTTTTCCGGATCAGATTGAGCGATTGCAGGCCGAGGTCAAGAAAGGAAACCTTACGGATGAAATCAAGATCAAAGCGTCGGCTCCGTTCGCTCCGGCCGTGTTTTTGGCCTACGTTGTTTTGAGCGCATTTGGAGACGGTCCCCTCGCGTGGTGGTATGGATGAACGCCCGCGGTCAAGCCTCGATCGAATTTGTTCTCGTTCTATTGTTCATGCTCGTCATGTTGCTTTCGATCGTGTTTCCTCTCGGTCAAACGATGCAGAACGCATTGACCGATGTCCGCACGGTGGGTTCCCTCTCAGCAGGTTTAACCAAAATCGATCATACCATTTCTCTTTTCACGAGTATTTCAGGAAATAATCGTCAGGTCCTGGATCTCTACCTCCCTCCGGATACTAACTGGTTATGCGACCCAGTTGGAAATAAAATCTCCGTGACATTCATGCTCAACAATCCGGTCTACAATCTCGACGGAACGGTTCCATCAATGTGTAAAGATCCTTCGGATCAAACCGCTAATCCGGGTCTTCAACACATGATATGTACCAAAACCATTGATGTGGCGCCCTACGATTTATCCTGTCAAGGAGATAAAACCAAGAATTTTGGTCTCGAGGTAAGCTCGTCTGGTTTTGCTCAGCGTTTTGCGGTGGGAACGATTTACTCCACTCCTCCTCCTACGTTTGCACCCATCTTTGAGGTGGACTTCAATGCCACTGCATAATGTTCCTGATTCTGTTTCGGGCCAAACGAGTTTGGAAGTGTTATTCGTGATTAGTTTCGTAATCGTCTTCTCGATGGCGATTTCTCTTCCGTATGTAACCAATCAGACCAAGACCAACATTTCCATTCAAACCAAATTAGCGATTCTTCCATTAATTGAAAAAAATCCTCATTTGGTGCACATTTCCTCTATTCTTCCCGAATTTGATTCCGGAAATTTGCTGATGAACATTAACACGCAAGGAAAATGGGACCCGAGTGTGAATGCGGATGATTATTGTTCAGCGGTTTGCCCTTTCGTTGATCCGGACGACTATTATGCGAACGTCGACATCGCATGGGTGCATAACAACCTTCCTTTTTGCACCCAAACCTGTTGATTTTTTCCCTAGTTTTTAATCCGTTTCCCTTCGTTCCGCATTCATGAAAATAGATTCACTTGCGCTTCGCTGGATTGGTCTCGCAGTCGCCTGCGGGGTAATGTTGCACGTATATGATGCTCATTCCACATTCCATCCTGCCTCGATTCAGGACACGTTTTCCATTCCTCTTCCTGCGCGCGTGGAATTATTGGGAGAAGTGACTCATTTTAGGATTTCAAGCGGCGCGTGGGTGTTTGATCTCGTGAATGGAGGTACGATCACCTGCTATTTCCGTCACCCTCCCTCAACTATTTTTCCGCTCAATCATGAATGGGCGCGTATTCGTGGCAGGATTGATCCCACCCCTCGCGGCCGGTTGTGTGTGGTGGAAGAATGGTTGGGGAGTGATACCAATGGTTCCATTCCTTGAATTATCCGCAGGCGTTTTCCTTGCTCTTTTTTTGTTCCGCGTGGGGATGCCGTCTATTTTTCCGTTGCTGATTTGGATTCCCCTTCTTTCATTTTCGTCGAGTTGGATGATCGTTCTGGGTTTCATTTCCGCTTCCCTTGCATGGGAGGCGCGTGCCGTATATGTTTCATCGACTCTCGTTCCCTCTGATTGGCTGATTGGTTTTGGAGTAGCTGCTGCGGGTTTGCTCGCGCTCACATTTTTTCCTTTTTCTCTTTCCATGCTCACTTCATTCATCGTTCCTCTTCTCCTTCTCTCCATACTATGGTTGATGGTTCGCTCGACGCTCCCATTTGTTCCTCTGCTTGGGGGGGTGGGGGTAGTGTTACTATCCGGCTGGTTTGGTTTGCATGTCTGGGTTATTCCATTGGCGCTCCCTGCGCTCTTGCTGGGTTTTTTCGGTGCAGTTGGACACGAAAACGCGTCTCCCTCCGCAGGAGAAACGAATCATCCTTTTCGGAACGCGGGGTTGGGGGTCCTTTCAGGACTGCTTCCGGGTATTGGTCCCGGAATCATGGGGGCGTTGTGGTTCTACGGTCATTCCTCTCCCTCATTACGCGTGGCGAATCTTGTTTTTAGTTTGGGTTTTGTTTCCCTAACAGGTGCGGTGCGTTCCTATCCGGCCGGAATCCTTTCCTCCACATCTCTTCCTTCATGGGAATGGATTCTCGGATACACCCTTGCGGGTTTTCTTCTCGCGTTTGGTGTAAGTTTCTTTCTCCCCCGCGCGTGGGTGGTTCCTCTCTTTTTCTTTTTTATTTTTCATTCGTTTTTTCTTTTTCTCTTCGGAGGAATCGCCACTCTTTTACTTATTCTCCTTTCTTTTTTCATTTCACGTCTTCTTCTTCATTTCCATTTACCTTTGTCTCTTTGCTCGCTTTGTTTGCTTCCGTCTATTCTTTGGTTTTACTATTAGTTTTATCAAACATCCCGTCTTTCATTATCCGATGAAACTCTCCTCATGGACCATTTCTCGTTCGCTCATTCGTAATCTCATGCAGGCGGCCAAACACGTGTATCCGGATGAGTTCATCGCGCTATTGAGTGTGACACCCGAACACCCGCACGTGCTTTCTCAATTTGTGGTGGTTCCTGCTGAGTTTGGTCGGACGCATTCTCAACTCCGTGAGGATTTGATTCCTACTGATCCTCTCATTGCGGGCACGGTTCACTCCCATCCATCCCCATCTGCGCGTGCATCGGAACAAGATCTGATTGCCTTTTCTCGCTTGGGAGAAATTCATTTGATTCTTGCTTATCCCTACAACGAAACCTCCTTTCGTGCCTATTCTGCGAGTGGAAAATCACGTACTATTCCGCTCGTCTGAGTATTTTTTCGCCAGTATTAAAAACGAAGAATCGGTGGATGGGGCATGCATCTCCTGCGCGTTCATTTCCATTCTCGCGGACAAATGGCGCTGGATTTGTTATTTGCTCTTCTCATCTTGTTGATCGTCTTATCCGCACTTGCTCCTGTGTTGAATCGGTTTGAGGAATCGCACGCTGAAATTTCCCTTCATCAACAGTTGCGCGAGAACGGAATGTCATCCCAATTTCTCCTTTCCTCATCTGCATCGTATTTTCGAGAGCCCATTTCCTATCCGGGTAACCCCAATGTCGTCACTATCACCAACACTACTGTGCGTGCCCCTGGGGGTATTCTCCTTTCCACGCTGCGTGCGCTCAAATCTCCTCAAGGGTTTTCGTGCATTTCAGAATACGACCCGTCAACCCATTCCTATTTGTTGACTGTTCCTTCTTCTGCAACCCAATTACCTGCCGATGTAACCTATTCATTTTCTTTTTTCGAGCCGGCGGACTATCACGATGCACATACGTTTTCATTCAACGATTGCTACGGTCCTTTTTCCATCGGGGTGGTGCCATGACCCTCAATGCGCGCGGCCAAATCTGGTCGCTGGACGTGGTTCTGGCAGCAGTCGTATTCACGCTCGCCCTGGGTTTAGTGTTGTCACAGTCCGAGCTTCATCTTTTTTACGATCAGCAAGACACGCATTCGAGGGAATTGTGGAATGCCACTCTTTTTTCGTCGAACATGCTGGTCTCCAAACCCGATGCATCTGTTTTAGTCGGTGTTCAAACCCAAAACGCCCGTTGCGGCCCTTCGGTGTGGGTCAAAGATAACGATCTTTCCTGGATGGAAAACTGTTTTGTAAATCTCACGGCCACTCCTTCCACTTCTTTCCTGGGCGTTCCTCCTAGCTATTCGATTGCGCTCAAAGGAATTTCCGGTTTGACCGGCTGGCCGATTCCTCCGACGAATCCGACGTATTATTCTCTCTCCCGAACACTTATCCTCGTTCCTTCCTCTGCGAGTGCGAAAGACTATCGTCAATGTCTCGATGGCGCATGTCCCTTTTCATCGGTTCCCATCACCCTCACATCCTGGGGGTCATCCTAGTATGCGCGGGTTTGTTTTTTCGATCGATGTGGTGTTTGGTGCGATTGCGGTTATCCTCATGTTGTTTTTCCTCTCTCAATCCGTGCAACCCGTT